>NZ_CADCWT010000149.1 GCF_902806485.1 Candidatus Frankia alpina | reverse complement strand
GCGGGCCCGGAACTCTCACGCTTGCCCTGGCCGCCCGGATGCGGGAAGTCATCGGGGTCGATCCGGAACCGGAGATGCTCGCGGAGGCGGCACAGCAGGCGGATCGCGCCGGTGTCCGTAATGTGCGCTGGGTGGCGGCGGCCGCGGAGAACCTTCCGTCGGACCTCGGTCGGTTTCAACTGGTGACCATGGGCCGTTCGTTCCACTGGATGGACCGGGACCAGGTGCTGGCGACGGTCGCCGGCATGGTCACGCCGACCGGCGGATTCGTGATCGTCAGCGATTACGGCCTCGACCGGCCCGCCACCGACTGGCAGCGAGCGATCGAACAAACACAGGCGAAGTTCCTGGGAACCGTGCGCCGCGCCGGCAGCGGCGTCGTCGTGCCGACCATGGAATCCCATGAGATCGTCGTGAAAAGATCTCCGTTTCGGCGGGTCGAACGGATCCTCTACGAATTCGAACGACGGTGGACGATCGAACAGGTCATCGGCTATCTGTATTCGACCTCGTTCCAGGTTCGGGGGCTGCTGGGCGCCCGGCGAACCGCCTTCGAGGAGGAGATCACCGAGGCGCTGCGCGTTTGCTCTCCGGACAACAAGTTCGTCGAGCTGGTCCAACTTACGGCGGTATTCGCATCGCTTGGCACCTGATCGCCGGCTGGCCTACCCGGGGTTCCTCACCCAGCCGGGATGGGGAACCCCGCCGCGGACCTGCTGCGCGAATCGGACGCCTCCGTCGGATCGGTGGCCCGCCGCGTCGGTTACGGCAGCCCGTTTGCGCTGAGTACCGCCTTCCGCCGCCAGTACGGCGTCAGCCCCCGCGACCACCGCGGGGTGACGCGGCTCCACGCGAGACCGTTAGGGTTGTTGCCAAGGGTTCGACGTCGAGATGTGGTGGGACTGTGGTTGATCGCCGGGACTGGATGGCCAAGGCCGCGGACGAAGCGATCGAGCGGGCGCAGCGGCGCCCGGGCGGCGAGAAGGTCGTCTGCGCGTCGGGGATCAGCCCGTCGGGGCCCATTCACCTCGGCAACCTGCGGGAGATCCTCGTCCCGCACCTCGTCGCCGAGGAGATCCGGTCCCGCGGGGTGCCCTGCGAGCACATCCTGTCCTGGGATGACTACGACCGGCTGCGCAAGGTGCCCGCCGGGGTGCCTGCCGACTTCGCCGAGCACGTCGGCCGGCCGCTGACGGCCGTCCCCGACCCGTGGGGCGAGTTCCCGAGCTGGGCGGAGCGGTTCAAGGCGCCGTTCCGCGACGCGCTGCGTCGCCTCGGCATCGAGGTCCGCGAGATCAGCCAGACCGAGATGTACCGTTCGGGCGCCTACGCGGACGGCATCGCCCGGGCGATCGCCGCCGCCCCCGCCATAGACGGCATCCTCGGCCGGTACCGCACGCTGCAACCGTCGCCCGTGGCAGCACCCGCCGGCTCGGATCCTGCTGGCTCCGGGTCGGCTGGCTCTGGGTCGGGCAGGGCCGGTTCCGGTGGCCGGGCTGGGCGCGGCGGGCGCGGGGGAGCGGCGGCGGCAGGGGAGGCCCCGCCGGCGGACGTCGACGTCGCCGCCGACGAGGGGGCCGACGACGACGAGGGTTCGGCCTCGGCGTCGGCCTACTTCCCGTTCCGGCCTTACTGCGAGGACTGCGGCCGTGACACGACGGCGGTGGCCTCCTTCGACCCGGTAGCCGGCCAGGGCGACTACACGTGCTCCTCCTGCGGCAACCGCGGCCGCTTCGACGTGCGCGGGCCGGCGAACGGCAAGCTGGTGTGGAAGGTCGACTGGCCGATGCGCTGGGCCTTCGAGAGCGTCGCCTTCGAGGCCGGTGGGGTGGACCACTCCTCGCCCGGGTCAAGCTTCACCGTCGGCGGCCACATCGTCCGGGAGGTGCTCGGCGGCGAGCCACCGGTGTACCTGCCGTACTCCTTCGTCGGGGTCCGCGGGCGGGCCAAACTCTCCGGGTCGGAGGGTGGGGCCCCCACCCCGGCGGATGCCCTGCACATCCTGGAGCCGGCGATCGTGCGCTGGATCTACGCCCGGCGCCGGCCGAACCAGGCCATCACCGTCGACTTCGGCGCGGAGGTGCTACGCGTCTACGACGAGTGGGACGCGCTGAACTGGCGGGTCGACGACGGCGCGGCCGAGCCCGCGGAGGTCACCGTGGTGTCGCGTTCGCGGGGGACCGTCGGGGGAGGCCCGGTCGATGCGCCGCGCACCGTGTTCCCGTTCCGGCTGCTGTCGTCGATCTGCGACATCACCGCCGACGATCCGACCCAGATCCTGCGGATCCTGCGCCAGGCCTGCGGCAGCGACGCGTCCGGTGGAGGCGAAGCCGGCGGCACGGGGGAGGCGCCGTTCACGCTCGACGACCTCCAGCCGCGGCTGGACTGCGCGCGGGCCTGGACCGGCGAGCATGTGCCCGCCGAGCAGCGCACCATCGTGCGGACCGAGCCGGACCGGGCGGCACTGGCGGGCTTGAGCGCCGACGAGACCAAGGCCCTCGCCATCCTCGTCGACGGCCTCGAGGAGGACTGGTCGCTGGACGGGCTCACCACGCTGACCTACGCCGTGCCCAAGCTGCTGCGCGGGCTGCCCGCGGACGCGCCGGCCACCGCCGAGCTCAAGCAGGCCCAGCGCGGGTTCTTCGTTCTGCTCTACCGGCTGCTGGTCGGCAGGGACACCGGCCCGCGCCTGCCCACGCTGCTGCTGGCGGTCGGCCCGGAGCGGATCCGTTCCCTGCTCGCCGGCGGCTGAGAGGCTTGGACTTCTCGGCCGCGGGCCGGCCGCATCCCGAGCGATGACCCGCCGACGGCCACGGCCGGCCAGGCGCCCGCGAGGAGGAGCCGGTCAGCTGGTGCCGGGTGAGGCGGGGCCGAACAGCTTCAGATAGCGCTTCGAGGACTTGGGGTTCAGATCCGGTTTGAACAGCGATGACCGGACGTTGGCCGGCTCGGAATTGTTGTAGTACGCCTCATATGCCAGATTCGTGGCATTCGCGGCGAAGGTCTCGTGCATCTTCTGGATGTAGAAGGGGTTGTCGCCGCCGCCGCCCTCCGACCGGACCACCCCCCACTCCGGGACGGCGAACTTCTTGCCGTGATCGTGAGCGAACTGGATCACCGTGCACAGCCCGGACCGCTGATGGCACTGGCGGTTCCAGCTCTTCTCACTGACCGACGCGGGATAGTGGTCGTAGGAGTCGATGCTGACGATGTTGACGTACTGGTCGCCGGGATAGGCGTCCCACACGTCCCGCCCGCTCCCGGGCAGCTTGTCGGTGTGGGCGTTCATGTTCCAGTCAATCTTTACGGCCGGTGCGGTCGAGCGCAGCGCGGTCACGGTCCGGCGAAAGCACGTCTTCCAGGTCTCGACATTGCGTACGTGCCAGTACATGTAGTCGCCGTTGAGCTCCCAGCCGAGCCGGATGTAGGCGTCGGCGCGGCCGAACTTCGTCAGCGTCGTGCCAAACGTGCGCCAGTAGTTGTCGTAGGCGCCGCTGGCGCAGGTCGCCTCGTTGCCGTCGCGGGGGAACGGCGGCTGCGCGATCGACAGCTCACCGGGGAACTTGTCCCGGGTGAAGGCCGACGTCGGCCAGTTCGCCGAGACCATGTTGTACCAGTCCCTGCGCTCGGTGAAGACGATCGCGAGCCCGGTCTTGCGGCCGGTGAACGTCTGCCAGGCGTTGACGTCGGCGGGGTAGTTGCCGTTGGTGCCGGACACCCAGTGCACCCCGCTGGGACCGGGCTCAGGCTCCGACGAACCGGAGCACGCCGCGAGCCCGACGGTCAACAGTGCGGTCACCATCAGCAGGGCCAGGGAAAGACGCGTCCGCCCGCCTTTCACGTTACGAAAGGCCTGCGTAGGACCGGTGCAGCGGGAGGCGGGGTCGCACCGGCCCCCGGCGCCGAGGACTGGTTGGTCGACGCCGGCGACGAGCGCCCGGCCGCGGGCGCGGCGGAGGTGGCGGCGCCGCTCGCGGAAACGGCCCGGGGGGAGGTGCCCGACACCAGTACGCCCGGTTCCGCGGTGCCCGCGGGGATCCCGCTCGCCGCGCCGGCGGGCCTCGCACCCGCCGGCGCGGTCTGCTTCGTCGTCGGTCCCGTGGAGCTCGCGTTCCGCGACGCCATCCAGGCGCGGACGCCGTCGGCCTCCGCGGGCCAGTCGTGGCCGGTGACGAGCGCGGGGCCCAGCTCCATGTGCGTGGCCAGGGAGGGCGCGGGGACCAGCAGGGTCCGTCGCCGTCGCTCGGGCCGAGCCAGCGCGACCGCGTTCAGGGTGGCCCGCAGTCCGGTCAGCGCCGCCCGGCGGGCCATCCGCGCGGCCGCCGTCGCCGGTTGCACCTTGGGTGGCTCACCACCCAGCTCCGGCAGGCGGAACGGTTGGAAGCCCTGCAACGTCAGGCACGTCGCGCGGTCGAAGGCGCCGCCGACGAAGGGGATCGAGCGCAACAGCAGCTCATCTTCGACGAGGGTGCCGACGCGCAGACCAAAGGTGCTGGTCGTGGCGGCGGTGCGAGCCCAGGCCACCCCCTCGATCAGCGGGGCGTGCTCGTGAACGGCGTCGTCGGTGATCTGTGGGCGCCGACGGGTGGAGGTGGGGGAGAGTCGCGACGTGCCGTAGAGAGTGAAGTATTCGATGCTCGGAAGGGCGGCGGCGGCGGAAACCAGCGCGGACAGTGAGTTCTCTGTGTACAGATAGTCGTCTTCCGCGAGCCACACCAGATCGTCGGCGGCCCAGCGGCGCAGCCGGGGCATTCGGAGGACGTGGCGGTACGACGCGCGATTGCTGCCACACGCGACCGGGATGATCTCGCCGGCGTCCGCCATCATCGAAAGGCGATCCGCCGGCATCGGACCGTCGTTGACGAAGACGATCGTCGTCGGGATCTCGACTTGCTCAACGGCGCGCAGAAGAGACGCGAGCGCCAGCTGCTTGCTGTAGAACGCTGGCCGGTTCTTCGCGTTCTCCGAACCAACGGATCGATACAGGATGCGCAGATTCATCTCAACCCCCCCCGCCTGGCCCGGGGCCAGGCGGCAATCACCGGAACGGTCTCGACGCTGGTCGAGATCCTACCTATATGTTCGCCGCCCCCCGACGGGCCGGTCGTGATCTGAAGAATTTCTGGGCGCCCACCGTCGGGGCCGGGCACGGTCCGCCTCATCCGGGCTCCTTCGATCCGGCGGGCTCCGCTCCGGCCGGCTCCTTGGCGGTGGCGTTGGTGGCGGTGGCGCCGTCCGGTTTCGCCTCGCGGGCGACCCGGCGGACGAGGAAGAACCAGTACGGCACCGTGATCCAGAACGCCGCGATGTAGCCGACGACCGCTCCCGTCCCGCCGCCGAGCTCCAGCCCGATGATCGGGTAGGCGAGTAGCTGCGGGGCCAGGACGGCGTTCGCGCGGAAGGTGAGTTTGGCCTGGCCCATCGCGTAGAGCATGCACGCCGGTCCGACCGTCGCCGCTGGCCCCGCCTGCTGCACGATCGACAACGCCAGCAGGTGGTGGGTCTGCCCCCAGGTGTCGCCGAGCAGCGAGTGACCGATACTCGCCGGCAGGAACAGGAAGACCGTTCCCCAGATCACGCCGACGGTGACGATCACCCCGGACAGCGTGTAGGCGGCTCGCAGCCGTGCCCCAGCGGACATGTCCTTGCGGCGGGAGAACTCGGGGATCGCCCAGCTCACGATCCCGACCGCGAGGATCGTCGTCGGCCCGAGCAGGGTCTGCACGCCGCGCAGCGCGCCGACGAGGTCGATCGCCCCCAGGGTGCCGAGCAGCAGCGTCGAGGCCTGCTGGGCGCCCTGGACGGTGAGGTACTCGGCGCTCATGTAGCCGTTGATGTCGCGGTGCTCGGCGATCCAGGACCGGGCCTGGTTCGTCGCGGGCCGGAAGCCGGCCTGAAAGATCCCGAGGACGGCCGCGACGGCTGCCGCCCCGCCCCAGGCCAGCAGCATCGCCCATGAGGTCGACACATCGCGGACGATCAGCAGGAAGATCGCCCCGATCTGGACGATCGCCCAGATCCCGTCGTTGGCCGCGGCTGCGGCTGGCCGGCCCTCGGCGAAGAACACCTGCCGCCAGGCGTCCTGGAGCAGCAGTGCCGGGAACACCAGGCCCATCGCGATCAGGGAGTTGCCGACGCCGCCGCCGAGCGCGAGGCCGACGACCAGCGTCACCACCCCGGAGAACAGCCCGATGACGAAGGCGGTCCCGGTGCCCGCGGCGCCCGCCGCCCGGAACACCTGGGGGGACACGTCCGCGAACTTGATGCCCAGCGGCGCGGTGCCCGCGGCCTTCGAAAAGCCGATCATCAGGGAGAAGATCGCGAACGCCACGCCGAACGCGCCGAACTCCGACGAGCTCACGCTGCGGGCGATGATGAACGACATCACGGCGTTCGTGCCGCTGGAAAGCACCTGGTCGACGAGCGTCCAGATCGCCCGGGAGCGGCTTGATCCGCGAGTGGTCCGCTCGACCCGGTGCCGACCGCCCGAACCGGCGTCCTCGCTGAGGTCCGCGAGCCCGTAGTCGGCCGGCTCGACGCGGTCCGCGACGGCCGTCCCACCGGGCACGCCCGGGCCGCCGGTCGCCGGATCCGGTCGGTTGAGCCCACCGAGGAAGAACTCCCCGGTCATCGTGCCGTACATCGGGATCAGGCCCTCGGCTATGGGCGCGTGTGGGGAGCGAAAGTTGTCCGGCCCGGGCACCCGACGCCCACGCAGCCCGCGGATGATCTGCGTCCGCTCGTGGTCGAACGGCTCCACCCGGCGCGCCGGGTCCGGTTCCCGGGAATCGCGCTCGCCCGCGGGTGCCTCGCCGCGCGGGTCCCAGGCCCGCCCGGCGGTGGGCTCGGAGTCCCGGCCCAGTCCAGAGCCGAACTCGCGGCCGTGACCGTATCCATGCCCCTGGCGGTGGCCCGCGGCGGCCTCTGAGTCTCCGAGTCGCCCGCGTCGCGGCCCGTTTTCGGCGCCCTGGCTGCGGTCGGGGCCCCGGCGGCGGTGCGGATCCCGGCTGCGGTCGGGGTCCTGGTGGCGGTCGGGGTCCCGGTGGCGTTCCCTGGCCCGCTGGGAGCGGCCAACGGAGTACAGGGCCGGATCTCGGTCCAGCTCGCGGCCATGGTGATGGTCTCGACCGGGGCCGGTGCCCGCGGCCCGGCCGTCCTGCCTGGCGCCGGGGCTGGTGTCCCGCCCACCCCGAGGATCGCTTTTGGCCCGGTGGCTGTCGGTGACGTCGGGCATGCCGAGACGGCGGCGCAACGCGGCCAGCTCGGTCGTTGCCGTGAATTCGACCGGAGTCGCCGGACTGGGCGATGGCCGGCCCGAGCGCTGGGGAGGGGGCCCCGCCGGCCGGTCCTCGCCGACGGGCTGGTCCTGGTCGGCGGGCGCGGCGGCCGGATCTGAGGGCGGCGTGGCCGAGCGACGGGGCCCCGACACGGTCAGGCGCCGGGTCGTCTGCGTGGTGGGACCCGGATCGGCGCGGGTCACCGGGGATCGCCCGCCTGGCTGCGGCAGGCGCGGCCGGCGGTTGGAAGGCGGACCATCCTGATCATCATCGGATGGGAATCCGTGGCCGGACTCATCCATCCACCGCCGACCGTCCTCTCCATGCCGCATCAACCCGATCCCGACCGGCGCATCTCGCCGGAGACTGCCGGGGCTCTCGCTCGGCGAACCCGGGACGGGTCCACCGCAGCGCCGTATGCCTGGCAGCCAGCACGTCGATGGTAGCCCGATATGGGTGGCTCACCCGGGCGGGGCGGGCCGGATGTGCCGCACCCGACCGACGCCGAGGGCGGGGTAACGGCGCGATTCTCTCGCACAGCGCCGGACCTACGGGTGCCGGCGGCGCAGCGTCACCGCGGCGAGGCCGAGGGCCGCGACGGTGCAGCCGACGACGATCACGAGGTCGCGGGCAAGCCAGTGGTCGAACTGCCGCGACGTCGACAGCCGGGCCATGGCGTCGACGACGTAGGTCATCGGCATGACGGTGCTGATCGCGTCGAGCGCCGGCAGCATGTCGTGCCGCGGCAGCAGGATGCCGCACAGCATGAACTGGGGGATCAGCGCCGCCGGGATGAGCTGCACGGCCTCGAACTCGGTGCGGGCGAACGCGCTCATCCACAGGCCGAGCGTGGTCCTGAGGAAGGAGCTGAGAATGGCCGCCACGAAGAGCATGGGGGCCGATCCCCGCACGGTGAGGCCGAGCGCGCCGACGGTCAGCGCGGTGGCGAACGCGGCCTGCGCCGCGGCGAGCACGGCGAAGGCCAGCCCGTAGCCGACGAGCAGATCCCCACGGCCGACCGGGGTGGTCAGCAGCCGTTCCAGGGTGCCGGAGGTGCGTTCGCGCAGCATCGCGACGGACGTGACGAAGAACATCGTCATGAGTGGGAAGATCCCGAGCAGCGCCGGCCCCACCCGGTCGAAGGTGTCGGGGGACCGGTTGAACAGCAGCCGCAACGTCAGCAGCAGCAACAGGACCAGCGCGAGGGTGCGGCGGTCGCGGCCGAGCTGGCGCAGCACCCGGATGGCGGTGGCGTCGGTACGGACCGCGTCGAGGGGTTTGCGGCGCGGGCAGGTCGCGACGTCGGGGGGATGTCCCCGGCTGCGGGAAGCGGCGTGTCCCGATCCCGGTCTGAGCGTCGGTGGAGCGTCGTCGGCGCCGTCCGCCTCCCGTGTCCGTCGACGATGGAGGGCCATCCCGGCGGTCCGGTGCCTCGACGAGGCGCAGGAAACCCTCCTCCAGGTCGGTGCAGTCGGTGGTGGCGAGCAGGTCGGCGGGCGTGCCCTGGGCGAGCAGCGTCCCCTCGTAGAGCAGCAGCAGGCGGTCGCAGCGGATCGCCTCGTCCATCACATGTGAGCTGACCAGGATGGTCATGCCACGCGCGGCGAGCTGGCGGAAGTCGGCCCACAGCCGCCGGCGCAGCAGCGGGTCGGCCCCGACGGTGGGCTCGTCGAGGACGAGCAGGTCGGTGCCGCCGATCATCGCCACGGCCAGGGACGCCCGCGAGCGCTGGCCGCCCGAAAGATGGTTGACCAGTCTGGAGGCCTGCTCGGTCAGGCCGACGTGTGCCAGCAGCGTGTCGAGGTAGCCGGGTGCCCGGGTGGGATCGTCGGGGTCGTCGGCCTGGGCCAGCGAGGCGAAGTAGCGCAGATTCTCCCGCACGGTCAGGTCGCCGTACACCGACGCGGTCTGGGCGGCGTAGCCGACCCGGCGGCGCAGGCAGGCGTCGCCGGCGGCGTAACCGAGGACGCGCAGGTCCCCGTCCACCCCGCCCTGCACCCCGACGATCCCCCGCAGCAGCGTGGTCTTCCCACCGCCGCTCGGTCCGATCACCCCCGTCACGCTGCCTCGGGGCACGGTGAACGTGACCCCGTGGATGACCTCGTGGCCGCCCCGCCCGTGCCGGCGGGCCCCGCGCCGGATCCGCACGTCGGTCGCGGAGA
The DNA here is from genome assembly GCF_902806485.1 of Candidatus Frankia alpina. Lineage (GTDB taxonomy): Bacteria > Actinomycetota > Actinomycetes > Frankiales > Frankiaceae > Frankia > Frankia alpina. Next base: position 3,124 of record NZ_CADCWT010000149.1, on the reverse strand, counting down.
CAGCTGCGGCGTCGACGAGCGCGCCGGGTGGGGTGTGCCGAGCGGCGACTCCGGCCACGTTGGTCACGCTCGGGGTCGGTTCCAATCCGGAGTGCACTCGCCGCATCCTGCCAACGTCGCGTCCCGATCCGGGCGATGTCCGGCCCGGCGAGTTCCGATGCCGGTCCCGTGCACGCGCTGCGGGCGCATCGCGTCCGGGGCCGGATGTGTGGCGGCTTCCGGTGGCGGCACCCCAGCGGCGGACGAGCCGAACCGCGGCCGGCGCACTTCGAGCAGGCCAGCGCGCTCGTCACCGAGGAGATGGCCGCCGCCTTCGCCGGCTGCGGACCGGACAACGGTGGTTGGCGACCAGGCGCAGGTTGGCAGTGAAGGACAGGGCGGCCTCGGGCTCGTCGAGGCGGTCGGCCAGGTGCAGAGCCGACCTCATCGCGGCAACGTTGCCGACGATCTCGGTCGCGTTGCGGTTCGCCGTGCTCCCGAGTTCGGCGAGGGCGATCGTCCTGGCTCCTGCCGTGAGGTTCTCGATCCCGGACGATGACGCCGACTCGGAGCGGAGCAGGACGGAGACGAAGGACACCGCCTCCAAGCCGAGTTCCGCCCCCAGGCGGGCTCCTCGCCTTCTCCGTCCGAGGCACCGACCGGCGACGGATCACCCCTGCGACGCCGGAGGCACGCATCCGCTGGTACACCCACTCTCCGGCGACCTGGGAATACCTGCTGAGCTGCAACGGCTTCACGGACATCCGTACCCGGCATACCGACGCCGAACTGTCACCGCAGACGCTCATCATCACGGCTCGGACGGACCCGACGAGTGGCCGAACGCGAGTGCCGGCATGAGGGGCGGGCCGGATTCGTCAGGGAGCCCTTCGCGGGTCAGGTGCGGTGAGGGAGGAGTTCCTGGACCTTGGTGCGCAGGCCGGCGGAGATGATGCCGCGGCGGTTCTCGTCGCCCTTGAGGAGGGCTTCGGCGGTGTCCTTGGCCCGCTCGAACGTGGTGTGCGGCGGGATCGGGGGGAAGCCCGGGTCGGTGCGGACGTCGAGGATGGTGGGGCGGTCGGCGGCCAACGCGCGGTCGCAGGCGGGGCCGAGCTGGCCGGGCTCGTCGACGGCCACCCCGTGCAGGCCCACCGCGCGGGCGAAGTCGGCGTAGGACACCTCGGGCAGCGTCTGCGACTCGGTGAACTTCGGCGCGCCCTGCATCGCCCGCATCTCCCAGGTGACCTGGTTGAGGTCGTTGTTGTGCAGCACGGCGATGACGAACCGGGGGTCGGCCCACTCGTGCCAGTAGCGGGCGATGGTGAGCAGCTCGGCCAGGCCGTTCATCTGCATGGCGCCGTCGCCCTCGAACACGACGACGGGGCGGTCGGGGTGGCCGAATTTCGCGCCGATCCCGTACGGCACGCCGGGGCCCATCGTCGCGAGCGTCCCCGACAGCGAGCCGCGCATGTCCCCACGCAGGCGCAGGTCACGGGCATACCAGTTGGCCGCGGAGCCGGAGTCGGCGGCGAGGATGGTGTTGTCGGGCAGCCGGGCGGAGGCCTCCCAGAACAGCCGCATCGGGTTGATCGGCTTGCCCTCGACGTGCGCCTCCCGCTCGACGGTCTCCCACCAGCGGGCGACGTTGCCCTCGATCGTCTCCGGCCAGGAGCGGTCCTCCTTGCGGTCGAGCAGGGGCAGCAGCGCCCGCAGGGTCGCCGCCGCGTCCCCGACCAGGTTGATCTCGTACGGGTAGCGCATGCCGATGTAGCGGGCGTCGATGTCGATCTGCACGCCGCGGGCCTGGTGTAGATCGGGCAGGAACTGGGTGTACGGGAAGCTCGAACCGACGGTGAGCAGCGTGTCGCAGTCCCGCATGAGTTCGTAGCTCGGCCGGGTGCCCAGCAGGCCGATGGCGCCGGTGACGAACGGCAGGTCGTCGGGTAGCACGTCCTTGCCGAGCAGCGCCTTCGCGACGCCGGCGCCGAGCCGGTCGGCGACCTCGATCAGCTCCGTCCGCGCGCCGCGGGCGCCCTGGCCGGCGAGGATCGCCACCTTCTTCCCGGCGTTGAGCAGCTCGGCGGCCGCCCGCACGCCGGCGTCGTCGGGGGACACCGCCGGCCAGCGCACCCCGAGGCTGGACGGCACCATCTTGAACGCGTGCGTCGGCGGGGAGTAGTCGAGCTCCTGCACGTCCGCGGGCAGGATGACGCAGGTCGGGGCCCGCTCGGCGAGCGCGACCCGCAGGGCCCGGTCCAGGACGTTGGGCAGCTGCTCGGGGACGTTGACCACCTGCACGTACTCGCTGGCCACGTCCTTGAACAGGCTGAGCAGGTCGACCTCCTGCTGGTAGGAGCCGCCCATCGCGCTGCGGTTGGTCTGGCCGACGATCGCGACCACCGGGACGTGGTCGAGCTTGGCGTCATACAGGCCGTTGAGCAGGTGGATGGCGCCCGGCCCCGAGGTCGCCGCGCAGACCCCGACCTTTCCGGTGAACTTCGCGTACCCCACCGCGGCGAACGCGGCCATCTCCTCGTGCCGGGTCTGGATGAAACGGGGCCGGTTGTCGGCCCGCCCCCAGGCGGCGAGCAGCCCGTTGATGCCGTCGCCGGGATAGCCGAACACATGCTCGACGCCCCAGGCGCGCAGCCGAGCCAGGATGAAGTCGCCCACGGTCTGGCTCATGAAGCGGTTCCTCTCGTCGCACGTCGCCGGTGCCAACGCCGGTACGAGGGGTGCTCTACCCGCGCCCGGCGCCCAAAACCGGCTCCTGTCTCGCCCGGTGTCTCGCCCGGCCGAGCGTGGCGTGGCTGCCGCAGGCCGCGGGGTTCCGGCCGGTTCTGTCGATGGCCGGTCATAGGCTGCGCCCGAGCGCGACCGGCCGTCGCGTGGCTGGAGCGGCCCGTCCTGTCCGCCGCCGTGAATGGAGTACCGATGTCGGAGTTCACCGGTTCCCCCCCCGGAGGCCCTGGTCTTCTACGACGGGCTGGAGGCCGACAACAGCAAGGCCTACTGGACAGACCATCGCGAGACATATGAGAAGGCCGTGCGCGGCCCGATGGTCGCCCTGCTCGATACCCTGGAACCCAGGGCCCCGGGAAGATCGTTCTAGGTTGCGATCTGCTACGCGGAGTATTGGCCCCGT
>NZ_CADCWT010000148.1 GCF_902806485.1 Candidatus Frankia alpina | reverse complement strand
CACCAGATCGCTTGAAACCACAACTCAACGACACCTAACAAAGCCCTACTAGGCCGGCTTGTCTCGAACAATCTTCCGCACGACCGCCGCGAGGTTGTGCTGGTCGTCCAGGGGCAGCCGCTGGAGCAGCTGCCGCACCCGACCGGTCACATCGTGATAGACCTTCATCGCGACGGCCGTGCCCTCGTCGGTGAGGGTGACCTGGGTGCCCGTCGGTCGTTGGGGTCCCTGGTGCGGACGACCAGGCCCCGTTGTTCGAGTCGGTCGACCAGATTGCTCAGGTTCGACTTCTCGACGTGCAGCAGCCGGCCGAGCTCGGTCATGCCGACCGACCTGCGGAGGATGACTGCGCAGACCAGCTCGACCTGCTGCTGACTGAGCCTGTCCTCGCGGCCGGTGTCGGCGAACAGGTGCAGGACGTGATGTGACAGGTCGACCAGCGCCTCGGCCAGCCCCGCGTCCTGAGGCTGCGCGCGGATACCGGCCGCGCCGGTCGTTGCTGTCATGTGTCGGGGCCCCCAGGCTGATGGACGGTCTGCGGCTGTCGACAATCGTAACCGGTCGGCCATTTGTTGATCTTTTGCTGGCGGCAGGCCGGTGCGCGTCTCCAGGTTGGCCCCCGGCCAACGATCGGGCGGCGAAAGGAGTCAGGCGGCCCGCTCCTGCCTGCCGTTCTTCTGCGCCGAGTGACCATTCGACCCTCGGGCCGCAGGATTCTCCTGCGGTTGAGTGAACCCATCAGTTAGTCAGCGGCGCAGCCATGCGGGAAACATGGCCATCGATCCCGGATCGGGCCACTCCTGCGAAAGGGAGACCTCTGATGAGTATCTACCAGGATATTGGTGGTGCGAAGGTCGTGAAGGCCGCGGTCGACGAGTTCTACGTTAGGGTGTTGGCCGACCCGGACCTCGTATCGTTCTTCGAGGGCCGGGACCTGGCCAGCCTCAAGGCAAACCAGCGGGAATTCATCGGCTCAGCGCTTGGCGGCCCCGAGATCTACCAGGGCGGGGCAATGGCTTCGGTCCACGCCACCCTCGGAGTCACCGGCGTCAACTTCGACGGGGTGGTGGGCCATCTGCTCGCGGCATTCGCCAGCGTCGGCGCCCCGACCGAAGCCGCCGGCGAGATCGCCGCTGTTCTCGGCCCGCTGCGCTCCGACATCGTCACCGCCTCGTAGCGGCCGGTCCACGGCGGAACAAGGGGCGCCGCGGACAGGCTGGGGGAGAAACCCACCGCCGGTCAGTCTCGGCTGAGGTGCTCGGTGCCCGTGGGTTCACCGCCGGCCTCCGACGGCGCCGGGCGTCAGGCGCCGTCGATCTCGTCCCAGCCGTGCCCCCGGTCGTAGGCGGCCTTGAGCTCGCCCGACAGCCGCGGCCCCCGCTCCGGCACGGTCAGCCCGTGCTCGTCGGCGTGGTCCCGCAGCCACGCGCGGACCTCGCTGACGGACGTGCTCTGGTGGGGGCGACGGATCTTGGCCTGGGCGGGCGCCGGACGGCTCGCCTCGCCTCGGATCTCGGGTGTTGTGATCGCGTCGTTCTGCTCCACCGCCGTCCACGCCGTATCAATCTTGGCGTTGCGGGCGACATCGACCGTCTCACCGTATTCCGCGTACTCGCCGAGTACGGACGCCACCTCGTCGCGGCATTCGTCGCACAGATCCAGCCTGACGAGTCTTCCGTCATACGCCAGAGCCGCCGTCTGTGTCGCCGCGACCTTGTCCTTGGCGTGGCGGCCGGCGTTGTCGCACCACACATTTATGAGCGAAATTACCTCGCGCGCCATCAAGGTCGCCTCATTTCTTGTCCGGATGCCCACTATTCGGGCTTTGATGCCAGCTTAGTGGGGTCGCAGACGCCTGGCAAATCCCGTTTCCCGTGACGTCGCAGGCCGGCCGCCGGATTCGACGCGGCCGCCGACCGATCAGATAATCCACTATGGATGCATGCGGCAGGCCTATGCCCGATAAACTCTGCCCCGGATCACGGCCTGTGTAGCCTTATCCCGCTCCGGCGGCCGCCTGCCCGGCCCCCGCCGTCACGTGTGGCGGGCCGAAGGGGTAGGCATACAGGGGTGAGCACACCCGAGACGGCCGAGTTCCCGGCCTCCCACCGCGACCTGCTCGACTCTCCCCTGACCGCCGTCTTCGTCACGATCGGCACAGACGGCCGGCCGCAGGTGACCGCGGTCTGGTACCTGCCCGACGGACCCACGATCAAGGTATCCATGATCAGTAATCGGCGGAAGCTGGTGAACCTGCGGCACACCCCGGTGGCCACCCTGTTCCTGATCGACCCCGCGAACCCGGGGCGCACCCTGGAGATCCGCGCCGACGTCGAGCTTGTCCCCGACCCGGACAAGACCGTCCTCGCCCGCATCACGGACCGCTACAACGTCGACTTCGCCCGGTTCAGCGCCCTGGACGCAGAGCGGACCACCGCCGTGCTGCATCCGCGGCGCGTCGTCGTCCTCGGCTGAGCGACCAGCCGCCCCCCACGCTTCGGCAATTGCTGGAGGTTGGTGACCGTCCAAGTCGGGCGCATGGCCATGCAACCTCCAGCAGAGTGACCACGTGACCTCGCTTTGCTGGCGGGAAAGCCCCGACTACTGATCTTTAATGCGCGATGCCGGTCGATGGATCATGATGATGGTTCCACGGCCGATCCGGTGATGGCGAAGTACCTCTCGGGCAGATCGGAACGGTGCCGGACCGGCCCGCGGACGGTTCCCGGCCGGCGCACAACCCCGCCTCCGACCCGCCCCCGACCGGTGATCAAGGTGTTCCGTGGAACCGCGTCGCGGTCGTCACTGTCGCTGCTGCCACGTCTGCACGGTTCTATCCCGGTCCGGGTCGGGGTCCCGGTCGGGGTTGGGGTCGGCGATTACGTTCCGTGGTCGGTGAGGGGGTCGGGAGCGGGGGTGTGCGTGGGAACGGTGCTACCTGGGTCCTTCTGTAGGGACAAACCGGACGCCGAACCCATCAGAGCGACCACATAGGCGCTCTCCCACGCATCCACCCCGAACACTCCACCGCCGCCGTCACACTCCGCGACCACTACCATGGCCGCGGCCGCGTGACACGGTCATGCAGATTCCGCGGGACCGCCCCCGACCCGGCCGCGTCCCACCTCCACCCGACGATCAAGGTGTAAGGTGTTCCGCGGAACCGGAACCGGGACTGGAACCGGGCAGAATCCACTCCAGTCCGATCCGGTGAATTAAAGATCAGTAACATTCGTCTCATCTTGGCAGGTAGGGCTCGCGACGGGTCTACGGCTTCGCCGGCCTGCAGGGACGTCGGCGCGGGCTGAGTTTTGACCCCGAGCTGCTCTACGTCGCGGCGATGTTCCACGATCTCGGTCTCGACGAGCGGTTCCGCAGCAGCGGTCGGCGCTTCGAAGTGGACAGCGCCGACGAGGCACGCCGCTTCCTGCGCGGGCATGGGATCCCCGAGGACAGCGTCCGGCGGGTGTGGACGGCCATCGCCCTGCACACCACCCCCGGCATCCCGCAGTTCATGGAGCCCGAGGTCGCCCTGCTCACCGCCGGGGTGGAGTACGACGTGCTCGGGATCGGCTACCACGACATCAGCGACGCCGACCGGGACGCGATCACCCGGCTGCATCCCCGCCCGGACTTCAAACGCCGCATCCTGCGAGCCTTCACCGACGGCATCGCGCCCCGGCCCGACACCACCTTCGGCAACGTCAAGGTGGACGTCCTCGCGCACTACCTGCCCGGCTTCCGCCGCCGCGACTTCGTCGACACCATCCTCGACTCTCCGTGGCCCGAATAGTCGGCCCTCGTCGGCTCCCACTCGGTGACCAGTCCGTCGACGTCCTCGCACAGGACGGCGAACTCGTCGCCGGCGAGGCGTCCCGCCACGTCACCGGGCCGCACGGCGTGTGACAGCCGGACGGCGGTGGTGCGGAGCAGGTCGTCGCCGGCCTGGTGGCTGAGGGTGTCGTTGCTCGGTTCCACAGCGCGGCCGGGTCGCTGGCCACCGAGGCGACGGAGGCCACCCGGCCGCCGGGACCGGGGATGGGCACGAGATGCATGCCGAGGCGGCGGCCGAACAGGGCACAGGCGGCCGTGTTGGCCCGGCGGATGCGGTGATCCCGCACGGTCGCCTCGATCACCACGAGGTTCAGGATCTCGATGAGATCGGGCCGCGCATCCTCGGGCATGACTGCTTACCCATCTACCAGTTACCCATCTACCAGCAACCGCTGTCAGGCTCCGTCGCACCCGAAGCATCTGAATGTAAGTGGTTGCGTGCAATTGGTGATGATCTGGTGGGGGTTTGGAGATGGCCGACCGGCGATCCGGGTCAGCTGGACGGATCCTGGCGGGTGTGCAGGTAGCGGCCGAGCGCCATGACGGGCCACAACAGCCGGTAGCCGTGGTAGTTGAGGTAGAAGTAGCCCGGGAAACCGGTGCCGGTGAACAGCTCCTCGTCCCAGCCGCCGTTGGGGCGCTGCTGCTCGGTGAGCCAGCGGGCCGCGCCGGCCAGGGCGTCGGCGTGGACGCCGCGGGGAACGCTGCCGTGGACACCTGCGTGGTCGGTGGCGAGCAGGCCGAGCATCGCCCACGCCGTCTGCGGGGGCGTGGAGGTTCCTCGGCCGGACCAGGCCGGGTCGGAGTAGGAACGGACGTCCTCGCCCCAGCCGCCGTCGGAATTCTGCCGCGACAGCAGCCACTGCGCGCCCGCCCGCATGGCAGGATGGGTCGGCGGGAGCCCCGCGGCCTGCAGCGCGGGCAGCACCGAGCCGGTGCCGTAGACATAGCTGACGCCCCACCGGCCGTACCAGGATCCGTCGGTCTCCTGGTTGCGCAGCAGCCAGTCGACGCCGCGCAGGGTGCGCGGGTCGCGGATCCGTCCCGTCTCGCAGAGCAGTTCGACGACATGCGCGGTGACGTCGGCGGACGACGGGTCGGTGAGGGCGCCGAAGTCCGCGAACGGAATCTGGTAGACGAGGGTGCTGACATTGTCGGAGTCGTACGCCCCCCAGCCGCCGTCGCGGGACTGCAGTGCGAACAGCCAGGTCGTCGACCGCTCGACGGCGGCCTTGACCGCCTCGTCCGCCGCGGGGCTCAGCCGCTTGAGGCGGTGCACCCGGTGCAGCGCCAGGACGACCTCGGCGGTGTCGTCGGTGTCGGGGTAGGCGTCGTTTTCGAACTCGAAGGCCCAGCCGCTCGGCGTGACCGTCGGATGGATGATGGCCCAGTCGCCCCCGCGGTGCGTGACCTCCTGGCCGAGCAGGTAGTCGGCGGCGAGCCCCAGCGCCGTCGCGGGCGCCGCGGGCTGCGCCGGGGCGTCGTCGGACGCGGCCCGCGGCGTGGGCAGCGTGGGACGGCGTGGACGGCGCGTCGGCTTCGGTGTCGAGCCCGGCGTCGGCCAGGGCGAGGACGGCCAGCGCCGTGTCCCAGATCGGGGACTGGCAGGCTTCGATCATGCGCGAGCCGTCCTCGCGGTGCACGGCGTAGGCGTCGAGCGAGCGCAGCGCGGCGGCGAGGACGGGATGATCGAGGTCGTAGCCGAGCAGGCGCAGCGCGATGACCGAGTAGACGGCGGGCGGCTGGATTCCGCCGAAGCAGCCGTCCGCCTCCTGCCGGGCGATGATCCAGCGTTCCGCGGTGCGCAGGGCGTGGCGGCGCAGTGGCCCGATCGGGTGGCGGTGGTAGCGGTGCAGCGCCGCGTCCAGCCGGAGGAAGAAGGTCTTCGCCGCGCTCGGCCGGCCGCGTCCCAGGAGCCGCAGCGAGGCGCGCAGGCCCCGCGGGTTGCCGGCGGGGGCGACGGGGACCACGGCGGTGCGCAGCTCGTCCAGGTCGAACGGCGCCGGCAGCTGGGGGCGCTTCGCCGAGACGACCGTCAACGGGACGATGGTCTGGCGGGCACAGGAGGCGAACGAGTAGATGTTCAGCGGTGCCTTGGGCGGCAGGAACATGATCTCGGGCGGCAGGACCGGCAGCTCCTCCCAGCGCCACCAGCCGAACAGCGCCAGCCAGATCCGGGTGAACACCCGCGTCGCCGGGATGCCGCCGCGCTCGCGGATCCACGCGGCGCTGCGCCGCATCGACTCGTCGTCGGGGGAGTCACCGGCGAGCCGCAGGGCGATGTAGGACTCGACCGTGGTGGACAGCTCCCCGGGGCCGCCGAAGAACGTCGGCCAGGAGCCGTCGTCGAGACGCCGGGAGCGAATGTACTTCGCGGCGGCCTTGGACTGCTCGGCGGTGCGGATACCGAGGAACTCCCGCAGCAGGAGGTCCTCGGCGTCCATCGTCGGGTTGGTCTCCAGGTCGAACTTCCACCATCCGTGGGAGTCCTGAAGGGAGAGCAGATGTTCGGCGGCCCGCCGGACCGTCTCCCGTAGCCCGGGGATCGGCTCGTCGGCGGCCGCCGACGACGCGGTCGCGGTCGTGCGCTCGTGGGCGTGCGCTTGCTGGGGCAGGGTGGCAGTGCGCCCGGTGTTGGGGGCGTGCTGGGTGCCATCCGCGAGGTCGACATCGCAAAGCTCGAGGTCAGGCACGGTGTGCGGAGTTCCTTTCGACGACGAGGCTGTCCAGGCAGATCAGGGCGTTGGCAACGAGGTCCGCCGGATCGGTGCTGTCCGAGGCGCACCAGGCGCGGACGGCAACCTGCACGGCGGCGAGGAACGCGAACGCGGCCAGCGAGGCATGGAGGTCCGTGCGCGGCTGCGGGCCGCCGGCGTCGTCGCCCTCGACGAACTCCAGCGCGAACCGGTCGCCCAGGGCGACGATCCGGTTCTGCGCCGCCCCGGCGAGCGCGGAGGCCTTGCCGATCGGCAGCAGATGATCAGTATAGTGGCGCAGCGACTCCCCGTCCGGGGACATGATCGTCCAGGCGTCGAGGACCGCGGCGCGCAGCGCCGTGAGCGGCGGCTCGTCGGCGGGACGCCGGCGCAGGGCCGTCAGGGTGAGCTCGCCCATCTCGTCCAGCGGCGCGAGGGCCACCTCTTCCTTGTTCGCGAAGTAGCGGAAGAAGGTGCGGACGGACACCTCGGCGCCGGCCGCGATCGCCTCGACGGTGGTCGTGTCGTAGTCGTTGACATGGAAGAGGGCGTGAGCCACGTCGATGATCGACTGCCGCGTTCGGCGTTTCTTGCGTTCCCGCAAGCTCTCGGCCTGCTGCTCCGGCACCCCGCGACCGCCCGCTGACTCTTGTTGCCCCAAACCGACATCTCGGAATATATGGCACGAACTGCCACATGGCAAAGTATGCCTACTGCGCCCATGTGACAGCAACCACGCAGTGGCAAGCCGGTGGTGCGTTGCGGGTCGGACGCGATGGCGGCGTCGCCGCGGCGCGAGGGGCGTCGGCGAGGCGGGCGGTGGGTTCGGTGCACGGAACAGTCCTACCCTGGGCTCCCGGGGGGGCAGGCATAGGCGACCGCCGGTAACGCCTGAACCGCCCCGGGTTCCTGGAACCCGGGGCGGTTCACTCGCCCACGTGAGTCGCGTTCTTATTCCTTGCGCTTTGCGTGCTGCGTGTGCGCGTCGGCGAGCTCCGGCGTCGCGTGGTAGTCGATGAGGCCGACGACCTCCGGGTAGTGCAGGTCGAAGGCGGGCCGCTCGGAGCGGATCCGCGGCAGCGTCTTGAAGTTGTGCCGCGGCGGCGGGCAGGACGTCGCCCATTCAAGCGAGTTGCCATAGCCCCACGGATCGTCCACCGTAACGATCGGACCCTTCCGGTACGACGACCACAGGTTGTACAGGAACGGCAGGGTTGACAGCGCGAGTATGAAGCTGCCAACAGTGGCGATGGTGTTCAGCGTGGTGAAGCCGTCTGCCGGGCTGTAGTCAGCGTATCGGCGCGGCATGCCCCTGACGCCGAGCCAGTGATCCACCAGGAAGGTCGTGTGGAAGCCGACGAACATCGTCCAGAAGTGAATCTTCGCGAGCCGCTCGTTCATCATCCGGCCGGTGACCTTCGGGAACCAGAAGTACACTCCGCCGAAGCCGGCGAACAGCAGGCCGGCGACGACGTAGTGGAAGTGGCCGACGACGAAGTAGCTGTCCGAGACGTGGAAGTCGATCGGCGGGCTGGCCAGCAGGACACCGGTCAGACCACCGAACAGGAACGTCACCAGGAAGCCGACGGCAAACAACATCGGTGCCTCGAAGCTGATCTGCCCGTGCCACATCGTGCCGATCCAGTTGAAGAACTTGACCCCGGTGGGCACCGCGATGAGGAACGTCAGGAAGGCGAAGAACGGCAGCAGCGCCGCGCCGGTGACGTACATGTGGTGCGCCCACACGGCGATCGCCAGTGCCCCGATGCCGATGGTCGCGTAGACCAGTCCCTTGTAGCCGAACAACGGCTTGCGGGAGAACACCGGGATGATCTCCGTGATCATCCCGAAGAATGGTAGGGCGATGATGTACACCTCGGGATGCCCGAAGAACCAGAACAGGTGTTGCCAGAGGATGGCACCGCCGTTGCTCGCGTCGAAGATGTGCGCGCCAAATCGGCGATCGTACTCCAGGGCGAGCAGTGCGGCCGCGAGTACCGGGAAGGCGATCAGCACCAGGATCGAGGTCACCAGCAGGTTCCAGCAGAAGATCGGCAGCCGGAACATCGTCATGCCGGGCGCCCGCAGGCAAAGGATCGTCGTGATGAAGTTGACCGCGCCCAGGATGGTGCCCAGACCGGAGACGGTCAGGCCCACCACCCACAGGTCACTGCCGACGCCCGGCGAGTAGGCGGCGTTCGACAGCGGCGCATAGGCGAACCAGCCGAAGGAGGCGGCACCGTTCGGCGTAAGGAAGCCCGCGGTGACCGTCAGGCTGCCGAACAGCCAGAACCAGAACGACAACGCGTTCAGCCGTGGAAAGGCCACGTCAGGCGCGCCGATCTGCAGCGGGACCAGGTAGTTCGCGAACGCGAACGCGATCGGCGTCGCGAACATCAGCAGCATCAGCGTGCCGTGCATCGTGAACAGCTGGTTGTACTGCTCGTTGGAGATGTACTGCAGGCCCGGCCGGGTGAGCTCGGCCCGCATGAGCATCGCCAGGACTCCAGCGAACGCGAAGAATATGAGCGAGGTGATGAAGTACAGCAGCGCGATGTCCTTGTGCGACGTCGTCCGCAGGTACTGCAACAGGGTTTTCATAACCCTGGGCGGGGCCTCGTCCACCGGTGGGTCCGTGTGCCCGGCCGGCGTATCGTGCACAAGTGTCACATTCCGCTCCCGATGGTGTTGCCGCTGCCGAGCGGTGGCGCGCGTGGTCCCGGCGTCGGGTGTCACGACCGCCGCCAGGCAGTCCACAATGAATGTGTCGTTGCCGTCGGCGGGGACGGGCCCGGCGGATAGACGGCCCCGCGCCCCGCGCCGCGCGGCTCGGCGTACCGGCCGAGGTACCTGCCGACACTGGTCAAGGTATCCGCGCACGGGTTGCCGCGCCCCGGCCTGACGTCCCGAATTTCAGGGGCACTCCGGCACCTGGACCGAAAGCAGAACGTCCTGCCCCAGGCAGTCCACCATTGGGCGAATCACCTTCTCGACCGGGGTCGCCGCCACAGCGAAGGTTGCCCTGGCCATCAGCCTGAGCGGGGGGCTTTGCGTTCGGCATCCCGGTGGGTCTTCCCGAGCTCCGCGCATCACTCGTCGAGATGGCTGAGGACTCCGGGAAAAGCCTCAGCGCAAATGCGAAGGGGAGTTCGGCTGGGTCCAGAAAGGCGTGCGCCCGCGAGGACGATGTTCCCTCGGAGGGGCTGACCGCTGCGGTCAGCAGGTGGACGTGGCGGGCCGGCCGGCGAAACGGTCGGTGAGGTAGGCCGTCGCATCCCCGACCCGGTACGACGCCGCATCGTGGTCGTCGTCGTTGTTGTAGGGCCGCCATGTCACGTCCACGCCTGCGGCGCAGTAGGTGCGGGCGAGCGTCCCGGCCTGATCGAAGGCGACGACGGTGTCCTTGCGGCCGTGGTAAAGGAAGACGGGTACGGTCGGCGGCGTCCGGCCCAGGGAGTTCTCGGTCAGCCGGGCCCGCCACTGGGGTGCGCGCAGCAGGTCGACGGTCAGGATGTCGCGGATGTGCTTTCCGGCGAAGGCGGGAAGGGCCTCCTTCAGGCAGAGTGTCTGCAGCCGGTCGAGGTCGGCCCGAGCCGGCGGGACAACATGGTCGTTCAGCCGCAGCTCCGGGTAGGCCGCATCGAGTCCGAGGGCCGTCATGAAGACCACACCCGCCCAGGCGGCTCTGTCCACCGTCTCGCTGACTTTGGGGGGCCCTCGGAACGCCCGACGCTGTACGTCGGTGTCCCGGGGGTGCCTGATCCCTCGTAGTCGGTCGCCGCCATGACCCAGCCCTTGCCCGCGGCCAGCGCGAAGTCGTCGATCCAGGCGTCGGTGCCGGCGGCGAGCAGTGATCATCTCGGATACCGCGTCTGGCCGACCTGATGCGTCGGTGGACAGGTAGAGCTGGCGTTTTTGCATAAGGCCTGACGCCGGATCCGCTTAGCCTTGCCCGAAGTAGTGCCCGTCCTTCAGGTCCTCGATGAGGCCCGGATGCGCCGGTTCCCACTCGAGCATCTTCCGCGTCACCTCGCTGGAGGTCGGGTTGTCCACCCCCACGAACGCGCCGAGGAAGGCGAAGCGCTCACCGGTGTCGGAGGCGGCGATGCTGGCCGTAGGTACGCCAGCCCCGTGCCCGATGGCGGTCGCGATGTCACGGAAGGGGATGCCCTCGTCCGCGACCGCGTGCAGCCGGCTCCCGGCCGGGGCGCCCTCCAGGGCCAGCCGGTACACCCGCGCCGCGTCGAGCGTGTGCACCGAGGGCTACCGGTTGGCCCCGTCCCCCACGTACCCCGACACGCCGGCCTGCCGGGCGACGCCGATCAGGATGTGCGCGAAGCCGTGGTGATCGAGCGAGCTGTGCACGATCGGAGGTAGCCGGACGATCGACGACCGCACGCCGCGTTCGGCGAGCCCGATCACGAAGTTCTCCGCGTCGACCCGCGGACCGCCGAGAGCGAAATCGGCCTCGGTGCCCGGCCGTCCGGTGATGCCCGCGAGGGTGAGCATGAGCGTGCCGGAGGAGGTGACGAGCGGCCTGCCCGTCCCTTCGAGCGCCGAGGCGAGCGCCGTGATGGCGGCGAAGTCGGCGGCGATCGCGGCGGGGAAGTTGCCGGCCCCCATCAGGTCGTGCTTGAAGGCGAGGTGGATGACGCCGTCGGCCGCCCCGGCGGTCTCGCGCAGCCCGTCAAGATCGTCCAGGTCGCCCCGCCGGACCTCGGCGCCGGCGGCGGCGAGCGCCTCGGCCGAGCTGTCCGAACGCGCCAGCCCCACAACCTGATGCCCAGCCTGCAGCAGCTCGGGCACGACCGCCGAGCCGATGTGCCCGGACTCGCCAGTCACGAAAACACGCATGGGAAACCCTCCCGGAACAAGTGATATCACCTGGTGTCATCACCATAGCACGGTCATGACACCAGGTGACATCAGCTAGTCTTGTCGCTATGGGCAGATGGCAGCCGGATGCGCGAGCGCGGCTGCAGGAGGCGGCCTTGGCCCTCTACGGCGAGCGCGGGTACGAGGAGACGACCGTCGCGGAGATCGCGGAACGCGCGGGGCTCACGAAGCGAACGTTCTTCCGGTATTTCACGGACAAGCGCGAGGTCCTGTTCTGGGGCTCGGAGCTACTTGAGCAGCAGATGGTGGCCGCCATCGAGGCCGCCCCCGCGTCCGCCTCGGCTCTCGGCATGATCGGCGCGGCGCTGGACGCCGCCGCCGTCCGGTTCGAAGAAGTCCGCGAATTCGCCGGCCCGCGGCACCGGATCATCGCCGCCAGTCCCGAGCTGCGGGAACGCGAGCTGATCAAGGCCGCGTCATTGGCCGCCGCCATGGCACGGGCCCTGCGCGCACGGAGATTCGGTGACACCGCCGCCGTCCTCGCCGCCCACACGGGCACGACCGTCATGCACGTCGCCTTCGAGCAATGGGTCGACGACCCGAACCAGACAGCGTTTCAGCAGATCGCCAGGGATGCCCTGGCGCAGCTCCGGGAGATCGCCTCTACCGGATAATTCACAACCACGCATCCCGAACGGGCCGTGGACAGACCCCGGCGGACGGCGGCCCTGGATGCCGCCGACGCCGGTGTGCATCCCGGCCGTATCGGATTAGTCCATCGAAGGGCGCTTTCGCCCCTTGTTCCCTCACTCCTCTCAGAGGAGGGTTGCTCCCTCACTTGGAGGAGGGATTGTCTCCCTGCGGGGGAGGCTTCACTCTCGTGACGCCGCCTAACCTCCGGAGTGACGGTCGTCATATTTGCGATGACTCCGGCCAAGGAGGCTCTCGTTGGGACGCATGCCGCATGACGTGATGTCGCACGAGCTCAATCTGCTCTGGCAGTCGATCTTCACCTGGGTGAGCTGGGCCATCGCGCTCGCGATCTACTTATGGCGCAAGGAGCGGACGCCGTTCTATCTCTGCGCGGTGCTCGCGGCGGGCGTCGCGGCGTTCGCCGAGCCGCTGTACGATGTCGGCTTCGACCCGTGGTTCTTCGACGCGGACAGCGGCGGCGCCCCTGGTGCGATGTGGTCGCATTTCAGCGCCTTCGGTGTTGTGCAGCCCAATCGGTC
>NZ_CADCWT010000147.1 GCF_902806485.1 Candidatus Frankia alpina | reverse complement strand
TGGAGCAAGGAAGCCGACACCCGCCGGCTCACCGTCGACGGCGGGAAACTCACCCCCGCCATGGTCGCCGCCTACCTCGCCAAATACGTCACCAAATCGGTCACCGACTCCGGCATCCTCGACCGGCGCATCCGCGACACCGACGACCTGTGGACCCGCTGCCTCTACCTACCCGACCACCAGGCCACGATCGTGCGCACCGCCTGGAACCTCGCTGTCTGGCCCGTCTTCCGCGACCTCGGCCTACACCGCTGGGCCCACCAGTACGGCTTCAACGGCCGCTGGATCACCAAAACCCGCAACTACAGCACGACCTTCAAAGCCTGCCGGGAACGGCGCCGGACCTGGGCCCGCACCCACACCCCCACCGGCGAGGAACGCACCCCGCTGGACGCCTGGGGACGCCCCGAAGACGACGAGCAGGTACTCACCCTCGCCCACTGGCAGTACCACGCCGCCGGCTACGCCCGCACCGGCGACCAGGCCCTCGCCGACCTCGCCGCAGACCAAGCCCGCTCCCGACGGGAGGCCGCCCGCACCAGCGAACCCGCCGCCACCTGACGACCCCCCGCCCACTCGCGCACCGCGACGCACCAGCCGCCAAGCAGACCGTCGCGGGACGCACTCCCAAGGGAGCACAACCAGCATGACGCCACGCCCCGCCCTTCCGGACGTAACCGCCGGCAGAACCCCACAGGACCACATCGAGATCCTGCGCGGCGAGTTACGCGCCGTCGTCGACCGCCTCGACGCTTGCCTCGCCGAACTGGCCCGGCCCCGCCTGACCGCCGTCCCGACCCCGGCCACACCGGCCGGACCCGACCCGCTCGAAGGCCTGCCCCCGCTGATCGACGTGGCACGAGCCGCGGCGGTCCTCGGGCTGAAGCGCTCCGCCGCCTACCGTCACGCCGATGCCGGTGATCTGCCCGTGCGTCGGATCGGCGGCCGGCTCTACATCGCCACCGCGGGGCTGCGCGCGCTGCTGGACGGTGACGCATGAAGGGCAGCGTCTACCGCAAGGACGGCAAGTGGGCCTACCGGCATGACGTCGCCCCGGACCCGCTGACCGGCAAGCGCCGCCAAACGGGCAAGGCCGGGTACGCCACCCGCAAGGAGGCCGACAAGGCACTCCGTGACTCGATCACCGGCGGTGAGAAGGGCCGGCATGTACGTGCCTCCCGGCGGACGGTGGGCGCGTTCCTGGACGAGTGGCACCTCGCGGTGAAGGCGAGCGTCCGGCCGACGACCTGGGCGAAGTACGGCCACCTCATCCGGACGTCGGTCACCCCGATCATCGGGGACACGCCGTTGCAGGAACTCACCCCGGTGCGGCTGAACCTGCTGTACGCCCACCTACTGGAATCCGGCCGAGTGCGTCCCCGGGCCGACCAGCCGGCGGGGCTGGCCGCCTCGACGGTGGCCACGGTGCACCGGATGCTGCGCCGTGCCCTGGCGGATGCGGTGACCTGGGACTACGTCCCGCGCAACGCCGCCGAGGATGCCCGCCCACCGCGAGTCGGACGCCGGGCGCCGACGGTGTGGACGCCGGAGCAGCTTCGGACGTTCGTGCGCCACATCCGCGGCGATCGGCTGTACGCGCTGTACCTGCTGGTCGTCACGACCGGCATGCGTCGCGGTGAGGTGGTGGGGCTGCGCCGCCAGGATGTCGACCTCGACGCGGCGACGGTCGTGCCGATGGTGCCCCGGGTGGTCGTGGAGGGCAAGGCCGCCGACTCCGAGACGAAGACGGACAACGGGCGTCGCCCCCGGGCGTTGGACCCGCTGACCCTGGCGGTACTGCGGGCGCACATCACCGTGTGGGAGGCGAACCGGGCTGACTTCAGGCACACCAATGACCGGCTGTTCTGCTGGGCCGACGGGTCGTCGATCCACCCGGATTCGGTGACCGACTGGTTTCAGCAGCACGCCAAGGCCGCCGGCCTGCCGGTGATCCGGCTGCACGACGGCCGGCACAGCTACGCCACCGCGGCGCTCAAGGCCGGAGTGCACCCGAAGATCGTGTCTGAGCGGCTCGGGCACGCCGACGTGGCGTTCACGCTCCAGACGTACAGCCACGTCATCGCGGGCATGGATGCCGCTGCCGCGAACATCGTCGCCGATGCCATTTTCGGGCCGGCCGAGACGCCCGACGAAGGTCATGTGCACGAATCCGTGCACGACGGGGAAGATTCGCCGCTAATCTACGACGAAGGGGAGGGTGAAAACCCTGGTAAATAGGGGTGGACCTAGGTGGACTTGAACCACCGGCCTCTTCCTTATCAGGGAAGCGCTCTAACCGGCTGAGCTATAGGTCCCGGCAACGACTGCAACCATACAGGACGGCGGAGCCGGGGTGGCGGCCGCCGCCGTCCGTTGGCGCTACTGGTCGCTGAGGGTGAGTTCGATGCCGCCGATCATCTCGGCGCAGAGGTTGTAGAGCAGGGCACCGAGGGTGGTCAGCGCGGTCATCAGGATGACGTTGATCGCGCCGACGAGCAGGCTGAGCTCCATCGCGCGGCCGAACGACAGCCAGCTCTTGACGTCGCTGGCGCTGCTGTCGGTCAGGGTGTCCGCGGCGTCGGTGACGCTGCCGAACACACCGATCGAGTTGAGCACGAACCACAGCACGGCGACCGCGACGAGCAGGACGACGAAGACGCACAGGGAGAACGCGAAGCTGAGCCGGGTCACGGTCAGCGGGTTGACCTTGGACAGCCTCAGCTTGGCCCGCCGGCCCGCGCCGGGCGGACGGCTGGAGCCCGTACCGGGACCGGACCGGCCGGGAGCCCGGGAGGCGCTGGGCCGGTCAGCCGAGACCGCCTCAAGCTGGTCGTCGAGCGCGCCGGGCGAGGTGGTGGTCACCCTGTGCGGCGACGCGGCGGTGGCGGTGCCCGCGGACGCCGGCGCGGCGACCGGCCGCTCGTAGGCCGCGGTCGCGCTGGCCCCACGGCCCGCGGCGGGCGCAGCCGGCCGCACCGCGTCGGGAGCGGGCACCCGCTCCGGCGCGGCACGGTTCTTGTCGGGCTTCGTGGTACCGCTCCTCGTCATGCTGGGCGGACGGACCAGGGAGATCGTGTCGGTCTCACCGGGCCGCTCGGCCGGGGGTTCGGGGCGGGCACTGGGCAGGCCCATCGTGCTTCGGCGGGCACCGGGCGGCGCCGTACCGAGGGACTTCGCGGGCGACGATACGGCGGGCGAGCCGAGTTTGCGGGTAGCCGAGCCCGCATCGTCGCCGTGAGTCCCGGCGTTCCCGGTACGAGCCGACCCGGATGGGGGCAGCGTCGACCCGGTGATACCAGCCGGGGCACCGCCCGCCCCGTTGCGGCTCGGGGTCGCTCGCGACCGGCCGGACCGCTCGTCCCACTCGCCGCCGCGCGCCGCCGGTGCCCGCTGCGCCGACGCGGCGGACCGGTCCAGACCGGCCGGGCGGTCAGCAGCACGATCGGAACTGCCCGAACCGGCTGTGCTGTCAGAGCGGGCCGGGTCATCGGAGGAGCGCGCGGATCCGGCGGGTTCCGCGGAACCGGACCTCTCCGCGGAACCGGACGATGCTGCGGAGGCGGACGATGCCGCCCCCCGAGAGGGCGCGGACTTGGCCGACGCGGACTTCGGCGGCACCGCGGACTTGGCCGATGCCACGGACGACCGCGGCGGCTCCGCAGACGTGGTCGCCGACCGGTCGCCGCCCGCAGCACCGGAGGCCTTACCCCCCAGGGCGGGCGAGGACGAGTCGAACGAACCCGGCTTCGATGAGGCGGGCGAGGAAGATCCGGCCGCGCCGGCCTCCAGGGCACCGTCCCGGCCGTCTTCGGCCTGATTGGACGGCCCCGCATCCGACCGGCCGGAACGTTGGAAGAAAGGGCTCCCCGCCGACGGGTTCAACGGACCGGCAGAGGGAGCACCACCTCCGGAGGCGCTACCGGCAGAGGCGCTACCGGCAGAAGAACCACCGGCGGAAGCGCCGTCGGCGCCGGACGCACCGGCGGCGGGCATCTTCACCGTGTCGCCGCCCAGCTCCCCGTCCACGCCGTCGCCGCCAGGACGGTGGGAACGATCGCCGTCCCGCGCTCCGCCCGACCCGGCGGCCGGGGAGGAACCGCGGTGGACCGCCGACCGGGCGGGCCGGTCATCCTGACTGTCGCTCACGGACTACTCCCGGTTCACTTCCTGGCGGCGTACGCGGGCCATGCGCACACCGGATCCCCGCTTCGCCGTCCCCGCGGCGCCGGGGGACGACGTCGACGATCGCCATCGCCCCGGGCCTGGACCGTTACCGGCCCCGGGCTCAGCTCTCCTCGGCTCCGGGGTCGATGGGGGTGTCGGCGTCCTCCACATCAGCATTGCGCGCCACCCCGACCACTTGCACACCGGTCTCCAGATCGATGAGACGGACCCCCATCGTCTGGCGCTGGGCCCGGCGGACGTCCTTGGCGATGGTGCGCAGCACGCCCCCGTTGGAGGCGATCGCGTAGAGCTGGTCGTCCGGGTCGACGACAAGCGCGCCGACCAGGCCGCCCCGGGTGGAGACGATCTTAGCCGTCAGCACGCCCTTGCCGCCGCGGCCCTGCACCGGGTATTCGGCCAGCGGGGTCCGCTTGGCGTAGCCGCCGGAGGTGGCCACCAGCAGGTCGGCGGTGGTGCCCGGCACGACGACGTCCATGGACAACAGCTCGTCCTCTGCGTCGAAACGCATGCCGATCACGCCGGAGGTGGCCCGGCCCATCGGCCGCAGCTGCTCGTCGTCGGCATGGAAGCGGATCGACTGGGCGTTGCGGCTGACCAGCAGCAGGTCGTCGCCGGGCGCGACGAGGCGGGCGGCGATGAGCTCGTCGTCGTCGCGCAGGTTGATCGCGACGAGGCCGCCGGCGCGGTTGGAGTCGAAGTCGCTCAGGGCAGTCTTCTTACACAACCCGCGCTTGGTGGCGAGGACGAGGTACGGCGCGACCTCGTAGTCCTTGAGCGCGATGACCTCGGCGATCCGCTCGTCCTGGGAGAACGCGAGGATGTTCGCGACGTGCTGGCCCTTGGCCGAACGGGCCTGTTCGGGCAGTTCGTGCGCCTTCGCCCGGTAGACCCGGCCCTTGTTGGTGAAGAACAGCAGCCAGTGGTGCGTCGTCGTGACGAAGAAGTGCTCGACGATGTCGTCCTCGCGCAGGGCCGCGCCCTGCACACCCTTGCCGCCGCGGCGCTGCGAACGGTAGAGGTCGGTCTTGGTCCGCTTGGCGTAGCCGCCGCGCGTGACGGTGACGACCACGTCCTCCTGGGCGATGAGGTCCTCGATGGACATGTCGCCCTCGAAGGGGACCAGGCGGGTCCGCCGCTCGTCGCCGAACTTCTCGACGACCTCGGCGAGCTCCTCGCCGATGATCTGCCGCTGCCGCAGCGGCGAGGCGAGGATGGCCTCCAGCTCGGAGATCCGCGCCCGCAGCTCAGCGGCCTCGTCGATGATCCGCTGGCGTTCCAGAGCGGCAAGGCGACGCAGCTGCATGTCGAGGATGGCGGTCGCCTGGATCTCCGACAGCGTGAAGCGTTCCATCAGCTGGCCGCGGGCGGCCTCGGCGGACTCCGCGTTGCGGATGAGGCTGATGACCTCGTCGAGGTGGTCGAGCGCGATGAGCAGACCGTCGAGGACGTGCAGCCGCTCGCGGGCCTTGCGCAGCTGGTAGCGGGTGCGCCGGACGATGACGTCGACCTGGTGCTCGACGTAGTAGCGGACCATCTGGTCGAGGCGCAGCGTGCGCGGCACCCCGTCGACGATCGCCAGCATGTTGACGCCGAAGGTGTCCTGCAGCTGGGTGTGCTTGTACAGGTTGTTGAGCACGACCTTGGCGACGGCGTCACGCTTGAGGTCGATGACGAGGCGTTGGCCGATGCGGGCCGAGGTCTCGTCGCGGACGTCCGAGATCCCGGTGACCTTGTTGTCCCGGACCAGCTCGGCGATCTTCTCGGCGAGGTTGTCCGGGTTGACCTGGTAGGGCAGCTCGGTGACGACAAGCTGGGCGCGGCCCTTGTTCTCCTCGACGTTGACCACGGCGCGCATCCGGATGCTGCCCCGGCCGGTCCGGTAGGCGTCCTCAATGCCGCTGCGCCCGACGATCAGGCCCGAGGTCGGGAAGTCCGGCCCCTTGACGATGCCGAGCAGCGCCTCGAGCATTTCCTCGTCGGTCGCCTCGGCGTGGTCGAGCGCCCACTGGACGCCGGTGGCGACCTCGCGCAGGTTGTGCGGCGGGATGTTCGTCGCCATGCCGACGGCGATGCCGCCGGCGCCGTTGACGAGCAGGTTCGGGAACCGGCTCGGCAGGACCAGTGGTTCCTGCGAACGGCCGTCGTAGTTCGCGGCGAAGTCGACCGTCTCCTGGTCGATGTCGCGCAGCATCTCCATCGCCAGGGACGCCATGCGCGCCTCGGTGTACCGCATGGCGGCGGGCGGGTCGTTGCCGGGCGAGCCGAAGTTGCCGTTACCGTCGACCAGCGGGTAGCGCAGCGACCAGGGCTGCGCGAGCCGGACGAGGGTGTCGTAGATGGCCGAGTCGCCGTGGGGGTGGTAGTTACCCATGACGTCACCGACCACGCGGGAACACTTGAAGTACCCGCGGTCGGGACGGTAACCACCGTCGTACATGGCGTAGAGAACCCGTCGGTGGACAGGCTTGAGCCCGTCCCGAACCTCCGGCAGCGCGCGGCCGACGATGACCGACATGGCGTAGTCGAGATAGGACCGCTGCATCTCGACTTCGATGCCGATGGGTTCTATGCGGTCGCCGGGGGGCGGCGGTAGGACGTCGACCACGGGGTCCTTCCAGGGCAGTGGGATCAGTCGTCAGGTGGGACGGGCGTCCCGGCGGCGCCGCGTCAGATGTCCAGGAAGCGCACGTCCTTGGCGTTGCGCTGGATGAAGCTGCGACGCGCGTCGACGTCCTCGCCCATGAGGACGGAGAACAGGTCGTCGGCGACGGCCGCGTCATCGAGGGTGACCTGCAGCAGGATGCGCTTGTCCGGGTCCATGGTGGTGTCCCACAGCTCGGTCGCGTTCATCTCGCCGAGGCCCTTGAACCGCTGGATGGCGTCCTTGGGCAGCTTGCGCCCCGACTCCACCCCGCGCTGGACGAGCCCGTCGCGCTCACGGTCGGAGTAGGCGTACTCCCAGTCCTCCCGACCCCACTTGATCTTATAGAGCGGGGGCTGGGCCAGGAACACGTGGCCGGCCTCGACCAGCGGCCGCATGAAGCGGAACAGCAGGGTCAGCAGCAGGGTCCGGATGTGCTGGCCGTCGACGTCGGCGTCCGCCATCAGCACGATCTTGTGATAGCGCAGCTTGGCGATGTCGAAGTCGTCGTGGATGCCGGTGCCCAGGGCCTGGATGAGCGCCTGGACCTCGGTGTTCTTCAGGACACGGTCGATCCGGGCCTTCTCGACGTTGAGGATCTTCCCGCGCAGCGGCAGGATCGCCTGGAACTTCGAGTCCCGGCCGCCCTTGGCCGAGCCGCCCGCCGAGTCACCCTCGACGATGTACAGCTCGCAGCGCTCCGGGTCGGTGTACTGGCAGTCGGCGAGCTTGCCGGGCAGACCGGTGCCGCCGAGCAGGCCCTTGCGCCGGGTCAGGTCCCGGGCCTGGCGGGCCGCGATGCGGGCGCGCTGGGCGTCGAGCGCCTTGTTGACGATGGCCCGCGCCTCGGTCCGGTTGACCTCGAACCAGTCCTTCAGCGCCGAGTAGCACATCTCCTGGACGAACTTCTTCGCCTCGGTGTTGCCGAGCTTCGTCTTCGTCTGCCCCTCGAACTGGGGCTGCGCGAGCTTCACCGAGATGATCGCGGTCAGGCCCTCGCGGATGTCGTCGCCGGACAGCCGCTCGTCGCCGCTCTTGGCCCCCGCCTTCACCGGCTTGAGCAGGTTCTGGTCCTTGGCGTAGGCGTTGACGGCGCTGGTCAGCGCGGCGCGGAAGCCCTCCTCGTGGGTGCCGCCCTCATGCGTGTTGATCGTGTTCGCGAAGGTGTAGACCGACTCGCTGTAGCCGCCGTTCCACTGCATCGCGAGCTCGGCCTCGATGCCGACGCCCTTGGACTCCAGCGAGATCACGCTGCGGTGGATGGCGTCCTTCGTGGCGTTGAGGTGCGCGACGAAGTCAACCAGGCCGTTGGTGTACCGGTAGGCGACCTCGAGGCGTTCCTCGGGACGCTCGTCGATCAGGGTGATCGACAGGCCCTTGTTGAGGAAGGCCATCTCCTGCAGGCGGCGGGAGAGCGTCTCGAACTTGTACTCGGTGGTCTCGAAGATCGTCGGATCCGCCCAGAAGGTGACCGACGTGCCGGTCTTCTTCGAGGGGCCGGTCTTCGCCAGCGGCGCGGCCGGCCGGGTCCCCACGTACGGCTGGAACCAGACGTGGCCCTCCCGCTGGATCTCCACGTCGAGCCGGGTCGACAGCGCGTTGACGACGCTGACGCCGACGCCGTGCAGACCGCCCGAGACCGCGTAGGACTTGCCGTCGAACTTCCCGCCTGCGTGCAGCGTCGTCAGCACGACCTCGATCGCGGGCCGCTTCTCGGTGGGGTGCATGCCGACAGGGATGCCGCGGCCGTTGTCGATGACGCGGACGCCGCCGTCGGCCAGCAGGTTCACCGTGATCGTGTCGCAGTAGCCGGCCAGCGCCTCGTCCACCGCGTTGTCGACCACCTCGTACACGAGATGGTGCAGGCCACGCTCCCCGGTGGAGCCGATGTACATGCCCGGACGCTTGCGGACCGCGTCAAGACCTTCGAGAACCTTGATCGAACTTGCATCGTAGGCCACGCGGCGGGTCCCCTCGTTCTGGGCGGAAGTATCCATCAGTCTACCCGCCGACCCGTTTTAGCGGACGCAGAGTGACCCCTGACGACTGCGCAGCGCCCCGTACGGCGGGATGGTGAACCCCCCTACCGGACCGCGGCATCCCGACGCCTTGGCGCGCCTTCACGACGGTCACCCGGCACAACGATCACCCGACGCCCACATGATCGCCTCGAGTTACGTACACGAGCCGGGGCGAGCCGGGGCGACGCGCAGGAAGATCCCGCCGTGGCCCGGCCCCGCGGCCCGGTCGGACGCCGGACCCGGGCGCCCGACTCAGCCGTAGGTGTCGCGCGGGCCGCGGCCGTTGGTGCGGATCGACCCGTGCCGCCACGACGGGGCCGTCGGGCCCCGCACCGTGATCCGCCGGACGACCTGCGGACCGAGCTCCCGGTGCAGGATGGCGAGGATCTGCCGGGACAGCATGCGCAGCTGGGTCGCCCAGGCCGTCGACTCGGCGACGAGTTCGAGCTCGCCGTCCCGCAGCGAGACCGGAGTGCAGTGGTCGGCTATGTCCGGGCCGACGATGACGTCCCACCGGGCGAGCACACCGGCGTCGTCGGCCTGCGCCTGCCAGCCGCGCGTGGCGAGCAGCCGGCCGATCGCCGCACCGAAGGAGACCGGGTCACGCCACTCCCGGCCAGGGCTGGCGATGCCCGGCAGCCGCGGGCGCTGCGGGACCCGGTCGTCGTCCTCACCGGACCGCGACCGCCGGCCGGCACGGTCCCCGGCCGCGGATGCGCCACCGGGCCCGCCGCCCGGCCCCGCTGAACCGAGGTCGCCGGCGGAGGAGCCGAGCCAGGAACCGCCGGAGCGGGGCGAGCCGCTGCGACGTCCCCGCGCCCGCGCGCGGGCGTCCCGCTTGGCCTGGGCAAGGATCTCCCGAGCCAGGTCGGCGCCGCGTCCCTTACCCGACGCGGGGGCGGGGGCGCCCTGGTCGTCCTCGGGTTCAGGAGACACGGCGTACCTCTCCCGCCGCGACGACGAAACAGGTGCCGGCCAGCTCGGCCGGCACGTCCGCCTCGACGGCGGCCGTGACCAGCACCTGCTCCGCGGGGGCGACGAGTTCGGCGAGCCGGGACCGGCGCCCGGCGTCCAACTCGGCGAAGACGTCGTCGAGAAGCAGGACGGGCTCGCGGTCGTCGGCCCGCAACAGCTCGAACGAGGCGAGCCGCAGAGCGAGTGCAAGCGACCAGGACTCACCGTGGCTGGCGTAGCCGCGCGCAGGTCGCCCGTCGACGGTCAGCAGCAGGTCGTCGCGGTGCGGTCCGACCAGGGTCTGCCCGCGTTCGACCTCCCGCGGGCGGGCGGCCACGAGCTCGGTTCGGATCGCCTCCTCCCACACCTGACGGTCGGGCCACACCTGACCGTCAGGGAGGACTTGGCCGTCGGGGAGAACCGGCCCCTGCTGCGGCGGCGGCACGCTGGCCCGGTACTCGAACCCGACCTGAGCCTGCGTGCCGGCCACCGCCGCGTACGCCCTGGCCACCCCCGGACGCAACGCCTCGACGAGGGCGAGGCGGGCCGCGAGTAGCTCGGCGCCGTAGCTGGCCAGGTAACCATCCCAGACATCCAGGGTGCGCAGGTCGCCCTTCCCGCCGGATCGCCGGGCCGCCCCGGCGGTGCGCAGCAGGGTCGAGCGCTGCTTGAGCACCCGGTCGTAGTCGGCGAGCACCGCGGCCATCCGGGGGGTGCGGGCGACGAGCAGTTCGTCGAGGAACTGCCGCCGTCCCGCCGGGTCCCCCTTCACCAGAGCGAGATCCTCCGGGGCGAACAGGACCGTGCACAGCAGCCCGAGGACATCGCGGGGCCGGGAGACCGGCGCCCGGTTCAGCCGGGCCCGATTCGCCCGCCCCGGCACGATCTCGAGCTCCACCAGGGCCGCCCGGTCGCCGCGCACGATCCTCGCCCGTAGCACGGCGTGCGACGCGCCCTCACGCACCAGAGGGGCGTCCGCGGAGACCCGGTGGCTGGCCAACGTCGCGACGTACCCGATTGCCTCGATGAGGTTCGTCTTCCCCTGGCCGTTGCGACCGACAAGCGTGGTCACTCCTGGACCGAGGGTGAGATCCAGGGACGGGTAGGACCGGAAGTCGACGAGAGACAGATGGGTGAGGTGCACGTCACCCGTGCAGGCGGATCGGCATGAGCAGGTACCGGTAGTCGGGCACCTCGCCGTCGGACTTGCCGGTGAGGATCGCCGGCTTGTTCGCCGCGACGGCCGGGTCCTCGGCGCTGGCGAAGCCGATCCGCACGATGTCGGACTCCAGCGCGCCGAGTGCGTCGAGCAGGTAGGACGGGTTGAACGCCACAGAGAGCTCCGGGCCATCGTAGGTCACCGGCAGCGTCTCCGTCGCCTGCGCCTCGCCGCCGGTGCCGGCCTCCAGAACGAGATGATCCGGGGAGAACGACAGCTGCACCGGGGCGGTCTTCGCCGCCACCAGGGCGACCCGCTTGACCGCCTCCTGCAACGGCGCGATCTCGAGCTGGGCGATCAGCGGCGAGCTGTCCGGGAGCAGCTTGCGGAAGGGCGGGAACTGGCCCTCGAGCAGCCGGGTGGTCGTCTGCCGGGTGGAACCCGCGAAGCCGGCGAGCGTCTCCCCGGACGGGCCCGTCCCCAGCGCGATCGAAACCTCTACCCCCGAGCCGGACAGCGACTTGGCCGTGTCCAGCAGCGTACGGGCGGGGACGAGGGCCACCGTGACGGGTGCCGGTGCCGCGTCCGCGTCGTTGGCGGAGTCGTCCGGACGCCACTTCAACGTGCGCACAGCGAGCCGGTAGCGGTCGGTCGCGGCGAGGGTGAGGGTGTCGCCGTCGATCTCGATGCGGACGCCGGTGAGCACCGGGAGGGTGTCGTCGCGCCCGGCGGCGATCGCTACCTGCGCGACCGCGGCGGCGAAGGCCGATCCCTCGATGTGACCGGTGACGGGGGGCATGGCCGGCAGCGCCGGGTAGTCGTCCACCGGAAGCATCGGGAGCGCGAACCGAGCGTTGCCACAGGTGATCACGAGCCGGGTGCCGTCGATGCCGAGATCGACCGGTGCGGCCGGCAGCGCCCGGGTGATCTCCGCGAGCAGCTTGCCGTTGACGAGGGCGCGACCCTCCTCCGACACCGTGGCGTGCACCGCGCCCTGCGCGGCCACCTCGTAGTCGTAGGCGGCGACCTTGAGCATCGGCCCGGTGGCGTCGAGAAGGAGGCCCGACAGCACCTGCAACTGCGTGGTCGGCCGGCTCGGCAGCGTGCGGGCGGTCCAGGCGACCGCTTCGGTGAATTCGTCCCGTTCCACCCGGAACTTCATGGTTAGCCCTCCTTCGTTCCCTCCGGTGTTCGGAGTCAGCCCGTTGGGAACACCGATCAGCATCCCAGAGTGCCAGGCGGTCTCGGCGGGCGGTCGGCCTCATCGCGAACGCTCACGGGGAGCCCACGAAGTAGCACAGATCGCGCTCGTTAGATCGCGTTCGTTCAAGATCGCGAAAAGTTGTCCACACCCCCTAGTACTTAGAGCTTTTGATCTTTGAAGAAAAAATTTAAGTTCGTGGTGGTAGTAGGGGCTGTGGATGCTGGGGATAACTCCCATTTCCGCAGGTCATAGGCCCTAAGAGCCTGTGCAAAACCTGTGGGTGAAGCTGTGGGTTCCCGCAGTGGATATCCACATGCTCGGACGTTGTCCCCAGGGACCACTTTGTCCCTCCACAGGCCATCCCCGAGTTATCCACAGGCTGTCCACGGCTTCTTCCGCCGATCCGCCCCCAGGCTGTCCACAAGGTTTTCCACAAGCTGTGGGCTGCGCCA
>NZ_CADCWT010000146.1 GCF_902806485.1 Candidatus Frankia alpina | reverse complement strand
CGGTTGGGCTACCGAAGGGCCGTCGGTCGGCGGAGGGGTGGTAGCTCATATCGGTGCGTCCCTTGGTGCCAGCGCAGGACGCCGGCCAACCAGTTCTGGAGCTCCCGGGCGTAGGAGCCGATCGCCGCGCGGGCGTCGCCGTCGAGGTCGAGACGGTCGAACAGGTCGGGCAGCTCACTGTCCACGACGTGCTCGAACTGCCGTATCCGAGCGGTCATGAGCCCGTTGACCACCTCGACGGCGCGGCCGCGGTCGCAGCCGAGGAAGTTCTCGACGACCAGCACACAGTTGTGGATCTCGCCTTCGAACTGGATCTCCTTCTGGTAAGAGAAGACGTCGTTGAGCAGGCAGGCGAAGTCCGCGGCGGCGTTCTCCAGGGCCCGCAGCGGCCGGGTCCGGAAGACCTCCGCCGGCACGCTGTTCCCGCGGGTCAGCCGGCACAGGCTCATCGTCAGGTCCGAGCCGAACGTTGCGCGGCGCATCTCCAGGTAGTCGACGGGGCCGGGGATGCGGTTGTAGACCTGGTTGTCCAGCTCCCACAGTCAACTGTCGATCATCACCTCGATCGCCCGGCGGAGCGTGGCCTGCGCGGCGGGCTCCATCCCCCTGGTGGTGCGCTCCCACAGGTCGGCGAGGCCCCGTTCCAGGGCGTTGACCGGGGGCTCGGTCAGCGGGCCGTCCACCGGCATGAAGGAACGCAGCCGCTCGTTGCACAGCTTCGCCGCGGCCAGGTTCCGGGACGCGCCGAAGATCACCGGGTAGTAGTCGTCCGCATAGGTTCCCCAGGTCAGCCAGCCCGTCGTGAGGTCGAGCTCGTCGGCGGTCGCGTCCGGGTGGATGCCCGCCGAGCACAGGGCGAAGTCGGCCGCGCGCAGTTTGTGCTCGTCCCAGATGCCCGGAACCCGGTCCAGCAGGCCCATCGACCGCGCCCAGCGGACGACCTCGTGTCGCGAGGAGTCCAGATGGGGGCTCTGTCCGGTGGTGTAGGGCAGGTAGAACTCCGGCAGCGGGGTTGGGCCGACGACCCGGAACGGCACGTTGGCGAACGACCGGATCCGCCTCGGTGCGGTGGCCAGCAGCGACGGGATGACCCGGATGGCCTGGGGATCCCGGGGATGCCGGGCAGTCCGGCGACGGGGACGAGGCTGCCTGTCCCCCCGAGCCCGGCGGTGAGCCCGAGGGCGTCGACCGCGTCGGGCGTCGCCTCGCGGTTCATGTAGCGGCTGGAGCGCAGGTGCCATTCGTGCCCGCCGGACTGCCAGTCCTGCAGACCCTTGACGTAGGCCAGCGTCGCGAGCCGGCCCGCCGGGTCGATGGCGTGCTCGTCGAGGACGGCCGACAGCTCCGTGGCCGCGGTGTGCTCGAACTGGTGCAGCCGGGAGGTCAGCAGGTCGTTGACGGTGTCGGCGGCGGCCTGCGTGTCGATGTCGAGGAACCGCTCCACGACCAGCACCCCGTTGCTGAGCTCGCCCTCCTCGGTGACCTCGCGTTCGTAGGAGAACAGGTCGTTGCGCAGGTGCACCGCGTCGGCGAAGGTGTCGCGCAGCACCTGCAACGGGCGGGTGGCGGCGACGCGGGCGGGGACCTCGGCGTCGGCGGCGTGCTCGACGAGGTTCGCCGACCAGGGGGCGCCGCCGACCTTGCGGCGCATCTCGATGTACTCGATCGGGTTGGCCAGCCGGGCGGCGTTGATGTTTTCGAGTTCCCAGAGGGACTCGTCGAGCAGGTTGCGGGTGCTGACGGCGAAGCGGGCCCGCCAGTCGGCGGATCTGGCCGGCACGGTCCGCGTCCACAGGTCGGCCAGGCCCCGCTCCACCGGGTTCGACGGCTCCTCGGTGATCTGACCCTCCACCGGCATGAAGGCGGGGAGCCGGTCGAGGTAGGCGCGGGCGTCGGCCAGGTCGTTCGTCCGTTTGTAAAGCTCGAGGAAGTGGTCGTCGAAGTAGAAGACCCAGACGTACCAGTCGGTGATCAGATTCAGGCGATCGGCGGTGGCGTCGGGATGGGTGTAGCCGCACAGCAGGGCGTAGTCGTGGGCGTCGAGGTCGCGCTCGGTCCAGATCGCGATGCCGTGCTGGGGAGCGTCGATCATCTCCATCTCGCGAGCCCACGCCTTGCTGTGTTCCCGGGCCTGCTCCAGGTGGGGACTCAACCGCGCCGGATAGGGCACGTAGAACTCGGGAAGGGTGAAAGGCTGCATAGTTCAGCGCCCGATCTCGACGCTCTCCAGGATCCCGAGCGCGTCCGGCACGAGGACGGCGGCGGAGAAGTAGGTCGTCACGAGGTAGGAGATGATCGCCTTCTCGTTGATGCCCATGAATCGGACGGACAGCCCCGGCTCGTATTCGTCGGCGAGCCCGACGTGGTTCAGGCCGATCACGCCCTGGTTCTCCTCGCCGGTGCGCAGCGCGAGAATGGATGTCGTCCCGGTGGAGCTGATCGGAATCTTGCTAACCGGCAGCAGCGGCACGCCGCGCCACGCCGGCACGTGCTGGTCGTGGAACAGCACGGTCGCCGGGTAGATGCCCCGCGCCGTGGCTTCCCGCCCGAACGCCGCAATGGCCCGCGGGTGCGCGAGCAGGAAATGCGTGCTGCGCCGCCGGCTGAGCAGCTCGTCGAGGTCATCCGGGGTCGGCGGACCCGAACGGGTGTGAATACGCTGGCGCAGGTCGGCGTTGTGCAGCAGGCCGAAGTCGGGGTTGTTGACCAGCTCGTGCTCCTGGCGCTCGTGCAGCGCCTCGACGGTGAGCCGCAGCTGCTGGGACAGCTGGTTGATCGGCTCGTTGTACAGGTCGGCGACCCGGCTGTGGATGCGCAGCACTGTCTGGGCCACGGACAGCTCGTACTCGCGCGGGGCCAGCTCGTAGTCGACGAAGGTGCCCGGCAGGTCCGGCTCGCCGGAGTGCCCGGCCGCGATCGCGATCTCCGCCTTGCCCTGCTTGTTGCTCGCCGGGCGCGGCCGGCTGCGGTAGTCCTCCAGGTGCCCGCTGAGCTCGGGGTCCTGCCCGGTGAGCTCGGCGAGCTGCTGGCGGGAGAGCACCAGCACGGTGGTCGCCGTCAGCGCCCGGGCGGTGTACTCCCAGGTCAGCCCCGGCTCGGTGAGGACCTCGTCGCCGAAGTACTCGCCGTCCGCGAGCACCCCGAGGGACCGCTCGTCGCCGTAGGTACCGGGCCCGAACTTCCCGATTTTGCCGTGGGCGATGAGGAACACCTCGTCGGCGGGCGCACCCGTCTCCGCAAGAACGTCGCCCGCGGCGTACTCCCGCTGGACGAACCGGTCGGCGAGGCCGGCGAGCGCCCCGCCGTCGAAGCCGCGCAGCGCGGGCAGTTCGGCGAGCTCGCCGGGTACCACCCGCACGTCGGACCCGACGGAGGTGAACGCGACGAGGCCGTCGCCGAGCACGTAGGTCAACCGGCGGTTGACCCGGTAGACGCCGCTGGCGGTCTGCACCCAGGGCAGCACCCGCAGCAGCCACCGGGAGGTGATCTCCTGCATCTGCGGGACGGGCTTGGTGGTCGTCGCGAGGTTGCGCGCGGCCGCCGTGCTCAGACTCAGCCGAGGGTCCTCGCCGGGGGCGGCCGGGCCGGTCGCTCCGGTGTCGGTCGGTACGGGCTCGGTCATGGCAGACTCCACCTATCTTTGGTCTTCCAGGGGCTGGGGCGAAACCTTGGGGTTCTGCGGTGAAACCAGGGGCTGGCGTGCAACGGTGGCGCGGCCGTACGCCGAACCCACACACGGAAGAATGACGGCATCTCGACGATCGCCGCGATTTTTTTCCGGTTGGACCCGGGTCCGAGGCGAGGCTGGTGGGCCCCGCCAGGTCAGGACCTGAACAATGGGTAAGTGCGGGCTCCGGTCGTCCGCGACGCGGCTGATCGCACCGTTGAGCGCTTCATATACCAGTAACCCCCGTGGGTGTCGCGCGGTTCGCCGACATGCGCATTTTTCTCGTGCTGGCAGGCGCGTCTCTCGCCGCGCATCGGCAAGCCTCCCGCACCGGTGGCGTGGACGGCAAGCACTTTGCGGAACAAATCGGGGACTGGCCCGGTAAGAGGACCCCTTCTAGCCCCAGCCCAGGGCGCGTAGTCACAGACAGTAAATGCTTGCGCGGTCCCGAGAATTCGGCGGAATGAATGGCCGGCGTTCTGGTGAACGGTACGGATGGTCGTAGCCAAATCGCCCGTTCGGGTGCGGCCGGCATGGCTGAAAGGAAGCTGGGTGCCGCAACCGTCGGCCGTTCTTCCGGGGGCGCGGCGGAATGCGTCCTCCGGAGTGCGCAGGCGACTCCGTTCGGTGGCCATTGGGTGGCGCGCTACGTCCCCGTGAGCCGGCGCCGGGCTCCGGCGGACCTGCCTTCGTCGCGCCGGGCGTGTTACCGGGGGGATGCGGAGTGTGCCCGGTGGGCGAGGGTGAACGGTGGCCGGTGTCGCGCGCCCTGCGGCTGGCTCGGGCGGAACGCCAGGTCAGACCCTGGCCGGCGCCGAGCGGCCAGCGATCCGACACGAAGGTGGTGCTCGATCGGGACTAACTGCCTGATAGATACGGGACTTCATACCATTTCCCATGGCTGCAATTCGTGCATGCCATCGGAGGCGTGATCCGTGCTGGACTCGATGTGCGGTGGAAGGAACGCCGTCGAGGTGGGGGACGATCGCGGCGGCGGCCGTGGATGCGCTCGGTTACCCCATACCGGTAGAAGTGGCCTGGCTTGCTGAGGCGCAGCGGTATCTCGGCGATTTCGGGGAAGCTACCGGTGAAGTGACAGGACTGTAACTCGGCAGGGCTTTGCCGGAATGCCGGCCAGCCACTTAGGGTGATGATCTTTTTGTGATCATCTGTTGACGAAGCGTGACGTGGGGCGGGCTGCTACTAGTAGTAATTAGCTACGTATACCCGAATCGAATTCGCCCATCCTGGCCACAGGGTCTAGCTCGTGGACCGATCTGGATCGGGAGACAGGTCCCCTGCCTGCCCCGATGGGGCGGTGCTGAGGCCACCGGGCCCACCCGGGCGGTGCTCGGCCTCGCCGGTGCCAACGGCAACGCCCGGATGGGCATCCGCATGCGGTGACCCCGGTCAGCCCGCGGCGCCGAGCGCGGCCGTCAGCGGGTGCGCGGCCCGGCCGAACGCGGTCATCTGGTCGACCGACCAGGGGCTGAGCGTCCACGGCGCGGCGAGCGCCGCCTGCCGGTAGCTCTCCCACTCGACCCAGCGCCACTCCACGACCTCGGCCGGGTCCGGGTCCGGGTCACCCACCGCCCGGGCCACGTAGACGGGGCACACCTCGTTCTCCACCAGCCCGTCGGCGGCGGTGGCGCGATAGGCGAAGTCCGGCAGCGCGAGGTGCAGGTCGGTCAGCGCGAGCCGCAACTCCTGCTCCACCCGGCGTTCGACGGCGACGGTGATGTCCTCACCGGGGCGGGGATGTCCGCAGCAGCTGTTGGTCCACACCCCCGGCCAGGTGCGCTTGCCCAGCGCCCGGCGGGTGACGAGCAGCCGGCCGGCCGCGTTGAACAGGTAGGAGGAGAAGGCCAGGTGTAGCGGCGTGTCGAGACCGTGCACGGCGAGCCGGGGCGCCGTCCCGCAGGGTCGGCGGTCGGCGTCCAGCAGCACGACCTGGTCGTCGACGTCGACGGCGGTACCGGGTCCTTGTGGACTCACGCGTGGCCTCGCTTTCGGTGGAGTGGAAGTGGTGAACGCGGCCACCGGGCGTGGGCGCCGGGCGTCGCGCCCCATGTCGGTGGCCTCACCACTCCATCCTCCCGCCGCCGGGACCAGGCTGCGGCCCGGCCCCGGATCCCGCTGGTCACACCGGCGGCGAACCGGCCCGCGGCAGGGGCCGGTCGACGGTGTGGGGGCGCCCGGAAGTGGCCCGCGCCCGCCGACGACGATCTTGCGGGAGGCCGGTGACCCGGCCGCTCAGGAGCCGATGAGGCTGGTTCCCGTGCGGATGTCGGCGAGGAGATCCCACTGTTCGTTGCTGAGGACGCCGAGGGCGGCAGGGAAGAGCCCCTCCTGTTCCTTGACGATGTGGCGCCGTAGCAGCGTCAGCATCTCGACGGCCCGGGCGGGCCAGGCCGGGTCGGTGCGGGCGGTGCCGTCGGCGGCGCCCGCGAGCACCGCCTCGATCCGGCGGTGTTCGCCGCGAAGGATGGCGATCTTCTCGGGGAACTCGGCGGCCATCGGGGGGAACAGACCGCGCTCCTCCACCACGGTGTGCGGGCCGAGAACCGTGGAGATCCTGGAGCAGTAGTCGATGAGTGAATCGACGTCACCCCGCTGGTAGGCCGCACGCGCCTCGGCCGAAAGCTCGACCAGCTCGTCATGCTCCCGGATCAGGTCCTCGATGGCCGGAGTGGCCGTGCACCAGCAGTATTCAGACACAGTAGGGCCGTCCTCGGGGAGAAGAAGATCGGCTGATTTCCGGCGTCGGGGATCGAGATACGCCGGATCCGTCGCGCGCCTGCGGGGACCGACGCAACCATGCTCCGAGCCGGTTGTGCCGGTTCTGCCGGATGCCCGCAGGCGCGGTCGTGGACGGGAATCGGGCCGATGGGGGCGGGTCCGGGCAGCGTGGATGCCGGCGAGGTCCGCCCGGCGCCCGGCGTCCGGCGGCCGGCCGGGATGGGCCGGCCGGGACGGGCCGACCGCATGACCGCGCCGCAACCGGTGACGCGGTCAAGCTCCGGCATTGTCATCTCGCTCCTGCCCCGCCCGGCGGCGCACGGGGCGCGCCGCTGCCGCCATCATCGGCCGGCACGCGCTTGCGCTATATGGACTTTCGTCCCGTTCGCGGCCTTACGAACGACTGCGCCGGCGGGCCCGGGAGTCGCCGGTATCCACCACCACGGCCGGGGCGCGGAAATCCCGAGCGGGAATGCATCAGGACAATGGCACGGTGAGGCAGGCCGCCCGAGAGCCCGCCGTCCCGGCGGCGCCGGGGGAGCTGTCCGTGTGGTGCTCGTGCAGGACGATCGCGTGCGCGCCGCCGGCCCGGAAGTCCCATTCGACGACCGCGAACGCCGCCCCCGTCCCACTGGCGTCGGTGGTGAAGTCCAGCCACACCTCGTTGCGCGCGTTGGCGTAGGCCGGGTCCACCGATGGTTGGACGGGGTCTGGGACGTTCTGGTAGTGCGGGCCGGCGGTGGCGCCGGTCGCCCCGCAGGCCTTCTGGTGGACGTGCGCGCCGTACTGGTGATTCGGCACCAGACCCTGGACGATGAGACCGATCACCGTGCGCTTGCCGCGGACGGCGAGCGCGATCGCCGTCGCGCCCGTCGGCACCAGATGCTCGTCGTAGGTGACGGCCGTGGGCGGCTGCCGGGCGTCCCAGGCGCGGAACACGCCCGGCTCCGCGATGATCCCGCCGCCCGCAGGCGGACTCGGGGACGGCGAGCCGGCGGCCCCGGCCGGCCCCGCGGTGAGCAGGATCAGCCCGAGCCCTGCCACGATGATGGACAGACGCCGTCGCATGAAGACCCCTCCGGTGCGGGAGTTCCGGTCGGTGGCGGCAATTGTAGGGCGGACGGCGCCGACTGACCAAGCCAGCCGGATTTCACGCCGGAAATAAGTGCCACCCCGGGCCGCAACATTTTTGGGAAGCCCGTGCGACGCCGCCTCGATCACTCGCCAAAGGATTTCCACTGCCGCAGTCGAATTACATTGCCCGAGAGTAGCGTTCGCCGGTGGTTGCGGTCACGCATCGTTCGCCGAGTGTCGAGATCTGACCGGGTCGAGATCTGACTGGGCCGGGGAGCGACTGGGCCGGGGAGCACCGTGCCGCCGTCGCGACGTCGTCCCGGTCGGGCCGCGCCACGATCGCCCGGTTCACGGGGCGCGTTCCGCTGGCGCCGAGGCAAAGAGGCTGATCGGATGGGGAAGCCGGGCGTCGATCCGGAGACCGGTCGCCAGACGGGGGGTGCCGATGCCGCCGGATTCGCCGGGGTCGGAGCTGGGACAGAGCGGGGGCCTGCTGCCCGCCACCGAGCGGCTGTTGCTGCGCCGCGTCGCGGCCGAGCAGGCGGGCGGGCGGGCGCCGTCGCTCGTTGCCGCCGTGGCGCGCGACGGCCGCCCGGTGTGGACGGCCAGGCGGGGCCGAGCCGTCGGACTCGATCCGGCCGACGGCGGCGCCGGCGCCGACACCCAGTACCGGATCGGTTCGATCACGAAGACCTTCACCGCGGTGCTGGTGATGCGCCTGCGCGACGAGGGACGCCTGGCCCTCGGCGACCCCCTCGACCGGCATCTGCCGGGGACCGCGGTCGGCGATCGCACGGTCGCGCAGTTGCTGTCCCACCTCGGCGGCATCGCGGCGGAGACTCCGTCGCCGTGGTGGGAGCGGGTGGCGGGGCAGGCCCATCCCACCCTCGCCGACGCGCTCGGTCCCGACCCGGACCGGTTCCGCCCGGGACGTCGCCATCACTACTCCAACGTCGGTTTCGCGGTCCTCGGCGAGCTCGTCGCCCGGCTGCGCGCGATGAGCTGGGCGCAGGCCCTGCACCGCGAGCTGCTGGCGCCGCTGGGGATGTCCCGCACGACCGCGCTGCCCGCCGCGCCGCACGCCCACGGCTTCGCCGTCCACCCGCATGCCGACGTGCTGCTGCCCGAGCCCGCCCACGACGCCGGCGTGCTGGCCCCGGCCGGCCAGCTCTGGTCGACCACCGCGGACCTGGTGCGCTGGTCGGCCGTCCTCGCCGGGCACACCGACGCCGTGCTGTCCGCGGACACCCTCGCCGAGATGCGCGAACCGGCCGCCGTCGAGCCGGACAGCGGCGAGTGGCGGCTGGGGGCGGGGCTCGGCGTACAGCTGCTGCGCGAACCCGGTGGCGTGCTCGTCGGGCACGGCGGTTCGATGCCCGGTTTCGTCGCCGCCCTGTGGGCCCGGCCGGCGGGGACTGCGGCGGTGGCGATGGCGAACGCGACCAGCGGGGTCGCCGTCGGCGACCTCGCCGTCGGCCTGATCGACGCGGTCGACACGGCCGAACCGCCGCTGCCGGCCGAATGGGTGCCCGCGCCGGTGGCCGGGCGGGAGCCGCTTGACGTCACCGGCGTCTGGTACTGGGGGCCGGCGCCCTACACGCTGTCACTGCGGCCGGACGGCGGGCTGCTGCTCGCGCCGCTGGGCCGCTCCGGCCGGCGTTCCCGTTTCCGTCCTGGCCCCGCCGGCCGCGGCACCTTCCTCGGCGTCGACGGCTACTTCGCCGGGGAGACCCTCATGGTGCGGCGCCAGTCCGACGGCGGCCTGCGCCACCTCGAACTCGCCTCGTTCGTCTTCACCCGGTCACCGTACGACCCCGCCGGCCCGGTCCCCGGTGGCGTCGACGCCGACGGCTGGCGCCCGACCCCGACCGGGGGCAGCGGGCAGGACTGATCGGTCTACGCCCCGGCGGTGATCGCCCCTGCCTGCCGCGGCCGACGAGCGGTGGGGGTTTCGCCGGGCCGGCACCGGACAGATGTTACGTAGCGCGTACGGACGTACCCTTACTATGAGCAACCGCGCCGCTGTGCGACCCCCCACTTCGTCACCGCGCCGCCGTGCGGCATAGCCGAGGAGCGATGTATGCCCTTTTTCGATCCGCTCGAGTCCACCTTCTACGGCCACTGCGTCGAGCGACTGCTGACGTCGAAAGACCTCGCGCCGCTGCTTGCCGACGGCATCGTGGAGCTCGGGCCGGGGACGGGCCGCCCGGTCGTCGAGGCGCTGCGCCGGTCCGGCTCACGGGTACCGATCACCGGGTACGAGCTGGACGCCGACTCCGCGCGGATCGCGAACCGGGCCACGGCCCGGGCGGAGTTGGGAAACTACACCGTCGTCCAGGGTGACTTCTTCGCCGGCACCGAGGAACCGGGTGCGCGCCAGCACGGGGACCCCGCGGACGGGCGCAAAGCCGGCGTTGTGGACCTGCCGGTCGGTCCCGGACGGGACGCAGCGGCGCGGCGGGCGCGGTGCGCGATCGGCAACCCGCCCTACCTGCCGGCGATCGCGCGGCCGGTCGGCGCCTCCCAGCTGTGGGGCGGCCACGACGGCGCGCACGTCGTGCGGCGCGTGCTGTCGCAGGAGATGGACGTGGTGCTGCTCATGATCGCCTCCATCTCCGACCCGGTGGGCCTGGTGCGCCACGCCCGCGCTGCCGGCTACCGGATCGCGGACTGGTCGGTGCGGCCCATCCCGTTCGGCCGGTACTCCCACCAGCCCTGGGTCAGCCGCCGGATCGGTGAGCTGGCCCGATCGGGCCGCGCCTTCTTCGGCCCGGAGGGCTACCTGCTCGCGGGGGTCACCTGGGTGCGCGGCGGCGCACTGGCCGGTGCGGCCGACGAACCTGACGATGCCGCCACGGTGCTCCGCCGCATCCTCACCGCGGCGGGCAGCGCCACCAGCCTCGACGAGAGCGCGGGGGTCGACCGGACGGCGGGCGCCCGCCGCCGGGTGCGGATCGTTTCCGGGCTGCATGAGGTGCCGAATCGGCCCGCCTCCCGCCTCCCGCCTGTCGGGGAGCAGTTGATGATCATCGCGACAGGGTCCGGCATCGCGCGGGGCGCCGGCATTTCGCCGGCCGCCGATCGGCCGGTACCTCCGTCCGGGGTGTCGGGGGTGTCGGGGGCGGAGTACGGCGCGGTGCTGACGCCGGCCGAGCTCGGTCAACCGCGCCTGCCCGAGCCCAGGGGGACGCTGTCCGAGTTCCTGCTCGACCGGCTGCGGCGGCCGCCCGGCGCGGCCGGTCTTCGGGCCGGCTCCGGCCGCGGACGACGACGTGCTGTACGGCGAGGACGGTCCGCTCGCCCTCTACTGCCTTTACGGATTGCACTACCGCGGCTTTGCCGAGGTCGACGACGACTGGGAGTGGGAGCCGTCGCTGCTCGCCGTGCGCCGCCGGCTGGAGACGGCCCTGCTCGCCCGCCTGCGCGAGGAGGCCGGCGGGGCGGTCGGGGACGTCGGGGACGTCGGGGACGTCGGGGACGCGCTGCGGGAGGTGATCGCGTGCGCCGGTGGCCGTTCCCTGCCGCGGCGGCTGGCGACCACCGGCACGCTCGACCAGTTCCGCGAGTACGCGATGCACCGTTCGCTGCTCCAGCTCATCGAGGCCGATCCGCATACGTGGGCGATCCCGCGCCTGACCGGTGCCCCTAAAGCGGCGCTGGTCGAGATTCAGGCCGACGAGTACGGGTATGGCGTCGAACGCGACATGCACCAGAACCTGTTCGCCGTGACCCTGCGTGCGCTGGAGCTCGACGCCCGTCCGGGCTCCTACCTGGACCGGTTGCCCGGGCACGCGTTCGCGACCGTCAACGTGCCGTCACTGTTCGGCCTGCACCGGCGGCTGCGCGGCGCACTGGTCGGCCATCTGGCGCTGTTCGAGATGACGTCAGTCGAGCCGATGGGTGCCTACGCGGCGGCGCTGCGCCGGCTCGGACTTGCCGCTGGGGCCCGCCACTTCTTCGAGGTCCACGTTGTCGCCGATGCCCATCACCGGACGGTCGCCGTCCGCGACCTTGCCGAGACCCTCGTCGCCCAGGACCCGGTTCTGGCCGCCGACGTCGTCTTCGGCGCGCTGGCGACGACCGCGGTCGAAGGCCATTGCGCGGAGGCGATCCTCACCGCGTGGGACGAGGGCCTGTCCTCCCTGAGTGGTCAGCCGCCGGCGCCGCGCTGAAGAAGTCGAGCATGGCGCGTGTCTTGGTCTGTTGCGGACCGGTGAGGTCCAGGCCGTGCCGGCGCAGGACGGCGGACATGCGCGCGGCGGTCCGCGCGGCCGCCTGCGGCGTGGCGTGGGTCGACAGTTCGAGGAGGCGGGAGCCGTCCGGAAACGTCCGTTCTTCGGCCTGAAGCACCCGATCGAAACCCGCCGGGATGAATCGGTGTCACGACGCCTCGATCGGTCCGAGGACGGCGAGATCATCGATGTGGCCGGGGCCGGGCAGGTGGGTGGCGAGCAGCCTCGCCTGCTGTTTCGAGAACAGGGCGTGCAGCGGGCTTTGGTGGGCCATCGCGCGCTGCACGTCGTCGGCACCCAGGCGGGTGCGCAGGGCGGCGGAGCAGACATAGGAGCCGGGCATCGCATCCACCTCGACAACGAGCTGCTTCGACTGGCGTAGCCGCGGGGCGACGTTCGCCGGCACGACCGGCCGGAGTTTGACGACGGAGTCGTCCGGTCTGCCCCGGGTGCTGCGGACGCGGACCATCACTCCGCGTCGGTGCAGCAACCGGTCCGGAGTGTCCAGGTAGTAGACCCGTTGACGCCGAGGTGTCGTCGAGGCGATCCTGAACACCTCGAACGCCCGCGCATGCGCGGACGTGGGCACGACGAACTTGAGCTCCACCCGATCCACCTGGCGGGTGAGTTTCACCATCGCGTGCAGGTCGGCGTCGGGTAACTGCCAGAATTTCTGCGCCGCGCGCAGCACGGCTGTGCTGCCCGTCGCGGCAGCCATTACATCACCCTCTCCCGCCCGCCCGTTCCGCGGAACACCGCCTGGCTGTGTCGTGAGGGTCATGCTTCCACTCTTCCGCGACTAAAGTGCAGCTACCATCTGGATAGGCTTTTAAACGTCGTTCCCGGCAGAGATCGCCGGAGGTGGGCCGCGGTCCACCGCCAGGGCCTCGGGAAGATCGTTTTAGGTTGCGATCTGCTACGCGGAGTATTGGCCCCGTT
>NZ_CADCWT010000145.1 GCF_902806485.1 Candidatus Frankia alpina | reverse complement strand
ATCGCGGCGATCCTCGAAGACCGTGACCGCTTCGCCGGCCGACGCGTGGTCACCATCATGCGCGGCAGCAACGTCGACGTAGACGCCTATCACCGCCGGGTCGGTGCGGCTCCCATCCACAGGTCTTGACAATTGCTCCCCTCTGCACCGGCCTGAGTGAACCCGCTGATCAAGGAGGATCCGTGTGGCGGACAGGCAACGCTGCCGAGTGTCCCTACGATTCAACGTCAGTAGTGGCTTTGGCCAGTACCTGTTCGATGAAGGTCGTCTTGCTCTCGGCGTAGGTGTCGCGGTTGGTACGGAATTGTGCCGCCAGGGATCTCTTCGACGCCGCATCGGCGATGTTTCTGGCGCCGGCATCTGTCCCGATTCGGACTGTCGGGCAGATGTCCGTGGCCGAACGTCACGTTCTCGGGGTCTCGTTCGTACCGTGGTCGGATGGTCCGGACTGCGAGTGCGCCGAGATGGCCGCTCGTCGTGATGGGCATCGCCCTCATGGCGGCGGTCCTGTCGATGGCCGTGGCGGTGTTGCCCGACCGCTCCGACGTCGCCGTCGGCCGGGTCGCCGGTGCGCCGCTACTCCGGCTGGCCGCGGGCTCGTCCGGCCTGTCGGCCGGCGACGGGTGCCCGGCGTCCACCGGCCGCATTCCGCTGTCCGGCGGGGTACACCTTCTCGTTCATGACGGGGTCCGTCGTTCCTACCGGTTGGCGGTGCCCGCGGATTACGACGGGCGATTCTCCTATCCCGTCGTGTTCGACTTCCACGGTTTCAAGGCGGACGCGGCGCTGGAGGATCAACGGTCTCGCCTGGGTGTGGCCGGCGCCGGGCGTGGCTTCGTCGTGGTGACTCCGGACGCGCTCGGCACGCCGCGCCGGTGGAACACGATGAGCGACCCGGGCAAGGCCGACGACATCGGCTTCGTCGACGCCCTGCTGACCGACCTCGCCTCCCGGTTCTGCCTCGACGGCCGGCGGGTCTACGCCACCGGGCATTCCAACGGCGCCGAGTTCGCCGCCGCGCTGGTCTGCCGGTCCGACCGGTTCGCCGCCGTGGCGATGGTCTCGTCGACCTTCGAGGCCCGCTGCCCCGCCGGGCGCGCCCCGGCGACGATGGCCGTGCACGGCACCGCCGACCCGTCGGTGCCCTACGGCGGCGGCCTGGTGGTGGGCTCCTCGGCCCGCGTACCTGCGGCCCTGGCGGTGATCCGCGCCTACGCTGACCGGTATGGCTGCAACCTGACCCCGCTGACGGCCCGGCCCGCCGCCGGGATCGTCACCCGCAGCTACATCGGCTGTGCCGCCGGCGGCGAGGTGCTGTTCGACACGGTTGTCGGCGGCACCCACCTGTGGCCGGCGAGCCCGGAGGCCCGCCGTGACCCGCACGACTCAGCCGCCGGGCGGACCTTCGACGCCACCGGCGCCATCCTCGACTTCTTCACCGTCCCCGGGCCCCCTAACCTGTCGCCGAACGTAGCCCCAGATGGCCGGCTCGTCCCACCACGGGGCTGACCTTCGTACGCTGAGCGGCATGACCGAGCGTCTGTACTTCCGCCAGCTGCTGTCCGGCCGCGACTTCGCCGTCGGCGACCCGGTCGGCACCCAGATGGTCAACTTCGTCTACCTCGTCGGGGACCGGGAGACCGGCGAGGCGGTGGTCGTCGACCCCGCTTACAAGGTGGACGATCTGCTTGCCCTGGTCGCCGCCGACGGCATGCGACTCACCGGCGCGCTCGTCAGCCACTACCACGCCGATCACGTGGGCGGCTCCGCGTTCGGCTTCGAGATCGAGGGCATCCGCGAGCTGCTCACCCGCCAGGACGTGCCCATCCACGTCAACCGGGCCGAGGCCGAGTGGGTGCGGCAGGCGACGGAGGTCTCCGCTGCCGAGCTCGTCGAACACGACGACGGCGACGTGGTGACCGTCGGGGAGATCCCGATCCAGCTGCTGCACACCCCCGGCCACACCCCCGGCAGCCAGTGCTTCGTCGTCGACGGCCGGCTCGTCGCCGGCGACACCCTGTTCCTGGAGGGCTGCGGCCGGATGGATCTACCCGGCGGCGACGCCGGCCTGATGTATGACAGCCTGCGCCGGCTGGCCACCCTGCCGGACACCACCACCGTCTTCCCCGGCCACCAGTACTCTCCGCGGTCGTCCGAGGATCTTGCCGTCGTCAGGCGGATGAACCACGTCTTCCGGCCGGCGAGCGCCCAACAGTTCAAGGCCATGCTCGGCCTGGGCTGAGCCGATGCCGCCGATGACCGCCTCGACGCCGATGACCGCGCCGTCGTCCGGCCGTGTCCGCACCGTGTGCCTGCAACTCGACTGCCCGGACGGCGAGAGTGCCGCGGACCGGGTGCGCCGGGTGCTGGCCGAGCTGCGCCGGACCGACGCCGACCTCGTCGTGCTCCCCGAACTGTGGGCGACCGGGTATTTCCAGTTCGACGCCTACCAGGCGCAGGCGGAACCGCTGACCGGTCCGACGCTGACCGCGTTGCGCGAGGTGGCCCGGGAACGCCGATTCCACCTGGTCGCGGGCAGCCTGGTGGAGCGGGCCGACGACGGCCGGCTGTACAACACGGCGGCCCTGATCGGTCCGGACGGCGACATCCTGCACACGTATCGAAAGATTCACCTGTTCGATTACGAGTCCGCTGAAGCCAGGCTGCTCACGCCAGGAACGACCGCCGGCGCCGTGCGCACCGAGCTCGGCTGCATCGGCCTGGCCACCTGCTACGACCTGCGTTTCCCGGAACTGTTCCGGATGCTCGGCGACGCCGGCGCCGACCTCGTCGTCGTCGTGTCGGCGTGGCCCGCGGCCCGGCTGGAGCACTGGCGTGTACTCACCCGCGCCCGCGCGATCGAGAACCAGGTCCACCTCGTCGCCTGCAACGTCGCGGGTCGGCACGCGGGCCGGGACCTGGCCGGGGGGAGCGTCGTCGTCGACCCGTGGGGGGTGGTGCTGGCCGAGGGCGGCCAGGACCCCGCCCGGGTCTGCGCCGAGCTCGACCCGGCCCTGCCGGCCGCGGTCCG
Source organism: Candidatus Frankia alpina (assembly GCF_902806485.1). Lineage (GTDB taxonomy): Bacteria > Actinomycetota > Actinomycetes > Frankiales > Frankiaceae > Frankia > Frankia alpina. The sequence continues at coordinate 9,687 of NZ_CADCWT010000145.1, read as the reverse complement.
CGCCGAGTTCCCGGTGCTCACCCACCGCCGGCTCGGCGTTACCATCGTTGCGGAAACCGCGTGCCGCGGAACTCAGAACAGCCGGTAGGCGACCTCGCCGTGCTGGGTGGTGTCGACCTCCTCGACCGGCGTCACCCGCAGCCGGTGGACCAGCACCCAGGCAGTGTCCCCCGTGTTGATCGTGCCCACGTCGAATCGCATGTCGCTCCTGTTCGTGCGCCGCAACTGTGAGTGTCCCCGCCGCCGTGTCCTGCCGCGGACGGCTCCGCCCGCCGCGTGGCAGGCTGGCGGCATGTCGAACCAGCCCGCCCGCGGGCCCGATCTGACCGGCCGTGGTGAGGAGTTCCTCGGCTTCTGGCGGGAGCGCCACCTGTGCAGTCTGACCACGGTGCGCGCCGACGGCAGTGCGCACGTGGTCGCCGTCGGCGCGACCCTCGACCCCACGGCCGGGATCGCGCGGGTGATCACCTCCGGCCGGTCCCGCAAGGCGCGCCTGATCGCCGCGGGGCCGCCCGAGGGAGTCGCCGCCGCGCTGTGCCAGATCGACGGGCGCCGCTGGTCGACACTGGAGGGGCTGGCGGTGGTGCGCGACGACCCGGCGAGTGTCGCTGACGCGGAGCGTCGTTACGCCCAGCGTTACCGCGAGCCGCGGGCCAACCCGCTGCGGGTCGTCCTGGAGGTGCGGATCACCCGGGTGCTCGGCAGCGTCTGACCGGCCTGACCGGTCAGGCCGAGGCCGCGCCGATGGCGGCCGCGATCCCGGCCAGCAGCCACTCCAGGCCCTCGGCGAAGCTCTCCCGGGCATCCTCGCCACCAGGACGAGGTCCTGGTGGCGGAACCGGGCGAGGTGGGGGTACTGGCCGCTCTCGAGCACGCCGGTCAGGTAGCGCTGCACGTCCGCCTGGTCGGCGCCGCCGAGGTAACCCTGGCGCTCCCGCAGTTCGGCGGTGACGTGCCCGAGGGTGTACGTATCGACCGCGCGCAGCAGCGCGACCCGTCGGTGGGGCGGTAGCGGCAGGGCGGACACCGCGGCCGCGGACTGCTCGGCGTGGCGCAGCCCGTTCGGGCCGAACGGGGGGTGGCAGGCGAGCGTCTGCAGGACCCAGGGGTGGCGCAGGCTGCTGTCCCGGGTGCGGCGGGCGATGGCCGCGCAGGGCGTCACGCCAGTCCGCCGGCAGCGGCTCGGGCACGATCACCTCGGCCGCCACCCGGTCGTTCATGAGCGCGAGCAGGTCGTCCTTGCGGTCGAAGTGGGAGTACAGGCTCATCGGCCGGGCGTCGAGCGCCGCGGCGACCCGGCGGATCGAGACCGCTTCGAGCCCCTCGGCGTCGGCCATCGCGACGGCCGCGTCGACGATCGCCTCCCGGGTGAGCCGGGGCCTGCGGTGCTCGGTCGGGCGGGCCCAGACGATCCCTGCGTCGGCGCCGGGCCGGCTGCTGCGCCCGTCGCCCCCGCGGGTGCCGGGTTCGCGGGTGAGGCCGGGCGGTGTGCTGGGGTCGGTGGGACGAAGGCCGTAGGTGCCGCCGGGAGTCTCTCCGCGCGGGTGTGGTCACCCATACCTCGAGGTTACGTTGTTCATCGGCCTTGCTACGCCGTACGAATAGCGATACACCGTCTCGAAATCGAGACGGTGTATCGTTCTGCTGGAGGGCCGGCGAGTACCGCTCATCCACCGCACCGGTGGTGTCGTGACGTGATCCCCTGAACCGTTCCGGAGGTAGGCCCATGGCGATGCAGGCAGCGGCGTCGACGGCGGATGGCGCCGGTGTGGCCGGTGGCGACAGGTTGGATCCCGCGCTCGTCCGGCTGGCGCTGATCGTTCTCGCTGGAGCGGTCGTCGTGCAGCTCGACGCGACGATCGTCTCGGTCGCGCTCGACACCCTCGCGCGGTCCTTCGGCGTCGATGTCTCGATGATCCAGTGGGTCAGCACCGGTTACCTGCTGGCCCTGGCGGTGGTGATCCCGCTCACCGGCTGGTCGGTGGAGCGTTTCGGGGGCAAGCGGATGTGGCTGGTGTCGCTGGCGCTGTTCCTGGTGGGTTCCGTGCTGTGCGGGATCGCCTGGTCCGCGAGCAGCCTGATTGCCTTCCGGATCGTCCAGGGCGCGGGGGGCGGGTTGCTCCTGCCGCTGATGCAGGCGATCCTCGCCCAGGCCGCCGGCCCCGAGCGGTTGGGCCGGCTCATGGCGACGGTGGCCATCCCCGCCCTGCTCACCCCTGTGCTCGGCCCTGTCATCGGCGGTGTGCTCATCGACGATTTCGGCTGGCGGTGGATCTTCCTCGTCAACGTGCCGGTCTGCGCCCTCGCCATCGCGTTGGCCTGGCGCTGGATGCCCGAGCTGCGGGTCGCGCAGCGCCACCCGTTCGACGGGGTCGGGTTCGCCCTGCTCTCGCCGGGGCTTGCCGCGGCGATCTACGGCCTCTCGGAGGCGGGTCGGCACGGCGACTTCGCCGACCCGAGGGCGCTGGCGCCTCTGGTCGTCGGATTGGCGATGATCGCCGTGTTTGCCCTGCATGCGCTGCGGACCAGGATCGTCCCGTTGATCGATCTGCGTCTGTTCCGTTCCGCGTCGTTCTGCGGCTCCGCGGGGATGATGTTCCTGTTCGGGCTTTCGCTTTACGGGGCGATGCTGCTGCTACCGCTCTACGAGCAGCAGGTGCGGGGGCGCAGCGCCATCGAGGCCGGGCTGCTGTTTGCCCCGCAGGGACTCGGCATGATGCTCGCGATGATCCTGGTCGGCCGGGTGGTCGATCGGACCAGCCTGCGGCTGCTCGTCCTGGCCGGGCTCGTGCTCAGCGTGCTGGGCTCGGTGGCCTACACCCAGGTCGGCGCGGACACGAGCGAGGTTCTCCTCGGTGGCTCCCTCGTCGTCCGCGGGATGGGTCTCGCGGCCGCGACGATCCCGGTCATGTCGGCGGCCTACCGTGGTCTACGCCCCACGGATATCCCCCGAGCCACCTCCGCGGTGCGCATCTTCCAGTAGATCGGTGGCTCCCTCGGTACCGCCGTGCTCGCGGTCGTGCTGGCGCATCAGCTTCGTGGTGCGACGACGGCCGGTGGGGTGGTCGATCGTGCCGTGCAGGCGCACGCGTACGCGGTGTCGTTCTGGTGGACCCTCGGGTTCTCCCTGCTTGCCATCCCCTCGGTGCTCCTGCTGCCGGGGCGGCCGGCCATGGCCGCGCCACCCCCGGCGCCGCGGGACGGTTCGGGGGCAGTGCAGGTCAGCGATGGGGCCCCGGGCCGCCGTCGGCGTCGCGCCACGGCAGTTCCACGCTGACCACCGTCGGGCCGCCGGGTGGGCTGTCGACGACCAGCACGCCGTCGAGGGCGTCCAGGCGACCCGTCAGGCCCGCCAGGCCCGTGCCGCCGCGTGGATCCGCCCCGCCGACGCCGTCGTCACTGACCTGCAGTAGCAGCGTGGCGGCACCGAGGCGGCGCAGCTCGACCGCGGCGGAGTCGGCGCGGCTGTGTTTGCTGATGTTGGTGAGCAGCTCCGACGCGGTGAAGTAGACGATGCCCTCCAGGGCGGCGGCCGGGCGGCTGCCCAGCTCGACGGCGGCCCGGGTCGGCACGGTGCACCGGGCGGCCAGCGAGGCCAGGGCCGCGGGCAGTCCTCGGTCGGTGAGGATCGCGGGATGGATCCCGCGGGCGAGGTCGCGCAGCTCCTGCAGGGCGAGTTTCGCCTCGCCGTGCGCCTCGGCCACCATGCGGGCGGCGGCGTCCGGATCGTCGACGAGCTTCTCCTTCGCCAGCCCCAGGCCCATGGCCAGCGCGACGAGCCGGGCCTGCGCGCCGTCGTGCAGATCGCGTTCGATCCGCCGCAGGTCGGCGGCGGCGTCGGCAAGCGCGCCCCGGTCCGCCTCCAGCTCCCGGATCCGCCGTTCTACCCCCTCCGAGGGGGAGAGCAGGCTGCGGATCATCGCGCGATCGACCACGGCGAGTCCACGCGTGGCCGCGGGCAGCACCACCCAGCCCACCGTGAGCAGCAGCAGCACCGCCGCCACAAAGCTGACGATGCCCCAGGGCAGGCGGATGAACAGGTACAGCGCGGTACGCCAGGACACCGGATCGGCCAGCGCGGCGAACATCGCGCCGAGCCCGCCGGCCCGGCGGCGCGGTCGCCGGGACGGCACATCGACCCGCAGACCGAGCAGCGACCGCGCCCGGACCCGCTCGATGGTGCCGAACACGCGGCAGACCTGCAGGCCGAGCGCGAGTACGGGTATCCCGATCACCGTAACTACCAGGCCAGCACCGAGGGCCAGCACCATCGTCACCCAGACGAAGCCGATAATGCTCAACGGGAGGTTTAGTAGCAGGAACAGGAGACCTCGCCAGGTCGCGGCACTCGCGGCGAGCCGCTGCTGGCGTGGTGCGGCGGACCCGGCGGTCCCGGCACCTTTGGGGGCCGGGACAGGGTCGGCCGAGGCGGCGACAGGCGCGGTCACCGGCTGCCGTCCTCCCACTGAATCTTCCCACCGGAATCGTCTCGGGCCGGTCCCCGCGGCCGGTCCGGGACGTGCGTCGAGAGTGCCCCGATCATGACTAAGGCGAGACTTTGTCGGTGGGGGATGGTTGTCTTCTCGTAGATCCGGAGGGCATCCGCTTCCCACCCGGAAGCGGTCGGGCGACCACGAGGAGCTTGGGAGTCATGAAACTTCTCACGGCCACCGCGTACGCGCAGGGCCTGCGTGTCGACGATTTCCACTGGGCGGTGGAAGGTGAGCTCGTAACCCTGCGTGTGTTCTGTGACATGCACCTGGACCGGCCGCATGGCCGGTGCGAGTGCGGCCGGGTCTTCGTCGGCCTCGGTTCTTTCTATGGAACGACGACGGCGATGGTCCGAGACCTTCCCGGAATCACGGAGACGGATTATCTGGAGGCGTTGCGCAATAGCCTGGACGCGCAGGGCTGGGACGCCCGCGACGCCGACGCGGAGGCAGCACGCCTGCTCGCCGAGGTGGACCGCTGGCCGGTCGGGGCGATCGTCGAGCGCTTCGTGGACGGGTTGTCAGTCCGGGCGCTGTCGGACGCCGACATCGGCCGGGTGCCCGACCGCCGCTGAGTGTGCCCGGGTCGCGGGCTCGGGTCTCCCGCTGTCGTGGCCGGCGGGAGACCCGAGCAGGCCGAGGGGACGGCCCGCGGGCGGGGTGGGTGGAGCCGGGCGGGTGAAGCGGGTGGTTCAGGACAGCGGGTTCGGACCGCCCGGCTCGGACTGTTCGGCGAGGAAGCGCTCGAGCGCCTCACCGAGCTCGTCGGCGGTCGGCAGCTTCTGCTCGGCGTCGGTCGTGGGCAGGCTGGGGCCACGCCGCCCGCGCTGGTAGGCGTCGTACTGCTCCTCCAGTGCGTGGACGAGCGCCGCGGCCTCCCCGCCCTGGGCGATCTGGCTGTTGACCTCGTCCTGGACGGCGACGGCCGCGGAGCGAAGTCCGTCCAGCGGAAGCATCAGGCCGGTCGCCTTCGACACGGACGTCAGCAGCACCTCGGTGGCCGCGGGGTAGGTCGTCTGGGCCAGGTAATGCGGGACGTGGACGGCGAAGCCCATCGCGTCCCGGCCGTCGCGGCCCAGCTCGTATTCCAGCAGGTGCCCGGCGCTGCCGGGGACCTGTAGCCGGCGCAGCCACGGCTCGTAGCCGACGACGAGCCCCTTGCTGCTGCCGTGCGCGGTGATCGTGGCGGGGCGGGTGTGCGGAACCGCCATGGGCACGGCGTTGAGCCCCACGGTGAGGCGGACGCCGAGCTGAGCCACCAGCCCGCGGACGGCGGCCGTGAAGCGCTTCCACTGCAGGTCCGGCTCGGGGCCGGTGAGCAGGAGGAACGGCGTATCCGACTCGTCACGGAGCTGGTAGAGCGCGAGCACCGGGTCCGTATAGCTCTCCCAGTGGTCCTCGGAGAAGATCATGGTTGGCCGGCGGGACCGGTAGTCCAGCAGCTGATCGACGTCGAACGTTGCGATTATGCGATGGTCGAGCGCGGTCAACAGGTGCTCACCTGCGAGGCTGACCGCGTTGCCGGCGTCGACGACGCCGGTCAGCGCCTCCAGCATGATCGGGCGGTGCGCGTCGATGGGGTCGTCGGACGCGTCCTCGGTGAGACTGTAGAGCTCCTGCGGATCAAGCACGATCGAGGTCCTCCTTACACCACCGGTCGCTTCCGTCACCTGAAAAGAAGCGCGGCAGGCGCCATCGGCATTCCACCGGGGCCGGGGACCACCGGACGGCGAGGCGCCGCCCGCCTCGGCCGCGTACCGGCCTGGCGCCGCCCGGGTCTCATCTTAATTTTAATTTTACCCGCTTAATTTTACCCGCTTGATTTTAATTTTGATTGTACCCGCTTGTACCCGCTTGCGGCCTCTCACCGGGAGCAGGTAACGGAGCCGTCACAGGGTGCCGCTAGGCTCCCGGAAAAGTTTCGGCACCAGCCCGGGTACCACAAGCCAGCCAACCGGCTCGGTGCGAGCGGTCCGGCCCCGCCGACCAGGGCCGTAGCCGCCCCACCGAGTCCGGAACCGGGACCGGACCGGGACCGGTACCGGCGCGCTCGATCGGGCCTGCGCCGGGTGGCGAGAGGCGGCACGCAATGACGGACACGCCGACGGGAACCGGGCCTGGGGGCGGCTTCTCACCGGCCGGGGCTTCGGCAGCGCCCTCGACCAGGTCGACCTCCGCCGCATCGAGGCCGTCTGCGCGCCGCTGCGGTCGCTGAACACCGAGGGGCTGCTCACCGGCCTGCTCGAAGGGATCGACGGCGCCGCCGATCTGGTCGCCCTCGTCGCCCGGTACTGCGTGCTCGACCACGCGGCGTTGCTGATCGCCGTCGACGACTTCGACGCCGCCCTGACCGCGCTGGCCTCACTCGGGATCGTGCCCAGCGCGCCGGTCCCCAGCGTCATCGTGCGGGCCCGGCTGGGCGAACGTTACGGAGTCCGGCCGGACCAGCTCGACGTGCGCCTCACCCACGCGTCGCTGCGTTCCGACGCCGGCGCCGACCGCACGGTCGAGATCTTCATGGTGCGCCGCACCCCCGAGCTACCGCCCGGCCTCGTCGAGCAGGAGCGCGCCTTCGAGCTGGAACGGCACTTCGCGATGCGCCTGCCCGAGCCGGACCCGATCGTGATCGAGGGGCTGCGCTGGCTGCTGCGGACCCGGGCGGAGTTCCGCTGGGACGGCGGCGCCTACAACCCGCACGACCGGGCCGCCGCCGGTGGGACGAGTGTGTTGTACTTCCTGTGCCTCATCCCGGACGGGTCGGGCAAGATCCGCCGGGAACGCCTCGAGGTGAAGTTCTTCGGCGACTACTCGACGATCACCAGTACCCACACGAACACCTCGCCGGCGGGCGCGGACCTGCTGCTCGACCTGCCCCGGCCGCGCGCCGGAGACGGCCGACCGGGGGTCGACGCCGCCGCCGTGGTGCGCCTCGGCTGGTACGCGGTGCGCGGGATGGCCGAAGCCGGCCGCAGCGCCGCCGGCCGCTCCCGGCTACTCGGCCGCGGCCGCGGCGGGTCGTGGCGCGGCCGGGACGGTGGATCGACGTAGGCTCCCCCGGTGAGAGTCCTGGTCACCGGCGCGACCGGCAAGGTCGGCGGGGCGGTCGTGCGGGCCGCGATCGAGGCCGGCCACCAGGTGCGGGCCCTGGTCCGCGACCCGGCCCGCGCGGCGCCCGGACTGCCCCAGCCGGTCGACGTCGTCGCGGGAGACGTCACCGACCCTGCGACGCTGCCGGCCGCCGTGGCCGGGGTCGAGATCGTCTTCAACGCGATGGGCGTTCCCGAGCAGTGGCTGCCCGACGCCGACGAGTTCGACCGGGTCAACGTGGCCGGTTCGGTCAACGTTGCACGGGCGGCCGCCCGTGCCGGGGTGCGCCGGCTGGTGCATACCAGCACGATCGACGTGTTCGACGCCGCAGCAGGCGGCCGCTTCGACGAGACCGCGCTCGCCGCCGCCCCGAAAGGCACCCCGTACGAGCGTTCCAAGCAGCGCGCGGAGCAGGCGGTGCTTGCCGCCGCCGGGGGCGTGGAGGTGGTCATCGTGAACCCGGCGACCGTCTACGGCTTCCCGCCCTACGGTCCCCTCTCGATGGAGCGCCGGATGTTCCGCCCGGCGCTGCGCGGGCTGCTGCCCGCCATCCCACCCGACGGGTTCGGGCTGGTGTTCACCGAGGGGCTGGCCCGCGGTCACCTCGCGGCCGCCCGCGCAGGTCGCCCCGGCGAGCGGTACATCCTCTCCGACGCCCATGTCAGCCTGCGGGAGCTGACCGCGGCGGTCGTCGTCGAAGGTGGGCGGGGTCGTCCCCCGGCCGTCACCATCCCGGCCGCGGCGGCCGCGGCGCTCGCCGCGGGCGGCGAGGCGCTGGCCCGGCTGACCCGCCGCCCCCCGCCACTGGCCCGCGGCCAGCTCCACTACCTGCGGTGGAACGCCGTCCCCGATGCCTCCCGGGCCCAGCGCGAGCTCGGCTGGGAACCGACCCCGCTGGCCGAAGGCCTGCGCCGCACCCTTGCCGAGCTGGACCGCACCTGAGCGCCCCACCCGGTCGGCGGTCGGTGGTCGGTCAGCGGTCGGTCGCATCAGTCGACGAGGTTCTCCGGCCGGCCGTCGCGGACGTACTGGTCGAGCTGACGGGCGATCACATTCCAGATCCGCTGCGACACGCCGGCGGTCATGCCGCCTACATGCGGGGTGAGCAGCAGGCCCGGGGCCCGCCACAGCGGATGATCGGGCGGCAGCGGCTCTGGATCGGTGACGTCCAGCGCGGCCCGCAGCCGCCCGGACTCCAGCTCCGCCAGCAGCGCGGCCGTCACGACATGCGCCCCCCGGGCGGCGTTGACCAGGATCGCGCCGTCGGGCATGCGGGCGAGGAAGTCGGTGCCGACCAGGCCGCGCAGCTCGTCGGTGAGCGGCAGCATCACCACCACGGCGTCGTGGCGGGGCAGCAGGTCCGGCACCTCGTCGAGGGTGTGCACGCCGGGCCGGGCTCGCCGGGCGACCATGCTGACCTCGGTCTCGAACGGTTCGAGCCGCCGGCGCAACGCGGTGCCGAGATCGCCCGCGCCGAGGATGAGCACCCGCCTGCCGGCGAGAGTCCCGGTCTGGCGCGGCTCCCAGTGGCCGGCGGCGGCGTCGGTGAGGAACCGCGGGATCTCGCGGTAGAGGGCGAGCAGCGCGCCTGCCGCCCACTCGGCGGTGGAACCGCCGTGCGCGCCCCGGGCGTTCGACAGGGCCACCCCCGCCGGCAGCCGGCCGAGCCACTGGTCGGTGCCGGCGCTGAACGTCTGCACCAGGCGCAACTTCGGTAGCTCCCGCATCGCGTCGAGCTGGCGCTGCACCTCGCCGGGCGCCACGACCAGCACCTCGGCCTCGCGGGCCGCGACCGGCAGGGGAGCGTCCGGGTCGTACTGTAGCGGCTCGATCCCGGGGACCGCCGACAGCGCCGCCACGCCGCCGTTGGTCGGGACGAGGACGAGGACGAGTCTGGACAAGAAGCCTCCATGCTTTGCGCCGTTCTGACCCTCCTGTCGTACCAGAGCCGCGGGACCGACCCGTACCCGCGGTCATGCGCCACCGGCGTGCCACTGCCCAGCCTTTCGCCTTTTCACCGAGACGGACCCCGTCCTTCTGCGGGGACGAACCAGGGCCGCGCGAAGGTCACTTTCCGTGCCGACTGGTTACTCTAGGTTGTGAGGAATGT
>NZ_CADCWT010000144.1 GCF_902806485.1 Candidatus Frankia alpina | reverse complement strand
ACAACGGGGCCAATACTCCGCGTAGCAGATCGCAACCTAAAACGATCTTCCCGGGGCCCTGGGTTCCACAGGAATCGGTTCTGCCCGCAGTACCGATCCAACACGGCCACCTGCCCGGCAGTCGGGTCAAGCCGGTAACGAGACATGACCCGATACTATCCACCACGCTGGGCTCCGGACCCGAATGTACGCAGGGGACACATAGTGGTCTACTACCCGCCGAAACTCCCCGTCGCCACACTCGTCAACAAACTCAAGGGCGTGCCCGCATACCGGCTGCGGCAGGAGTTCACCGGCCGGGCCAACCGGGCGCGGGCGGCGGGATATTTCTGGTCGCCGTCATACTTCGCCGGTTCCTGCGGCGGGGCTCCGCTGTCGGTCGTGGCCGAATACATCGAGAACCAGAAGCATCCCGATGAGCACCTCCGGCGCGACCCCCGCTGCACGGGGCGCGATTCACCCCCGCTCTGAAAGACGGGGCACCCTCGCGAACATCTGGTGGACACTCGCCGGCCGGACACCGCAGGGTCACCGGTGTCCGGCCACGCCGGCTGGCCAGCCGGGCTGGAGGGTCAGCCGGGCCGGCCGGGCAGTCGGGCGGCGAGCAGGCCAATGGCGGCGGCGACCGCGGCGAACAGGGCCGTCACCCAGTGGGTGCCGGCGCGCGCGTGCAGCAGGCTCAGCAGGGCGACGCCCAGCGACGCGGCGAGCTGCACCGTCATGAACATCGAGGTGGTGCCCTGCGGCTGCTCGGCCGGCGGCAGTGTGCGGTACAGGTTGGCCACCGTGGGTGAGGCGGTGAGGCCGAAGCTCAGCCCGACGGCGACGAACAGCACGGCCGCCGCGGCGAGCGGAAGGTGTTCGCCGGTCGCGGCGAAGGTGGCGAGCAGCGCGGCGGTGGCGGCGGCACCGGCGCGCACGAGGGCGCGGGCGCCGAAGCGGTCGCTGATCCGCCCGCCGGTCGTCATCGACACCAGCAGCCCGAGCCCGAGGGCGCAGACCAGCAGCCCCTGGTCGAGGCCGTGCAGGCCGTGCTGTTCGAGGCCGACCACCGGCAGTGCATTGATCTGCCCATACATGATCAGTCCGACCAGGCCCATCACGGCGACGCTGGCGGCGAAACCGGGCCGGCGCAGCAGCCGCAGGTTGAGCGCGGGGGTGGTGGTGGTGAACGAGTGGCGGACGTAGGCGGCGAGCAGGACGATCCCGGCCGCGGCGGCGGCGAGGACCAGCCAGCCGCCGGCCTGCTCGCCGGCCCGGTTGACCGCGAACAGCACGCCGAGATAGCCGGCGGTGAGCAGGGCGAGGCCGCGCAGGTCGGCGCCGGGGCGCCGGGGCCCGGGGTCCGGGGTCCGGCCGGCCGGCCGGCCGGCGGGGACGTAGGCCAGGGCGGCGGCGCCGACGAGCAGCCCGAGCGGAATGTTGACCACGAACAGCCACTGCCAGTGGCCGGTCTGCAGCAGCAGGCCGCCGAGGATCGGGCCGCCCGCCGGTGCGACGTTGACGACCGTGGCCATCACGCTGAGCACCCGGCCCATCGACTCCCGGGTGGCCAGCGCGGCGGACAGGGTCATCGCGCTCGGTTCGAGCAGGCCGCCGCCGAATCCCTGGAGCACCCGGAAGCCGATAAGCATCCCCGGCGAGCGGGCCAGCGCGCACAGTGCGGAGCCGAGCAGAAACAGGCCGAGGCCGGTGAGGAACACCGCGCGCCCGCCGAAGCGGGCACTCGCCCAGCCCAGCAGCGGCAGCGCCGTCGCCGCGGCGAGCAGGTAGGCGATCGTCACCCACACGACGGTGGTCAGCGGGGTGCCGAAGGCGTCGGCCAGCGAGCCGAGGGCGACGGCGACGACGGTGCCGTCGAGCACGGCGAGCCACGCCGCACCGGCGAGCGCGACCAGCGCCGGGCCGGTGCGCACCCCCGCCGCGGGCGTCGCGGCGGCAGGCCCCACAGAGACTTCTTCCTTTACGTCCATGAGACGAGACTAAACTACATGGTTTAGTAAGGGCAGGACGGCCTACAGTAAGAACAGGACGGCGGCGGTGCACGAGGCGAGGGTGAGGCCCCATGGCGGGACGGCAACGCGGGGTCGACAAGCGCCGGGCCATCCTCGACGCCGCGGCACCGATCTTCGGCACGCTGGGGTACGAACGGGCGAGCGTGGACGCGATCGCCGCCGCGGCCGGGGTGTCCAAGCCGACCATCTACAGCTACTTCGGCGGCAAGGAACAACTGTTCCGCGAGTCGGTGGCGGACTCCGCCGTCGAGCAGAACGGCGACGCGCTGCACGTGCTGCAAACCCTCGACGTCTCCCCCGCGCGCTGGCAGGCGAGCCTGTACGAGGTGGGCGTGCAGCTGGTGGAGTGCCAGCGCAGCACGTGCTCGATGTTCCTGCATCGCATGATCGCCGCCGAGTCCGCCCGCGATCCCGCCGTGTACCGCACGGTGCGGGAGAAAGCCGGCGACCCGATCCTCGACGCGCTCACCGGGCGGCTGGCGATGCTCGGCAACGCCGGGCTGCTGCACGTCGCGGACCCGGCGCTCGCCGCCCGCCAGTTCTTCGCGCTGATCAACGCGCAGATCCCCGAGCTGACCGAGAACGGCACCCGGCCGGTGGCGGACGAGATCGTGCGCCGCGCCGTGCAGGCCGGCGTGCGCACGTTCCTGCTCGCCCACGGCGTGCCCGCCCCACAGCCGCCGGCCCCCGCGCCGGTGTCCTGAACCGGCGCCGCGAATGCGAAGGGCCGGGCCGATCCCCACGACGAGGATCGGCCCGGCCCAGAGGCGCGCCGGACGCGGCCGGCTACCGCTGGGTCCCGCGGACGGGACCCAGCGGGACGATCACTTCGCGCCGACGGCGAGGATCTTCTGGCCGTCGTAGGTTTTGCCGGTGGTGTAGAAGGTCTTCTTCGCCGGGTCCCACCGCTGGCCCAGCAGCGTGTTGTTGAACAGCCGGGTCAGGCCGGGGACCGGGTTGGTCTTGGTGAAGTCCAGCGGCGGGACGAGCTGCAGGTCCAGGCCCTTGGTCTGGTTGAGCTGCGCGAGCAGGGACTTGGCGGTGAGGTCACCGGTGACCTTCTTGCCGACCTGCTCGACGATCTGCACCGCCAGCCAGCCGCCGATGGTGGAGGTGGAGTGGCGCAGCTTCTTCCCCGCGTCCTTGTCCCCGGCGGCGAAGTCCGCGTCGAACTCGGACTGCAGTCGGGTCAGCTCCGGGTACTTGGCGCTTTCGTTGAACAGCGGGAAGGCGCCGACGGAGTAGTAGTGCTTGGCGGCCGACCCGAGCTTGACCAGATTGGCGTCCGAGACGGAGCCACCGCCGTGGCAGTAGCTGAACTTGTCACCGCCGGCCTGGATGAGGCCCGATCGAGCTCGCCTCGGCAAGACCCAGGGCGCCGCCCTGGGCCCCGCCGTCGGTGAGCCGGGCCGCGATCGGGGCGTAGTCGCTCGTCGTGGGCGACACCTTGATCTCCTGGACACCGACCCCGGCGGCCTTGCCGCCGAGCCCGGCCAGCGCCCCGAGGCGGGACGCGGCGGCGATGTCGTAGTTGACGACCCCCATCTTGCTGACCTTGGCGGCGTCCTTGAGCAGCTGCGGGCAGACCGCCTCGTAGTACGTCGACGCCGGCTGGTAGACGAAGCTGATCTTCGAGGTGAGATCGGAGCCGTCGCCGGCGATCCCCGAGCTGCCGATGCTCGGGATCCCGCCCTTCTCCAGGATGGCGTTGATGCCGCCCGCGGTGCTGAAGGCCGAGACGACGGCGAGATACTTGCCGTTCACCGCCTTACGCGCGCAGGCCTCGCCGGCCGCCTGGTCGTTCTTCGAGTCGCACACGTCGACCTGCACGAGATGGCCGTTGATGCCACCGCGCTTGTTCAGGGCGCGCACGGCGGCCTTCACCGCCCCGGCCTGCTCCGGGAAGTTCGTCGTCGGCGTCGTCAGCGGCACGATGGACAACAGCTTCACCGGGCTGCCCTTCGGGCCTGCCGGTGCCGGTGCCGGTGCCGACTTCCCCGTCGTGTCCGACGAACCACACGCGGCCAGGGCCAGCGTGACCCCCACCGCCAGCGCCGCCATCGCGCTTCTGGACCGCATCGTCTTCCTCATCTCTCGCCCGAGCTCACTCTCACTCGCCCTCGTCCGTCCATCCGCCCACCGTCGTCCCACCGGCCGGCCCCCCGCGGGACCGGCCGGGTTCGGCGGCCGGGACGCTCACACCCCGTCGAGCAGCACGGCCCGCTCGGGGCACGACTTCGCCGCCCGCCGGGCCAGCTCCACCCGGTCGGCCGGCACATCCGGGACGGTCACCTCGCCGTAGCCGCTGTCGTCGTCGGTGAACAGCTCGGGGGCGAGGTCGTAGCCCCTGGCAGCGGGCGGTGTCGATCGTGAGCCTCATGCCTGCCCCGCGTCCGTCGGCCAGGTCAGCGCCAGCGAGTCCAGGCCGCGCAGCGTGTGGCCGTTCCAGGTGATGCTCGCCCCCGGCGCCAGGGCGTACTCGGGGATGAGCCGGTGCCACTCGCGCAGCACGGTGCGCAGTTCCAGGCGGGCCAGGTGGGAGCCCAGGCAGCGGTGCGGCCCGCCGCCGAAGGCCAGATGCCGCTTGTCGTCGCGGTCGAGGTCGACGACGGCGGCCCGCGGGTCGGCGTCCGGGTCGAGATTGCCCGACGCCAGCATGAGGTGAACCATCTCGCCCTTCTTGATCGGGCAGCCGGCGATCTCGGTGTCGCGGGTGGTGATCCGCGGGACGGCCATCACCGGGGTCTCCCAGCGCAGCAACTCCTCGACGACGGTCGGGATCGTCTCCGGGTCGGCGACGATCGCGCGCCGCGCCTCGGGATGCTCGAGCAGGTAGGACAGGATGCAGGTGAGGCTGATGGTGACGGTGTCCAGGCCGGCCATCATGAGCATGAAGCAGATCCCGAGCAGCTCCGGCTCGGTCAGCGGCCGGCCCTCGATCTTGGCGTTGAGCAGCTCGGTGATGAGGTCGTCGCGGGGCTCGGCGCGCCGCTGCGCGAGCACCGTCCCGAACAGGGTGAACACCTGCGTGCCGGCCTCAATCTGGATGCGGGTGATCTCGTCCGGGTCGTCGGCCAGCGACTCCGGGCGGATGATCGCGTCCTTTATGTGCAGCAGGGCCGGCAGCTCGGACTGCGGCAGCCCGAACAGGGTGAGGAACACCGAGCAGGGCAGCGGGACGGCGAGCTCGGTGGCGAAGTCGCAGGCGCCGCGGTCGAGGAAGCCCTCGATCGTGGCCACCGTGTTCGCCACGACCTCGGCCTCCAGGACGGCCATCCGCCGCGGGGAGAACAGGGGGTCGAGGATGCGCCGGTACTTGGCGTGGTCGGGCGGGTCGACGCCCATCGGGATGGCGGGCAGCGGGCTGTTCATCAGCTCGGGGATGAGGTTGGAGAACACCTCGGGATTGCGCAGGGCCGCGTCGATGTCAGAGCGGCGCAGGACCTGGATCCAGCCCTCGTGCCCCTCGTCGTAGTCCACCGGGCACCGCGCCCGCAGCTGGGAGAAGTAGCTCCGGGGGTCCTCGGCCCGCTGGCGTTCGAACTCGACCCAGCTCAGCGTCTCGGCCCGCAGGCCGTGGCCGCCGTAGGCGGGCGCCGCCGCGCCCGCGGTGTCGTCTGGCATCTGCTGTTCCTCCAGGATCAGTCAGGAACGTCCCACCCGGACACAGACGGGACGGGGCTTGGGCGACGCATCCCGGTGGGAACGGCGGCGCCGGCGGGCTGGTTCACTCGGGTGGACGGAGTCGGGCCTGCGGGTGATCCGCACTGTCGGCGGGCGTCCGGCGAGATAGCCGTCAGGTGAGATAGCCCTGCTCGACGAGCGTCGGATCCGCGCGGGCCTGCGCCGCCGGTCCGGACCAGCGGATCCGTCCACGGCTGAGCACCACCGCCCGGTCGGCGACGCGCAGCGCCGCGCGGACGTGCTGCTCGACGAGCAGCACGGCGAGTCCGTCGTCGGCGGCGGCGCGGATCGCGCCGAGCAGCCGGGCCACCACCTGCGGCGCGAGACCGAGTGACAACTCGTCGGCGAGCAGCGCCACCGGCCGCCGCGCCAGCACCCGGGCGAGGATGAGCAGCTGCTGCTGGCCGCCGGAGAGCAGGCCGGCGCGGCGGTCGAGATGCTCGGTGAGCTCGGGGAAGTCCGCGAGGACGGACTCCGGGTCCACCCCGCCGATGCGTAGATTCTGGCGCACCGTCAGCGACGGGGTGACGGCCCGTTCCTCCAGCACCACACCGAGGCCCTGGCGGGCCCGCCGGTGCAGCGGCGCCGTGGTCGGCTCACCCTGCCAGGTGACGATCCCGTCGCTGGGGGGCAGCGCACCGGCCAGCGCCATCAACGTGGTGGTCTTGCCGGCGCCGTTCGGGCCCAGCAACGCCACCACCTCCCCGCGGGCCACCTCAAGGTCGAGACCGGACACCACGGGTCCGGCGCCATACCCGACGGCAAGCTGGCGGCATCCGACGACACTCACCTGGTACCTCCAGCCACCGGCGGCACCGCCGCCGCCTCCCCGAGCGCTGCACCCACCGCCGCGTCCTCCTGTCTGTCCCCCGCCGCCCCGTCCCCGGCCGGACCTTCCGTGCTCGTCCCGTCGGTGCCCGCCCCCTCGGTAGCCGTCCCGTCCGTGGTGGACTCCTCCGTGGTGGACCCGTTCGTGGTCTCCCCGGGCTGGTCGACGGGGTCGTCCGCCGGCCGCTCCTGCGCGATCACGCCGTCCGCAGCCGACTCAGCCACGGCAACCTCGGCAGTGGCAGCCTCAGCCGTGGCCGCGACGTCCGCTGCCACCAGGGCGGCGGCAACCTCTTCCGCTTTCACACCCTCGGGCGCCAGCTCGTTCTCCGACACGTCGGCGGCCGGCACGTCGTTCTCCGGCAGGTCGGCGGCCGGCACGTCGGGCGAACCCTCACCGACCACGGCGTCGCCGGCCACCTGTTTCTCGGCAGCGGACACCTCCGCGACCGCCGCAGCGGGCTCGTCCTCCACGACCGCCACAGCGGCGGGCTGTTCCGGCGTCGACGGCTCGTCGCCCAGAGCTGCGAGGGTCGTCGGCGGCTCGCCGCCCGGGGTGGCGTCGGCGTCGCTGGCCGGCTGGTCAGCGACGGTTGCGTCCGCGGCCGTGTCGTCGGGGCTGCCGAGGTAGGCGGCGATGACCGCGGGGTCGGCCTGGATGTCCGCCGGCACTCCCTCGGCGATCCTGCGGCCGAACTCGAGGACCACCAGACGGTCGCAGACCCCCATGACGAAGGGCATGTCGTGCTCGATGAGCAGGACGGCGATCCCCCACTCGTCCGCCAGGCGGCGCACGAGGACGGCGAGCTCGGCGCTTTCGTGCTCGTCGAGCCCGGCGGCCGGCTCGTCGAGGAGCAGCACGGACGGCGCGGTGGCGACGGCGCGGGCGATGGCCACCAGCCGCCGACGCCCGTAGGACAGCGCCGACACCTGGGTGTCGAGCGTGTCGGCCAGGCCGAACTCCCGGACCCCGGGCTGGGCGGGTGCGCTCAAGGGCCGGTTACCGGGCCAGACCAGGCCGGCGAGGTCGCGTGGGTCGCTGGCGGCCCGCAGGTTCTCCGCGACGGTGAGGTCCTCGAACAGCTCGAGGTTCTGGAACGACCGGCTCACCCCGGCCCGTACCCGGCGATGCGCCGGCAGCCCGTCCAGGACGGTGTCGCCCACCCGGACGGTGCCCGCCGCTGCCGCCGCGTATCCGGTGATGGCGTCGACGATCGTCGTCTTGCCGGCGCCGTTGGGCCCGATGAGCCCGACGACGGTGCCCGGCGCCACCTCGAACCCGACCCCGTCGACGGCGACAACGCCGCCCCAGCGCACCGTGACGCCCTCGACGGTCAGCGTCGCCGGACGCACCCGCAGCGACTCCTCAACCACCTCGGCCGTCTCAACCTGCGGCACTGTCTGCGCCACCTGCGGCACTGCCGCATCCGCCTCAGCCCCCGCCGCTACGGGCCCAGCGATCGCCGACGCACCGGTTGCGGCGACGGCGACGGTAGCTGGGACGCCCGAGCCGGGCGGCGATCGAGCCGGGCAGCTGGGCCCGGCCGGCCAGGCCCCCGGCGAGGCCGGTCCCCCCGGAGCGGATCAGCACCAGCAACAGGATGATCCCACCGATCAACGGCAGGTAGCGGTCGAACTCCCGCAGCCAGTCGGTGAGCCGGGAAGCGAACAGCACGCCCAGTGCCGCGAGGACGACCAGGGTGCCGACCGGCAGCCAGCGCGACCAGCGGGTCGAACTCACCCGCCGGGACCGTTCGACCTGGCCGCGGGCGAGCCCGCCGACCCCGTAGCCGACCAGGCCGGCGAGCACCGCCCCGACGACGCGGGGCAGCGCGGTGGAACCGCCGAAGCGATCGGACAGCCAGCCGGCGAACTGCTGGCCGAGGGTGCCGGAGGCTAGCAGGGCGCCGATCCCGGCGCCGCTGATGTAACCGACGCCGCCGACGACGGCATAGGCGACGACGAGGATGCCGGTGAACGGCAGGAAGTCACCGTCGTCGTAGCCGATGTTGCGGTCGGCGAAGGCGAGCAGCACGCCGCCGAGCCCGGCGATGGCCGCGTACAGCGCGAAGGCGTAGATCTTCGCCGCGAACACGCTGATGCCGAGCGACGCCGCCGCCCGCTCGTTGGTGCGCACCGCGATGAGCCGCCGCCCGACCCGCCCGCGTCGCACGGTGGACACCGCGAGCCCCGCCAGCAGCAGGAAGATCAGCGCCAGGGTGGCGTAGGCGCGCGGGTCGTCGGTCCGGTCTACGGGGATGCCGCAGCGGCGCGTCGGCGGTGGCCACGACGGTGCCCTGCTGGGCGAGCACATCCCCGAAGATCGACGAGGTCTGGCCGCCGGCGGGGGTGAGGAATAGCCGCGTTGGAACAGGATCGCGCTGACGGTGACACCGAGACCCAGGGTGACGACGGCGAGCTGCAGGCCCCGGGTGCGCAGCGCCGGCAGAGCGAACAGCACGCCGACGGCAGTGGTGGCCAGCACGCCGATGAGCAGCGCGGCGGCGAACGGCCAGCCCTCGGCCGCCACCAGAGACGTCCCGCGATCTAGGGCCGCGATCCCGGCCAGCGCGCTCTGGGCCAGCGAGAGCTGGCCGGCGTAGCCGACGAGGACCACCAGCGATAGCAGGATCAGCGCGTACCCGGACTGGATGGCGACCGCGCTGACCCACGAGTCGGGCAGCACCAGCCAGACCAGGGCCAGCAGCAGGGCGAACCCGCCGACGAGGACCGGCAGGTTGATCGCTCCGGAGCCCACCGGCGGACGGTCCTCGGCCTGATGGGCACGGTCGGGGATGCCGGCGCCGCGCGCGACGAGCAGCACGATGATGACGAGGACCGGCAGCGCGCTGTCCAGGCCCTGCGCCCAGTCGTGCGGACCGGTCAGGTGCACCTGGAGCTGGAGTTCGACCAGCGCCAGCAGCAGCCCACCGACGACGACGAGCGGGAACGAGCGGAATCCGGCGGCCAGCGCGACCGCCAGCGCCGGGACGACCAGCAGGACCAGACTCGTCGATGACAACGGGTTCTGCAGGGGCGCGAGCAGGACGCCCGTGACACCGGCGAGCACGCCGCCGCCGAACCAGCAGGCCCCGGCGACGGCATCGGCGGACCAGCCCAGGGTCGCCGCCGCGGCCGGACCCTCGGCCACCGCGGTCGTCACCGCCCCCGTCGTCGTGTACCGGAAGAACGCCCACAGCGCCGCTGCCAGGACGAGGACGACGCCGAGAGGGACGAAGACGTGCACCCCGACCGGCTTGCCGAACACCCCGACGGACTGCGGGAGAAAGGAGGGCACCGAGCGGCTCTGCCCGCCGAAGGCCAGCACGACCGCGGCCTGCAGGACGATGAGCAGGCCCAGCGTGGCGACGACCCGGTTGAGCGGCGCGGCATGGCGCATCGGGCGCAGCACAACGGCGTGGAACAGCAGCGCGATCAGACCGGTGAGAACGATGACGACGACGGCGGCGAGCGCGGTCGGCAGCCCCCACCCGTCACCGGCCTCGCGGAACAGATAGGCCGCGATCATCACCAGCGCGCCCTGCCCGAGGTTCAGCACTCCGGAACCCCGGTGGATCAGCAGTAGACCTGCCGCCACAAAAACATACAGCGCACCGGTCCCAAGACTGATGACGGCGTATCCGAGAAAGCTGCCCACAGTATCACCCCACCCCGAACTCTAGCGAGTTCGATCCTCACCGACAACCGGTCGGATAGTTTCTCGGCACCGCCGGTCGTCACTTTGACGCCCGCGCTCCCGCCAGGTCACACCATCCGGATCAGACGGCCGGCCCGCATCTTCGCCGACGCCGCGGTGCGATGCCCCTCCATCACATCAACGCGCCGGCCCGACTTCCCGCATCATTGGCCGGTATCGAAACGTTGGCCGCAGAGTGGCTGCGGGCTCACGACCTCGAAATGGTCACCGCTTCTGGCGACCCAGACGAAGTCGAAGCATGGGTCAAGCTGGCCCTGATCGGTGGTGTAATTGATCTTATTGACCAGCATCCCGTCGGCATCGTAGTCGGTCACCCCACGCAGGCCCTTCATGTAGGACTCCCAGGTAGGACAGCCGTGCTGAGTCTTCAGTCCACGGATAAACAGGTCCGCGCTCAACCAGCCGATGATGGCGCTCTGCTGGCCGGGCGGGGAGACCTCCGGGGAGTAGTTCGCCATCGCCTGCAGGAACCGGCTCTGGACCGGCCGATTGCGCTCCAACGCGGCGTAGGAGAGCGACGCGTAGGTGCCGGCGAGCTGCTGCCCGTAGGGGGCGAGCAGGCGCGGGTCATAACTGACGGCGGACACGGCGACCTTGAACGGGTGCCCGGCGGCGACCGCCGCGTCCAGGACACCGGTGTAGAGGTCGAGCGACGCCGCGGCGATGATCGTGTCGGCCCCGGAGGAGATGAGCTTGCGGGCGACGTCGGCGGCGTTGGTGCCGTCGACATCCTGGGTGACCGCGTCGATGCCCGCGTGCTGCAGGCTCTTCGTCACTCCGTCCGCGTAGAGCTTGGCGGTCTCGCTGAGAAAACTGACGACCACCGCGGCCTTGGTGCCCCCCTGCTGGCGGATGAAGTCGCCGACGTCGTCGTGCTCTGCCCCGTCTGGTTCGTCAGGATGACCGTGAAGGTGTTGCGGTGCGCCGCCCAGCCGGGCTTGGTCGGCGGCGCCGATCACCGGCACTCCCGCCTTGTCGAGGTAGGCGACGGACTGCTGGGACACCGCGGTGTACTGGACGACGGCGAAGGCCTTCTGGGCAACCAGCTCCCGGGCGCCCTGCAGGTTGCCGCGGGGGTCGGGCTGGCGTCCTGCCAGGCATAGTCGATTTTCCGGCCGTCGACGCCGCCGGCGGCGTTCTCGACGCTGAAGCGGGCGTTCACGCCTGCCCGGTAGCCGGTGAACTGGGAGGCCATCACGCCGGTGTCCGGATAGAGCAGACCCACCTTGATCGAATTATCGGTCACGCCTGGAGCACACGAACCGGACGCGGAACTCCCGCTATCCGACGAGTTCCCGGAACTACAGGCCGCCAGCATGGTCACCGCAGCGACCGCCGCCACGCCCAGCGTCGTACGCCACACCCGTTCAAGCCGCCTCTCGATCGCGCCGAGGTTTCCCGAGCCCGCGACTGACCGCACTATGCTGATGAATTTCCGATCCCGGCCACGCGTGCGCGATCAGGGTCGGCAAGAGAACTCGCCGCGAGAACCACCACCGCCGTGTAGCACATCAACGTCTACCAGATCAGTGCGGACGACTTGTTCACAGCAGCGCGGCAGTCAGTACAGGTCCGATCCTCCAACACCTTCACTGAAGATCACAGATCGTATCGACGGAAACCTACCAGGGGGAAGCAACATCGGAACCAACCGGGGGGTGCTCTCCGCATCCCTTCCGCGCCCTTAGGCATCGCCTCAGGAAATTCACAACGAGCCCCACCCAGCCCTCTCCGCGGCGTGTCAGCGACGCGCACCCGAGTGTTGACACAGAGTCGCCCAAAATCCAATCACACTCCCATTCTGCATACGGATCATCACGGGAGCAACAACATTCGGCGTATCGGAGACGACGATCCGCCCGCATGGCGTGGTCGCCCTCGGGGGTTCGCCGGCACCCGCCCCCGGCCGCACGGCGCGCGGGCTCGCGCGTGGGGCGATCCGTCAACGCCGCAGCCCCGCCGCCGCCGACACATTCGGTCGGCGGACCGGTCCCGAGACTCGGTTCCGCATATCAATTATCTCCGGATGGAGAATGGTTGGCGTACGGTAGACCACCGCCACCCGAGACGAACGCGGCCGAACCGGGCGCCACCGCTCGCCCAGCCCGCGGACCGGGCGGCGAGCGGCAGGCCCACACCGTGCACGGATCCGCGCCGGCGGTGAGGGAAATCATAGTCGACCCCGCCTCGCCGCGACGTAACCCCGATGCGACAGCCGGCCGCCATCACGCCGGGGTCCGGATGCCCCGATCGGCCCGTTGACCTGCCATTGGCACGGATTTAGTGTGGGAGCGTGCAGCTCACCCCGTGGCCTACCACCGGCGCGTCCGCGTGCGCCTCCGTGGAGGGTCGAGACGACCAGCCACGTCTGCGGCGCCGGCGTCACGTCGACTTCGGGCACAGCAACAGCGATCTCTGTCGCCCCTGCCGCTGAGTCACCCCACCCCGCGAGTGCCCGCGCCGGGAACGCCCGGCTCGGTCCCGCGTGGAGGCCGCGCCGCGACCATCGCCGCTGCGGTGAACATCCCGGGCACCTCCGCTGTACC
>NZ_CADCWT010000143.1 GCF_902806485.1 Candidatus Frankia alpina | reverse complement strand
AGCACGGAAAGTGACCTTCGCGCGGCCCTGGGTCCGGACGGCCTGGTTCGGGCGGATCCAGGCGATCATCACCGCAGAAATATCTTCGGGAGTTTGCACATGCCCCAGACCGCGGGAGTCCTGGACTCCTCGCCACAGTGGACCGCCCAATTATCCGCTGCCTGGCGCAACCGGCTGACCGGCTTATCGACGGCCGCCCAGACGGATGCGTTATTCGACCTCCTCACGGCGCAGATCACCGCGGCGACCGGGACGGACGGCACCGCCGCCCACGGCGACCGCCATGCTCCCTGGCGCCGCCTCGGGGTGTACCGGCACCTGGCCGACCGGCTGCGCGCCGGCTTGGCCGAGGCCACCGGCCTTACGCTGCCCGCCACCCTGTTCTTCGACCAGCCGACGCCCGCGGCCGTCGTCGTCCACCTGCAGACCGAGTTGCTCGGCCTCGACGAGCAGACGCACATCCCGGCCGCCCACCAACTGAGCACCGCGGCCGGCGAGGATCCCATCGCCATCGTCGGAATGGCCTGCCGTTTACCCGGCAGGGCCGACACGCCTGAGGCATTGTGGGAACTCGTGCGCGAGGGCCGGGACGCCCTCGTCGGGCTGCCCGACAACCGCGGGTGGGACCTCGACGCGCTTTATCACCCGGACCCCGACCATCCGGGCACGATCTACACTCGGCACGGCGGGTTCCTGCCTGACATCGACCAGTTCGACTCGGCGTTCTTCGCGATCGGCCCCCGTGAGGCGAACGCCGTCGACCCGCAGCAGCGGCTCATGCTGGAAATTTCCTGGGAGGTGCTGGAACGGGCAGGTATCGATCCACGTTCGCTGCACGGCAGCCGGACGGGCGTCTTCTCCGGCGTCTCCCTGCAGGACTACGGCCCCGCCTGGCACCGGGCCCCGGCCGAGCAGCAGGGTCAGCTGCTCACCGGCAACGCCCTTGGCGTCATCACCGGCCGCGTCGCCTACGCCCTCGGGCTGGAGGGCCCCGCGCTGACGGTCGAAACCCAGTGCTCGGCCTCCCTCGTCGCCATCCACCTCGCCGGTCAGGCGTTGCGCGCCGGGGAGTGCGACCTCGCGCTCGCCGGCGGGGTGACGGTGATGTCGACACCCAGCATGCTGCTGGAGTTCAGCCGCAAACGCGGCCTGTCGCCCGACGGGCGGTGCAAGGCGTTCGCCGCCGACGCCGACGGCACCGGCTGGGCGGACGGGGCGAGCGTGCTACTGCTGGAACGGCTCTCCGACGCGCGGCGCGCCGGCCATCACATCCACGCCCTGCTGCGCGGCAGCGCCGTCAACTCCGACGGCGCGACCAACGGCCTGACCGCCCCGAGCGGCGCCTCCCAGCTGCGCCTGATTCGCCAGGCGCTGGTCAACGCCGGCCTAAGCGCCGCCGACGTCGACGCGGTCGAGGCGCACGGCACCGGCACCTCCCTCGGCGACCCGATCGAGGCGCACGCGCTCATCTCCGCCTACGGCCGCGATCGGCCGGCCGATCGGCCCCTGCGCCTGGGCTCGCTGAAGTCCAACATCGGCCACACCCAGGCCGCCAGCGGCGTCTCCGGCATCATCAAGATGGTCCTGGCGATGCGGCACGGGGTGCTGCCGCGCACGCTGCACGTGCGTGCGGCGTCCCCGCACGTGGACTGGTCGGCCGGCAACGTGGCGCTGCTGACCGAGAACGTCCCCTGGGAACGCCAGGATGGCCGGCCGCGCCGGGGTGTCCGCCTTCGGAGTGAGCGGCACCAACGCCCACGTCATCATCGAGGAGCCGCCGCCGACCCCCGTCCCGGCCCCAGCCGCGCCGCCGACCCCCGCCGCGGGTGGGACCACCGCCGGGGCGGGCCGGGCACCGGTGCCGGTGGTGCTGTCCGGGCGCAGCGAGGCGGCGCTGCGCGCCCAGGCCGACCGACTCGGCGAGTACCTGGCCCGCCACCCGGGCGTCGACCTCGCCGACGTCGGCTTCACGCTGGCTGGACGGACGCGCTTCGAGCACCGTGCCGTCGCCGTGTCCGGCGTCGACGACAGCCGGGCACGACTGTCGCGGGCGCTGGCGGCGCTGGCCGGGGGCCGGCCGGCGCGCGGGCTCGTGCGCGGCTCGCTGTCGGCGACGATGACGCGCGGCCCGCTGGCGGTGCTGTTCACCGGGCAGGGCAGCCAGCGAGCCGGGATGGGCCGGGAGCTCTACGACGCCTACCCGGTGTTCGCCGACGCCCTCGACGACATCTGCGACCGCCTCGCCGACCGCCTCGACCGGCCGCTGCGCGAGGTCATGTTCGCGCCGCGCGGCTCGAACGACGCCGCGGCGCTGGACCGCACCGAGTACACCCAGCCCGCGCTGTTTGCCTTCGAGACCGCGCTCTACCGCCTGGTGACGTCGTGGGGCCTGACCCCGAGGCTGCTGGCCGGGCACTCGATCGGCGAGCTCACCGCCGCGCACGTCGCCGGAATCTGGACCCTCGACGACGCCGTCACCATGGTCGCCGCCCGCGGCCGACTCATGCAGTCCTGCCGCCCCGGCGGCGCGATGATCGCCATCCGCGCCGCGGAGGCCGAGGTCGCCGAGTCCCTCGTCGGCCTCGCCGGCCAGGTGGAGATCGCCACCGTCAACGGCCCGACGGCCACCGTCATCGCCGGCGACGCCGACCTCGCCGAGAAAATCGCCGCCGACTGGGCCGCCCGCGGCCACACCACCCGACGGCTCACCGTCAGCCACGCCTTCCACTCCCCCCCACATGGACGACATGCTCGACCGCTTCCGGGCGGTCGTCGCCGAGGTGACCTACCACCCGCCAACCATGCCGATCGTCTCCACCCTCACCGGCGAACTCGCCCCGGCCGAGCTGACCACCCCCGACCACTGGGTCCGCCACGTCCGCCGGGCCGTCCGCTTCCACGACGGCGCCCGCCGCCTGCGCGAGGCCGGCGCCGGCGCGTTCCTCGAACTCGGACCGGACGCCGTGCTCACCGCCCTGCTGCCCGGCTGCCTGACCCCGCCCGCCGGTGTCGCCGGTGAGCCGCTGGCGGCGGCGGCGACGCGGGCCCGCCGTCCCGAGCCCGAGACCCTGCTCGGCGCGCTCGCCGAGCTCGACGTCCACGGATTCGACGTCGACTGGCGGGCGGCCGGCGCGGGGCACGGCGCGCACATCGACCTGCCCACATACCCGTTCCAACGCCGGCGGCACTGGCTCGACCCCGATGCGACGGCCGCCGTCCCGACGCCACCCGCCTCGGTAGTGGGTTCGGTGGGCCGGTCCACCGACCCGGACACCTGGCGTTACCGCACGGTCTGGCAACCGCTCGACGGCAACGCCGCCACCGACACGCTCACCGTCCAGGCAGGGCCCGTCGCGCCACTCGGTGGCACCTGGCCGCTACTCGTCCCCGCCGTCGGTGCCGAGGAGCCGCTACTGACCCGGGTGTCCTGGGTCGTCGAACGGTTGGGCGGCCGGGTGGTTGCGGTGCCGGTGAGCGGCACCGACGCGGACCGCGGCCGGATTGCGGAGCTGTTGACCCGCGCCCTGGCCGAGGGCGACGCCGTGGGCGGGGTGATGTCGCTGCTCGGCCTCACACCACCCCGCACCGACCGCATCCGCCGCTGACCGACGGGCTCGCGCTCACCGTCGCCCTCGGCCAGGCGCTGCACGACCTCGAGATCGGCGCGCCGCTGTGGCTGGTGACCCGCGGCGCCGTCAGCACCGGCCCGGACGATCCGGTGACCTGCGTCGACCAGGCCATGCTGTGGGGCCTGGGCCGCGCCCTGGCACTGGAGCGGCCGCGCGGCTGGGGTGGGCTTGTCGACCTGCCCGCCGAGCTCGACGACCCGGCGCTGTCCTGGCTCGGCGCCGCGCTGACCACCCCCGGCGGCGAGGATCAGGCGGCCGTTCGGACGGCCGGGCTGCTCGTACCCCGACTGGTCCCGGCCGACACAGCCGGACCGGCCGACACAGCCGGCAGCGAGCCGCGCGCCGCCGAGGCGTGGTCCCCGGCCGGGACGGTGCTGATCACCGGCGGCACGGGCGCGCTCGGCGCCCACACCGCCCGCCGGCTGGCCCGCCGGGGCGTCCGGCGGCTCGTGCTCGCCAGCCGCCGCGGGGCCGACGCTCCCGGAGCCGGGCGGTTGCTGGCGGGGCTGGCCGGCCTCGGCGCCGAGGCCGCCCTCGCCGCCTGCAATGTGGCCGACCCGGAGCGGTTCGCGGCGCTGCTGCGCGAGCTCGCCGAGGCCGGCACGCCGGTGACCGCCGTCGTGCACACCGCCGGTGTCAGCGGCCGCAGCGCGCCACTGGCCGACGTCGACCTCGCCGAGTTCGCGGACATCGTCGCCGGCAAGGTCGCGGGCGCCGCCGCCCTCGACGCGCTGTTCCCCGCCGCCCCTGCGGACGACAGGACCGGCGCACCCGGCGCGGGCGGCGGGACCGGCCCGCGGCTCGGGTACAACGCCGGGGCGCCGGCGATCGTGCTGTTCTCGTCGATCTCGGGGGTCTGGGGCAGCGGCAACCAGGCCGCCTACAGCGCCGCCAACGCCTACCTCGACGCCCTTGCCGCCCACCGCCGCGCCCGCGGTCTTGCGACCACCGCCGTCGCCTTCGGCCCCTGGGCCGACACCGGCATGGGCGCCGAGCCGGAGTTGCGCGACTACCTAGCGCGCCGCGGCCTGCGGCCCCTCGACCCCGAACCGGCCCTCACCGCGCTCACTCGGGCCGTCGCCGCCGGCGAGACCGCCCTGACGGTCGTCGACGTCGACTGGGACCTGTTCCTGACCGCCATCACCGCAGCCCGGCCCCGGCGCCTGTTCGCAGACCTGCCCGCGCTCGTCGGCACACCGGCGGTCTCGACGCCCGCACCGGTGGGCGGCGCCGCGGCGCCCGCGGCGGCGACCGATTTCGCCGCGCTACCCGCCGCGAGGCGGGCCGCCGCCCTGTTCGAGCTGGTCCGTACCGAGGCCGCGGCCATCCTCGGCCACGATGCCCCCGACGAGCTCGACCCCACCCGCCGCTTCCTCGAACTCGGCTTCGACTCCCTCGCCTCGGTCCAGCTCAGCAGCCGCCTG
This sequence comes from Candidatus Frankia alpina, assembly GCF_902806485.1. Classification (GTDB taxonomy): domain Bacteria; phylum Actinomycetota; class Actinomycetes; order Frankiales; family Frankiaceae; genus Frankia; species Frankia alpina. The sequence continues at coordinate 7,878 of NZ_CADCWT010000143.1, read as the reverse complement.
GCCACCGCCACCGGACTGGCCCTGGGGCCGCCGGTCGTCTTCGAGCACCCGACCGTCACCGACCTCGCCGATCATCTCGACACGTTGGCGTCGGCGGTCGAGCCCGCCCGCGCCGGCAACGCGGGTGGCAACGCGGGTGGCAGCGTACGTGACCTGTACCGGCGGGCCTGCGCGATCGGCAAGTTCAACGAGGGTGTCGAGCTCATCCGGGCGGCCGCGAAGCTGCGGCCGGGGTTCAGTTCGACCCGCGACTTCACCGGGCGCGTCGAGCCGGTGCAGCTCGCCGGCGGGCCGGCTGCTGCCGCCCTGGTGTGCGTGCCGTCGATGGTCGCCCCGTCCGGACCACACAACTTCGCCCGCCTGGCGCTGCACCTGCACGGGCAGCGCGACGTCCACGGACTGACCCTGCCCGGCTTCGGCAACGCCGATTTGCTTCCGGCCACCGCGGAGCTCGCGATCGAGCTGCTCGCCGACGTCGTCACCCGCCGGTTCGCCGACGCGCCGATCGCCCGGGCCGGCTATTCCTCGGGCGGGTGGCTGGCGCATGCGATCGCCACCCGGATCGAGGCGCTGGGCGGGCGCCCGCGGGCCGTGGTGCTGCTGGACACCTGGTTCCCCGGCGACCGGATCGCGCAGGCGGACATCGACGAGGAACTGCGCGGCATCGCGGTCAACAACCAGGCGTTCGCCCTGATGACGGAGGCTCAGGTCACCACGCAGGGCGGCTACCTGGACCTGTTCGAGGGCTAGCGGCCCGCGGAGATCGTCTCGCCGATCGTGCTGATGCGCGCCGCGGAGCGGATGCCCCAGCAGCCCGACGCCGCCGCCAACGACGCCAACACCGCCGACGACGCCCCCGACGCCCCCGAGTGGAAGCTTGCACACCACACCACACCACACCACACCGTCGACGTCACCGGCAACCACCAAACGATGACGAACGAACACGCAGCCTCGACCGCCGCGACGCTGCACCAGTGGCTGCTGGATCTCGACGGGCCGTGACCGCGGTCGCCGCCCGCTGCCCGCCGCCGGGCGTCCCCGGCGCCCCCACCATCACCGGCCCGACCGGCGCCCAAGGCCCCGGCCGGCTTCCGCTGCGACCCACGGCAGGACACCGATGCAGACACCACGACACATCGCCATGATCGGCTGCACAACGCCGAGCCACATCTACCCTTCGCTCGGCGTCATCGCCGAACTCGTCCGCCGCGGCCACCGCGTGAGCTACGCCGTCGGCGACCGGCTGGCCGGGCTGATCGAACCCACCGGCGCCGAGCTGGTCGGCTATCCCTCGACGCTGCCGCCCGACGACGGGGACTGGCCGGACAACCCGGCCGCCGAACTCGCCACCCAGATGTTCCTCACCGAGGCGGTCACCACCCTGCCGCTGCTGGTCAAGCACTTCGACGACGACCGCCCGGACCTGCTGATCTACGACCTCGGCGGGCAGGCGGCACAGCTGCTCGGCGAGCGGTGGGACGTTCCCGCGGTGCTGCTGTCGCCGACCTGGGTGGCCTGGGAGGGGTTCGAGGAGGACAACGCCGAGGCCCTCGACGCGCTGCGCACCTCGGCGCCGGGCGGGAGCTATCGGGCGGCGTTCACCGACTGGTTGCGCGGCTTCGGCATCGACCGCGACGCCTGGGAGTGGATGAGTGCGCAGCGGCCCATCATCTCGCTGATCCCGCCGGTGCTCCAGCCGCACCTGGACCGGGCCCGGCCGGGCGTGCGCCACGTCGGCCCGTGCCTGGATCCCGGGCGGCTCGCCGACCAGACCTGGGCTGCGCCGAACGACGGCCGACGGGTGCTGCTGGTGTCACTCGGCACCCTGTACAACGATCGGCCGGATCTCTACCGGGCCGCCGCCGAGGCGTTCGCCAACACCGACTGGCACGTGGTCATGGCGGTCGGGCAGCGCGTCGACCCGGCCGCGCTCGGCCCGTTACCCGCGAATGTCGAGGCGCACCGCAGCGTTCCCCAGCTCGCGGTGCTCGCGGCGGCGTCGGCGTTCGTCACCCACGCGGGGATGGGCAGCTGCGTGGAATCACTGTGGTTCGGCGTGCCGACGGTCGCGATCCCCCTGGCCGCCGAGCAGTTCGGCAACGCCGCGATCCTCGCCGCCCTCGGCGTCGGCGAGCAGCTCGCCGCCGACCAGATCAGCCCACAGGCCCTGCGCACCAGCGTCGAGTCCGTCGCGTCCTCCGCCGACGTCGCGCGGCGGCTGGCGGGGATCAGGGAGACGGTCCGGACGCACGGCGGAGTCGGGGCGGCCGCCGACGCGGTCGAATCGTTCCTGCCTCGGCCAAGCACCGTCCGACCAGCGACATCGACAAGGTAGGGGCAGCTGAAATGACCGACGGGGCATGGGACATCGCGACAAGCGTCGGGGTGACCGCCCTCGGCGTGGCCTCCGCCCGGGCGATCGAGACCCACCGGTCCGACGCGCTGATCGATGATCCCTACGCGGAGGCGTTCGTGCGGGCGGCCAAACTACCCAACCCGATGCCGACGACACCCGAGGAGCTCGCCGCGCTGTCCCCGGCGGGCAGCTGGATGCCCCGCTGGCGGTACATGGGAGTACGGACCCGCTTCTTCGACGACTTCGTCGAACGGGCCTGGGTGGCCGGCCTGCGCCAGGCGGTCATCCTCGCCTCCGGCCTCGACACGCGGCCGTTCCGGCTGGCCTGGCCGGCCGGCAGCGTCGTGTTCGAAATCGACCAACCCGGGGTGCTGACCTTCAAGATGGAGGTGCTCGGCGAGCAGGGCGCCGCGCCACGATGCCGGCATCATCCGGTCCCCGCCGACCTGCGCGAGAATTGGACCGGTCCCCTGCGCGCCGCCGGCTTCGACCCCGAGGAGCCGACGATCTGGCTGGTGGAGGGACTGCTGCCCTATCTGGAACCGGCCGCCGAGCATCGGCTTCTCGGGACGGTCGACGAGCTGTCCGCGGCCGCGAGCCACATCGCCGTCAAGGACGCGAGGAACATCTCCCGGACGCTGCCCGCCGAGCAGTACGCCGCCTCGGCGCAGCGGTGGGGCGTCGACCTGCGCACCCTGGTGCATGAGGACGGCCACCGGGACGCGGCCGCGGCCCTGCGCGACAGGGGCTGGGTCGTCGTCGCCGAACCGATCGCCGCGGCCGCCGAGCGGTACGGCTATCCGCTCGACCCGGCGCTCGCCCCGACCATCGAGGCGAGCCGGTTCGTCACCGGCGAGCGCGGCACCCACCCGTAGCCCGCTGGGCACCCCCCGTACCGGGCGCCCCTTCCGGGTCGGGGAGCAACCTGCGGACCGGCCCAGGCGACAACGGGGTGGACGCGCCCGAATCCGGCAACGACGCGTTCCACCTCGACGAGGTCACCGGCGATCACCAGACGATGCTGAACGGCAGGACACGATGCGCACCCCGCGACACATCGCCATGATCGGCACCACCACGCCAAGTCACATCTACCCCTCACTCGGCGTCATCGCCGAGCTCGTCCGCCGCGGCCACCGCGTGAGCTACGCCGTCGGCGACCGGCTGGCCGGGCTGGTGGAGCCCACCGGTGCCCGACCCGTCACCCACCCCTCGACGCTGCCCGCCGACGACGGGGACTGGCCGGACAACCCGGCCGCCGAACTCCCCACCCGGATGCTGCTGACCGAGGCGGTCACCGCCCTGCCCACGCTCACCCGCCATTTCGACGACGACCGGCCGGATCTGCTGATCCACGACGTCGCCGCGCAGGCCGGGCCGGTGCTCGCCGCCCGGTGGAACGTTCCCGCGGTGCTGCTGTCCCCGACGTGGGTGCCGTGGGACGGCTTCGAGCAGGACAACGCCGAGGCCCTGGCGGCGCTGCGCACCTGCGTGCCGGGCAAGGAGTACCACGCGGCGTTCACCAGCTGGCTGCGCGACAACGGCATCGACCGCGACCCCTGGGAATGGCTGGGCGCCGACCGGCCCACCGTGTCGCTGATCCCCCCGATGCTGCAGCCGCACCTGGACCGGGTCCGCCCGGGTGTGCGCCACGTCGGCCCGTGCCTGGACCCCGCGCGGCTCGCCGAACGGGCGTGGACCGCGCCGCCGGGTACCGGCCGGGTGCTGCTGGTGTCGCTGGGCACCGTCTACAACGACCGGCCGGACATCTACCGGGCCGCCGCGACGGGGTTCGCCGGCACCGACTGGCACGTGGTGATGGCGGTGGGCCGCCGCGTCGACCCCGCCGCGCTCGGTCCGCTGCCCACCAACGTCGAGGTACACCGCGGTGTCGACCAGCTCGCCGTGCTCGCGGCGGCGTCGGCATTCGTCACGCATGCGGGGATGGGCAGCTGTGTGGAGGCGCTGTGGTTCGGCGTGCCGACGGTCACGATCCCGCTGGCCGCCGAGCAGTTCGGCAACGCCGCGATCCTCGCCGCCCTGGGCGTCGGCGAGCAGCTCGCCGCCGACCGGATCAGCCCGCCGCTGCTGCGGGTCGCCGTCGAGGCCGCCGCCGACGCCGTCGAATCGTTCCTGCCCTGACGAACCGGCGAACCGGCGAACCGGCGGTGTGAGATCGTGCACGGATGCCCGCCGAACCTGCGCTGATCCTGTGGGATGTCGATCACACGCTGATGTCGTTCCCGGGACTCGGCCGGGAGCTCCACGCCCGGGCCTTCCAGGAGGTGACCGGCCGGCCCGTGGCCCGCGTCGCCGACCTCGCCGGTCGCACCGACCGGGCCATCGTCGTCGACACCCTGCGGCTGAACGGGATCGACCGGCCGGAGCCGCTGTTGGAGGCGTTCTACGCGGCGCTAATGGCCGCGGCCGTCGCGCTCGGCGATCGGATGCGCCGGACCGGCCGGGTCCTGCCCGGCGCGCGGGCGGCCGTCGAGAGCCTGGCGCGCGACGGCATCGTGCAGTCGGTGGTCACCGGGAACCTGCCGTCCATCGCCCGGCTCAAACTCGCCTGCTGCGAGCTGACCGACCTGCTCGACCTGGCCGTCGGCGGCTACGGCGACGACGACACCGACCGGGCCGCGCTGGTCGCCCTGGCCGTCAAGCGGGCGGAGTCGGCCCACCGTGTGACCTTCGCCCCGGCCCGCGTGGTCATCGTCGGGGACACCGCGCATGACATCCGCGGCGCGCGGGACACCGGGGTGCGGGCGGTCGGGGTCACCACCGGCGCGACCACCGCGGAAACCCTCACGGCCGCCGGCGCGGACGCGGTCCTGACCGACCTCACCGACCTGGCCGCCCTGCACGCCGCCGTCTACGGCGACACCGTCACCTGACGGCCCGCAGCCGAAAGCCGGCCGGTCTGGTCGAGCAGCAGTCCGCGGCCGCCGCGCAGCCGCAGCTCACCGGCCAGCATCAAGCCGGTGGGTCCGCCGCCGGCAATGATCACGTCAATCATGAACCGCCCATTCACTGAGGCACTGAGGTTGCATTGCGGCCAGCTGCTCCGCACGGTCCGGCGGCGCACACCCGCGAGCACACGTACTTCGCGAATCCCCGATGCCCGCAGGTTCTGGCTTCGCCGGAGATTCTGCGGCACAACCCGGGTCTTGCCGCAAGCCCCCCGGTGTGCTATACGTTGAGAGTGGCAGGAAGTCGGTGTTCTTCTTGCCTTTTCGGAGCGCAGCCGCGGAACGAGAGATCCTTTACCCTCTTCCAGCTTGGCTGGCTCCGTCCTGTCCTCCGGCCGGGTCGACCCCCGCACGTGAGTCTGTCGCAGAGACACGCCGGACCGGGCCCGCGTACAAGGACGTTCCCGTCGCCGGGCCCGCGGGCCTCCCGGCTGCCGGACGCGGCCCGCGACTCCGTCTCCGCTACGGCCGACAGGGTCTAGGTTGTTGATGTACCAGCAATCGCGGAACCCACGAACCCCACCGATTCGGCGCTATCCCGGTGCGGGTCCGGCACCGATCCGGTCATAGGAGGCACCCATGAGCGACCAGCAGGTACGAATGATCGTCCTGTCGACGGACGACCTCGATGAGTCGATCAAGTTCTACACCGAGACCCTCGGTTTCCCGCTGAAGTTCCGCGACGGCGCCCACTACGCGGCTCTCGACGGCGGCTCGGTGACCCTCGCCCTGGCCACAGCGGTCGATCACCCCATCCACGGCCAGGTCGTCGTGGGCATCAAGACCGACGACGTCGACGGCGCAGCCAAGGCGATCGAGGAGAACGGCGGCGCCATCGTGAAAGGCCCCTACGACGACGCTCACGAGCGCCGCGCCGTGGTGTACGATAACAAGGGCAACGGCCTGGTCTTCTACAAGTCGCTTCCGCGCTGACGCGTATGTGATCCGCTCCCACGCTGGGTGGTGCACCACCCAGCGTGGGAGCGGATCACACCAACCGGCGAGTGTGGCCAGGATCTTCGTGCGGCCGGTGGGGTGCGCGTGGCGGCGCCGCAGCCGGTGGGTCAGCCAGGCAACACCAACCGAGTCAGCGGGTACCGAAGAGCTCTTGGTAGCGTTTCGAGGATTTTGGGCTCAGATCTGGTTTGTACAGCGATGACAGGACGTTCCCCTGTTCGGAGTTGTTGTAGTAAGCCTCGTAGGCCAGGTTTGCCGCATTCGCCACGAACGTCTCGTGCATCTTGTTGATGTAGAAGGGGTTGTCCTTTCCGCCGCCGTCCGACCGAACCAGCCCCCACTCGGGAACGGCAAATTTCTTGCCGTGATCGTGAGCGAACTGGATCACCGTGCACAGCCCGGACCGCTGATGGCACTGCCGGTCCCAGCTCGCCTCGTTGACCGACGCGGGAAAGAAGTCGTAGGAGTCGACGACGTCGACGTACTGGTCGCCGGGATAGGCATCCCACACGTCCTGCCCGCTCTCGGGCAGCTTGTCGGTATGGGCATTCATGTTCCAGTCGATTTTGACCGTCGGTGCGGTCGACCGGATCGCGGTCACCGTTCGGCGGAAGCACGTCTTCCACGTCTCGGCATTGCGCACGTGCCAGTAGTTGTAACCGCCGTTGAACTCCCACCCGAGGCGAACATGGGCGTCGGCCCGACCGAACTTCGTCAGCGTGGTACCGAAGGTGCGCCAGTAACCGTCGTAGGCGCCGCTCGCACAGGCGGCCTCGTTGCCGTCCTTGGGAAACGGCGGTTGCGCGATGGACAACTCGCCGGGGAACTTGTCCCGGGTGAAGGCCGCTGTCGGCCAGTCTGCGGAGACGAGGTTGTACCAGTCCGTACGGTTGGTAAAGACGATCGCCACCCCGACCTCGCGGCCGGTGAACGTCCCCCAAGCGTTCACGTCGGCCGGGTAGTTGCCGTTGGCGCCGGACACCCAGCGCACGCCCGTCGGGCCAGGCCCCGGTTCCGGCGAGCTGGAGCAGGCCCCGAGCCCGGCGGCCAGCAGCCCGGTGGTCAGCAGCAGCGACAGTGACACGAGCCGCGACCGGCGGCGCCGGCCATGCCCCCCAGCGATGCCGGCCTGCCGACCCACTCCGCCTTTCAACATCGACGATTCGGGAACGGGGACCTTCTACCAGACAGGCAAACACGATGCGGATGATCATTTGATGACAGCCTCGGGCCGTGTCCCCTCTACCATCCCGCGAGGTCACGGCAGTATCGCGAGCCGATCGGCTGACGCCGCCATCGCCCCCGCCATGGAAGGCGTTGTGGCACTGGAGGGTCTTCGACTTCTCCCGACCGACTGATCGGTTCAGGGTGCGCAAAATCATTCGGCACTCTCCCGACCGCCCGGGTCCAGGCGGTACTCGCAAGAACGCTCCCGATGCCCAGAGAAGGGGCTGCACCGCAGCCCACCAGAACATGAGCGGACTGACAGTACCCGAGATCCGTCCGGAGACTGATCGCCTGCTTCCTCCACCGGCTGCACCCATCTTCCTTTGTCTGGATCCGGTCAACCTGGCGCCAATGCCGGCCAGCGCT
>NZ_CADCWT010000142.1 GCF_902806485.1 Candidatus Frankia alpina | reverse complement strand
ACACTCACACCCCGCAACAATTACCCAACCTCACAAATCGTTGCCGGGAATGGCTCACTCTGCCGAGCCAGGTCTAATATCGTGTTATAACGTCTTAGTGTTCATCGACAAGAAAACATCATTGTTTCTCGGCGGGCCCCGCTTGTCCTGGCGGTAAAAGATTGATTTCTTTTTCTTCCGTACTCTTCTTAAATTCGTCCGCTTTGGTTAGACAAGCGGCGTGCATGAGCGAGCGGTGCTCCGATGGGGCGCGAGTGTGGTGTTGCTGACCGTCACCGGTATGGCTGGTGGCGTGATGTACTGGCCGGCAGGTGAGGCGTCCGGGTCGGCGGTGCTCGGCGGTCGGATGGCCGCCGGTGCGCCCATCACGGTGTCGGGCGCGGCGCGCACCCCGTCGTACGTGATCGCCGACGGCGTGGCCAGACCCGCGCCCCCCACCCCGAACACGCTGGCGACGGACGACGCGGTCGTGACGGGGCAGGTCGGCCGTCTCGCCACGGTCGAGCCGATCGCGGCGGCGCGCCGTGTCGCCTCGACCGGACTGGCGGCGCGCCGTGTCGCCTCGACCGGACTGGCGGCGCGGTTGCGCAGCTACCTCGCGGGCCGACCGGGTCACGTCAGCGTCGCCATGTACGACGCGGTCGCCGGCACCACGGCCGTCTACACCGATCCGGCCGTCGCCGGCTACGAGACGGCGAGTTCGGTCAAGCTCGATATACTCACGGCGCTCGTGCAGCGGGCGGGCGCGTCGGGGCGGCTCACGGCCCGCGAGCAGGCGCTGGCCCGGCGGATGATCTCGGTCAGCGACAACGCGGCGGCGAGCGCTCTGTGGGCCGACGTCGGCGGCGCGCCCGCGATGAACGCCTTCTTCGCCCGTCTCGGCATGCACGCGACGACGGCGGGACCGGGCGGCAAGTGGGGGTTGACCCGGGCCACCGGGGCCGACCAGCTCGCGGTGCTGCGGGCGATCTCCTACCCGGGCACCCTGTCGGCCGCCGGGCGGGCCACGGTGAGCGGCCTGCTGAAGACCGTGAGGGGCCTGACCGGCGGTGTGCCGGCGGGGGTCACAGTGGAGCTGAAGAACGGCTGGCTGCCCCGCACCAGCGGCTGGGTGATCACCAGCCTGGAGCACGTCCACGGCGCCGGCCGCGACTACGTCATGGCCGTCTACACGAAGAACGGGCCGAGCATGCAGTCGGGCATCACCACCGTGCAGGGGCTGTCCGCGCTGGCCTGGAAGGCGGCGAGAAGCTCGGCGGCTGCCGGGCGGCGGGTGGCGGCGAGCTGCGGCGGCGGGCCCGACCGGCCGGCCGTCGCGGTTCTTCGCCGTGTGCTGTCGCCGTGTGCTGTCGTCGTCCCCCGTCGCGTGCTCCGGACCGGGAGCTGTACCTCGGCCTGCGACGGGGGTGCGTACGTACTGCGAATGCGGGGTTGCCGCGGCGGCCCGAGATCAGCCGCTGAAGCGGGCGACGGCTCGCATCTTGTTCATCGCGTCGAGCGCCGCGACCTTGTAGGACTCGGCCAGCGTCGGGTAGTTGAACACGCTGTCGACCAGGTAGTCGATGGTGCCGTTGCAACCCATCACCGTCTGCCCGATGTGGATCAGCTCGGTGGCGCCGGTGCCGAAGACGTGCACCCCGAGCAGGCTCCGGTCCTCGGGGCTGACCAGCAGCTTCAGCATCCCGTACGAGTCGCCCAGGATCGCGCCGCGGGCCAGTTCCCGATACCGGGCGATGCCCACCTCGAACGGGATCGCGAGCTCGGTGAGCTCGTCCTCGGTCCGTCCGACGTAGGAGATCTCCGGGATCGTGTAGATCCCGATCGGCATGAGCTCCGCTCGCATCGCGTTCACGTTCTCACCGCAGGCGGCGTAGGCCGCCAACCGGCCCTGCTCCATCGAGGTCGCGGCGAGCGCCGGGAAGCCGATGACGTCGCCGACGGCGTAGATGTGCTCGGCCTCGGTGCGGAAATCGGAGCCGACCTTGATCCGGCCGCGGTTGTCCGCGGACAGGCCCGCCGCCGGCAGGTTGAGGATGTCGGTGAGCCCCTGCCGTCCCGCCGAGTACATCACCGTGTCAGCGGGCAGCTTCTTGCCGCTCTCCAGCAGGGTGAGCGTCCCGCCGTTGTGCCGCTCGACCGATACCACCGACTCGCGGAAACGGAACGTCACCGCCAGGTCTCGGAGTTGGTACTTCAGGGCCTCGACGATCTCGACGTCGCAGAAGTCCAGCATGCGGTCCCGCCGCTCGACGACCGTCACCTTGGTGCCGAGCGCGGCGAACATCGACGCGTACTCGATGCCGATCACCCCGGCGCCGACGACGACCATCGACCGCGGCAGCCGTTCCAGGGCCAGGATCTGGTCGCTGTCGACCACCGTCCGGCCGTCGAAGTCGACCGTGTCCGGCCGCGCGGGCCGGGTGCCGGTGGCGATGATGATCCGCTCGGCCGAGACCCGCCGATCCTCGATGTCCCCGGCCGCCCGCACGCTGACCGTGTGCGGGTCGATGAAGCTCGCCAGCCCGGTCAGCAGCGTGACGTGGTTGCGGCTGAGCTGGTTGCGGATGACGTCGATCTCTCGACTGATCACGTGCCTGGTCCGGGCGGACAGATCACCTACGGTGATGTCGTCCTTGACCCGGTAGCTCGACCCGTACAGCTCGCGCTGCGACATGCCGGTCAGATAGAGAACGGCCTCCCGAAGCGTCTTGGACGGGATCGTGCCAGTGTTGATGCTGACACCGCCGATCATCTCCCGCTTGTCCACGATCGCGACCCGCCGGCCGAGCTTGGCTGCCGCGATCGCAGCCTTCTGCCCGCCGGGTCCGGACCCGATGACGAGGACGTCATAGTCGAACACCGTCACCTCCCCGCATTCTTTCCGGCTCCCGGTGAAGCTGAGGCTATCTGGCTGGAGCGGGTGGGTCGGCAAGTTGCACGGTCTTGTTACGTTTATTTCTTCTCCGCGTTTTCCTCTGAGGGTTTCAGCCATGCGATATCGCGGAGAGTAAACACCATCGATCTTTCCGTAATAACCGAGACGTGCCGGCGGCGGGTGGCCCTCTCGAGCCGAGTCGTCGCCGTCGCCCGCGCCTGCCCGGCCCGCCGGGCGCACGCCGGGCATACTGCGGGCGCACAGCGACATCGGATGATCTTCGCCGGCCCGTTCGAGATTTGTGCCGCCGCCACCCGTAACGAACGGGCCGCCGTCTCATTAGACCAGAGGCGGGGGTCGTGGAGGCTGTCTGGGGGGTCTTCCACGACCCCCGTCGCTTCGCCGCCGCGCCACCGTTGTCGGGACGGACGCCCGCCCGCCCGTTGTCGGGAGGTGCGCTGGGAGCGGTGACCTGCCTGGAGCGGCGCCGGACGCCGGCTCCGGAGGATCCTCCGGAGCCGGCCGATCCGGACGCGGGTGGATCGTCCTACGGATGGGTCATCGAGAGCACGTCGAGGGCGGCGTCGAGCTGGGCCTCGGTGAGCTTGCCGGCCTCGATGTAGCCGCGCTCGATCACCACCTCGCGGATCGTCTTCTCCTCGGCGAGGGACAGCTTCGCGACCTTCGCCGCCTCCTCGTACCCGATGTACTTGTTCAGCGGAGTCACGATGGACGGCGAGGACTCGGCGTAACGCCGGCAGCGCTCGACGTCGGCGACGATTCCGTCGACGCAGAGGTCCGCGAGCAGCCGGCTGATCGTGGACAGGATGTGGATCGACTCCAGCAGATTGCGCGCGATCACCGGCAGCATCACGTTGAGCTCGAAGTTGCCGGCCGAGCCGCCGAAGGCGACCGCCGCGTCGTTCCCGACGACCTGCGCAACGACCTGACAGACCGCCTCCGGGATGACCGGGTTCACCTTGCCGGGCATGATCGACGAGCCGGGCTGCAGGTCGGGCAGGTGAATCTCCCCGAGGCCGGCCCGCGGCCCGGACGAGGCCCAGCGCAGGTCGTTCGCGATCTTGTAGAGCGAGATGGCGACGACCCGCAGCACCCCGGACGCCTCGACCAGGCCGTCCCGCGACGCCTGCGCCTCGAAGTGGTTACGCGCCTCGGTCAGCGGCAGGTCTGTGCTGGCGGCCAGTTCCTCGATCACCGCGGCGGAGAAACCGGGCGGCGTGTTGATGCCGGTGCCGACGGCCGTGCCGCCCAGCGGCAGCTCGCCGACCCGCGGCAGGGCCACGTTCAGGCGCTCGACGCCGAGGCGCACCGCCGCCGCGTAACCGCCGAGCTCCTGACCGAGCGTCACCGGTGTGGCGTCCATCAGGTGCGTCCGCCCCGACTTCACCACGTCCGCGAACTCGGTCTCCTTGCGGCCGAGCGAGGCGGCGAGGTGCTCCAGCGCCGGGATCAGCTCCTGCACGATCCCCTGGGTCGCGGCCACGTGGATCGACGACGGGAAGACGTCGTTCGACGACTGCGACGCGTTGACGTGGTCGTTCGGGTGCACCGCCCGGCCGAGCCGCTCGGACGCCAGCGACGCCAGCACCTCGTTCGTGTTCATGTTCGATGACGTGCCGCTGCCGGTCTGGAACACGTCCAGGGGGAACTGGTCGTCCCAGTCGCCGCGCGCGACCTCGGCGGCCGCGTCCGAGATTGCCTCGGCGATGTCGGCGTCCAGCACCCCGAGCTTGGCATTGACCGTCGCCGCCGACGCCTTGATCCGCGCAAGCGCCTGGATGTGTGCGCGGGAGATCCGCTGGCCGGAGACGGGAAAGTTCTCCACCGCCCGCTGAGTCTGAGCCCGCCAACGGGCCGATGCCGGCACCCGGACGTCGCCCATGCTGTCGTGCTCGATGCGGTATTCCTGCTCGCTCATGCGCCCGTTCTCCCGATGTTCCGTCGCCGTTGACCTGCATCTGACCAGCACCGCACGCCGTGCCCACCGCCCGGCGGGAGGCCGCCGTAGACAGGCCCCAGGGCCGACCCTAGGACATGCCGGGCGACTGGCGCCCGCGGCGCACGGGAGCTCTCACACCTTTCCCCGCAAAGCGCCTTCGGTGCTTTGCGGGGGCCCCGGGTATTGGGCGCCGTGCGGGTTTCGGTCAGATCGCCTTCGGCGATCTTCCCTGGGGGTGGTGGTCGCGATGGTGGGGTGTCTTTGGCGAGCTTCGGTGGATATGGGTGTCGGCATGATCGCGCGAGCCTGGTGCGATCATGGTAAGGAACAGGTAGGCGCTTTCCCACGCATCCGCCGTCGCGCGCGGCGCCTGGCCGTGCCGTCGCCCGGTCTGCGACCCGCCTCAGCCGCACCGTCTGCTGTCACGGAACGTGATAGCAGGACGGGAAGGGGGCTGCGGAGACGCTGCACTATGTGGGGAACCCGGGGGAGTGGCAGGTCGGGCCGGCTGGCAGGGACGGGGAGCGGGGCGCCAATGAGAGACGCCCACTGCCCCGCCCCGTGGCATCGATGCCACGGGGCGGGGCAGTGGGCGTCGTTGTTGGGGTGGCCGCCGCTTAGGAAGCGGCGGCCTCGCGCTCGCGGGCGCGGATGTCACGGCGCAGCTCGGGTGGGAGGGCGAACAGGAGGTGCTCGTCGGCGGAGGTGACCTCCTCGACGTCGTTGAACCCATGCTCGGCCAGCCAGGCCATGACGCCGGTAACCAGCTCCTCGGGGACCGAGGCGCCGCTGGTCACGCCGACGGTCTCGACGCCCTCCAGCCAGCTCGCGTCCACCTCGGTGGAGTCGTCGACGAGGTGGGCGGCCGGTGCGCCGGCGTCGAGCGCGACCTCGACCAGACGCACCGAGTTCGAGGAGTTCGGCGAGCCGACGACGATGACCAGGTCGACCGCGCTGGAGATCTCCTTGACGGCCACCTGACGGTTCTGCGTCGCGTAGCAGATGTCATCGCTCGGCGGACCCTGCAGGTGTGGGAAGCGCTCACGCAGGGCCTTGACGGTGGTCTGCGTCTCGTCGACGGAGAGGGTGGTCTGGGAGAGGAAGGCGACGTGCTCCGGGTTGCGCACCTTCACCCTGGCGGCATCCTCGGGACCGTCCACCAGGTGAATGCGGTCAGGTGCCTGGCCAGTGGTGCCGACGACCTCCTCGTGGCCCTCATGGCCGATGAGCAGGATGTCGTAATCCTCGCGGGCAAACCGACGCGCCTCGGAATGCACCTTGCTGACGAGCGGACAGGTTGCGTCAATGGTGCGCAGTTGACGCGAGGAGGCCTCCTCGTGCACGGTCGGCGCGACCCCGTGCGCTGAGAAGACCACGGTGGCGCCCTCTGGTACCTCGTCGGTCTCGTCAACGAAGATCGCGCCCTTGGCCTCCAGTGTCCGTACGACGTGGAGGTTGTGCACGATCTGCTTACGTACGTAGACCGGCGATCCGTAGAGCTCCAGCGCCTTCTCCACGGTCACGACAGCTCGATCGACACCGGCGCAGTAGCCGCGCGGCTTGGCAAGAAGGACCCGGCCCATGCTGGGCAGTCTACGCGGTGAGGGGCCTGCTGGAAGAGCCGCGGGCGATGCATCACGTGTCGGCGACATCGTCCGCTCCACCTCCGGCCACGGTCGCGCGGACTCTTCTGGACCTGTCGGACGGACCGGCTACGGTGCCCGAATGGCCCTGACCTCGACACCCGAACAACCCTTGCCGGTTCGCACGGTCTCGCGCGCCGTCGGCGACTGGGTCCACCGGCTCGGCCGGGTGTGGGTTGAGGGACAGGTCACGCAGCTCGTTCGCCGGCCCGGAATGGGCACTGTTTTCCTCACCCTCAGGGACCCCGTCGCGGATGTGTCGCTGCGGGTCACCTGTTCGCGAGCGGTCTGTGACGCTGTCGGCCCCGCGCTCGTGGACGGCGCTCGGGTCGTCGTGTGGGGCAAGCCGTCCTTCCACCCCGCCCGCGGCACGCTCGCCCTCGCGGTGGTGGAGATCCGCCCGCTCGGTGCGGGTGCCCTGCTGGCCCGGCTGGAGCAGCTCAAGGCCACGCTGGCCGCGGAGGGCCTGTTCGCGGCGTCTCGCAAGCGGCGCCCGCCGTTCCTGCCCTCGACCGTCGGGTTGATCACCGGGCGCGCCAGCGCCGCGGAGCGCGACGTCGTCGAGAACGCACGCCGCCGCTGGCCGGCGGTGCGGATCGTGCTGCGGGAGGTGGCCGTCCAGGGCCCGCTGGCGGTGTCCCAGGTCATCGACGCGCTGCGCGAGCTTGACGGTCGGGCCGAGGTCGAGGTGATCGTCATCGCCCGTGGGGGTGGGTCGCTGGAGGACCTGCTGCCGTTCTCCGACGAGGCGCTGGTGCGCGCCGTGGTGGCCGCGCGCACCCCGGTCGTGTCGGCGATCGGCCACGAGCAGGATGCGCCGCTGCTCGACTTCGTCGCCGACGTGCGCGCCTCGACCCCCACCGACGCCGCCAAGCGGGTGGTGCCCGACGTCGGCGAGCAGTCCGTCGCGGTCGCCCAGCTGCGGGCGCGCGCGCGCCGCGTCGTCGAGCATCGACTGGACCGGGAGGAGCGCCGGCTCGCGGACATGCGAGGCCGCCCGGTCCTCGCGGCGCCCGCCCGCGACCTCGCCCGGCGCTCGGACGACGTCGCCGCCCTGCTGGCCCGCTCCCGGCGCTGCGTGCATCACGCGCTGGACGTGACGGCACGCGATCTGGTCGCCACCCGCGCCCGGGTGCGGGCGTTGTCCCCGGCGGCGACCCTCGACCGCGGGTACGCCGTCGTGCAGCGCGCGGCGGACGGCGCGGTCGTACGCGACCCTGCGGAAGTCGGACCGGGCGAGCGGCTCGCCATCCGGGTGGCGGGCGGGGCACTCGGGGCCGCCGTCACCGAGGACTGAACCGACCACGGCATGAGCGTCGGGCGTCAGGCGTCGCGGGTGGGGTCGGTGGCAGCAAGCCGGGCACGGGCGCCGTCGAGTAGGGCCTGGCAGGTCCGGGCCAGCTCCTCCCCGCGCTCCCACAGGGCCAGCGACTGCTCCAAGGTCACCCCGCCCGCCTCGAGCTGGCGGACGACCTCCTCCAGCTCGGCGCGGGCGGTCTCGTAGCTGACCGCCGGCGACGACTGGGGGCCGCGGCCTGTCTGGGGGCTGCCCGGGGCCGGCGCGCCGGGAAGATCGGGCGTTTCCGGTGCGTCCGAGTTCGGCGTGCTTCGGTTCGGTCGTGCGGCCCGCCCGTTCCCGGGCGAGTCGCCGAACGTTGTGGAACCAGGACTTTCAGACATCGCGACCTCCGCGCCCCTGAATACCCAATTTTCGGCCAATGCGATGCCATGGCCCGATCGTGACGCCTCGCACCTCCGCGCACCTCCGCGCGGCTCGGGCGAAATTCGACGCGGCGTGTCACGAGTATTCCCGACCGGATCCGGCGCCACGCCGGGCGCCACCCGAAGCCGGAAGTATCGCACTCCGTCGGCGCAACGTGATATCAATCGGGCGACAATCGTGGTCGAAGTGGGCTGGCCTGGCGGAGATCCATAGTGCAAGGTCGCTGCAGAACGTTTCAGATTGGTGGGGTCCGCGAATGTGCGGGCCCCACTCGGCTGGCCGCCCGTCCGCTTCGGGCGGTCCGGAGGTACATCACATGCCCGGCGCACGTCCGTCGCTCCGACGCCAGGCCGTCGTCGGTCGCTCCCGGAGGCGAGTTCCACCCGCCTCCCCGAGAGGTTCGGTCCTGCTGCGGCACGACCTCGCCGGCACGGCGTCTCGCGACACCAGCTCCACCGATCAGGGCGGTCGGGGTGACCGGGCCAATCGGCGCATCCTGGCCGGCGGGCCGCTGCTGCGGCGCGCGGCTGGTCTCAGCCTCGGTCTGGCGGTGCTCATCCCGGCGGCTAACGCCTGGGACGGCTCGCACGGCCATCCTGTGCCGTCCGAGCGGCCTCCCATAGCCGCCGGAGCCGGCCAGCACTGAGGTAGTCGAGGTCGGCTCCGCCATCGCGACGATTCCGGCAGTACTGGATACCCGGACCCGCAGGTCCGGGTATCCAGCCCGCGGTGTCGACAGCGGCTGGCATCGGCTCCGGGCCATTCGGCGCACATTGCGTGTGTGCCGCCTCGAGCCGCGAGCCATTCGACGCGAAGTCTCGGCGGACGATCCGATTCTTACCATTTGGGTAAATTTAAGTATTTTGCGGAGATGGCGGCCAGAAACGTCCATCGGGATGCTTGGCGTTCCGCATCACTCTCGGCGTTCCGTATGGCTCTCGGCTTCGCGTTCGGGTTCCCGGGCGGACGATCCGCGGGCCGTCAGGCTCCGCTGGGCTGGACCGGCTGGAGCGATTCGGCGAGGGCGACCAGGTCGGCCTGGGTCGCGCCACCCTTCCCTCCGCCGTCGTCGATGATGATCGTGAGGTCCTGGTCGGTCCGGCTGATCGCGAGATGGCCGTCGGCGTCCGGGCGCTGCTCCCAGGGAGCCCCGTCGACGTCCACGGTCCCGTGCGGCGGCCGGTTGCCGAGCAGCTTCTGCACCGCCTTCGGCGCGTTGCTCTCCCGCAGCCGGACGTACGTCCGATGGCCGGACCGGTCGATGACGTAGCCGATCGTCGCCTCGGCGATGTTGCCGCCGTCGGAGCTGCCGGTGGGGCCGGTCAGCCGCAGCGAGGTCGGCTTCCAGTACCCGGGCAGTCCGGCGGGGATGAGCGGGGTGTAGGACGTCTGCCGGGCGAAGGCCGCCATCGGCTCGGCCGTCGTGACGACCTTGACCGCCGTCTCATCGCCGCCGCGCGGCATCACGAAGATGACGAAGACCAGAACGCCCGCCATGACCGCGGCGAGGGAGAGGATCATGTCTCTGATCGTTTCCTGGCCGCGTCGCTGTCGTTGTGCCACGCCCCCATCTTCCAGGTCTCGGCGAGCCGGTGGTGGGCCGGGACCGGTTCGGGCGGCCCCTTACGGCACCGGTGTGGCGAGGATCTCGCCCACAGTGGGTGCCGTGAACGGGGTGGAACGCCGACGGGCGGCCGTCACGCCCCCTCCGCGTGACGGCCGCCCGATCGAAGCGTTTGACGCCTGTATGCACTGGAAGGTTGCGCGCAAGTTTTCGACTCGCCGACTGTCACACGCACGACAGACTGGATGCCTCGGTTCGTCTGACACCGAGCGATACTCCGGGATACGTTTGAGGGGGCTCGACCCGTCGCGGGGCCGGCTATCTCGGGCGTCTGCGGGGTAGCCGAACTAGGCTCACGGCCGTGCCTTCCGCTCCCGATGCCTTCGCCGCCAGGTCCTCCGACTCCTCGGCTGTGCCCGACACGCTGGCCGTGCAGGGGCAGGCCCCGGACCGCAACCTTGCCCTCGAACTCGTCCGGGTGACCGAGGCCGCCGCGCTCGCCGCGGCGCGCTGGGTCGGCCGCGGTGACAAGAACGGCGCCGACGGTGCCGCCGTCGACGCGATGCGCCGGCTCGTCGGCACCGTGTCGATGCGTGGCGTCGTCGTCATCGGCGAGGGGGAGAAGGACGAGGCCCCGATGCTGTTCAACGGCGAGCAGGTCGGCTCAGGGGAGGGCCCGGAGTGCGACGTCGCCGTCGACCCCGTCGACGGCACCACGCTCACCGCCAAGGGCATGAACAACGCCGTGTCCGTCATGGCGGTCAGCGAGCGCGGCTCGATGTACGACGCCAGCGCCTGCTTCTACATGGAGAAGCTGGTCACCGGGCCGGAGGCGGCGGACGTCGTCGACATCACCGCCTCCGTCGAGGACAACATCCGGGCCGTGGCGAAGGCGAAGGCGATCCACCCGCGCGACGTCACCGTGGTCGTCCTGGACCGCCCGCGGCACACCGAGCTCGTCGAGCAGATCCGTGCCGCCGGCGCCCGGGTGAAGCTCATCTCCGACGGCGACGTCGCCGGCGCCGTGATGGCCGCCTCCGCCGACACCGGTGTCGACCTGCTGCTCGGCATCGGTGGCACGCCGGAGGGGATCATCACCGCCTGCGCTGTGACGTGCCTGGGCGGGGTGATCCAGGGTCGGCTGTGGCCCAAGGATGAGGCCGAGCGGAGCAAGGTCGTCGCGCTCGGGCACGACCCGGAGCGGGTGCTGTCCACCCGCGACCTCGTTGCCAGCGACAACGTCTTCTTCGTCGCGACGGGAATCACAGATGGTGAGCTGCTGGCCGGGGTACGGTACCGCCCGGGTGGCGCCAGCACGTCGTCACTGGTGATGCGCTCCCGCTCGGGCACGATTCGCCGGGTCGACAGCCAGCATCAGCTCACCAAGCTGCAGGCCTACTCCACCGTTCCGTTCTGATCTCGCTGCCGGGAGGCGATCGCGTGGCGCGGCTGTCCCCCGCGGCATTGTTCGTCCGGCTCGACCAGCCAGGGCCGCATGGCAGCGCGGCGGAGGTCCGGACGCTGGCGGCTGCCGTCCGCCGGTTCCTCGCCCATCCCCGCCCGCCGGTGCTGCTCGGCTGCGTGGGGGGACTCGCCGCCGTGCGCGCCGCCCGCGGGCCGTGGCGGGCCCGGGACACCCGGATCGCCGTGGCTGCCGCCGTCGCGCAGCCGTTCGTCGAATGGGGTGTGCACCGGCTGGTGCTGCACGCCCGCCCGGCCAGCCGGCTGGGTGCCGTCGGCTACCAGCTCGCCGGCTACGGCCACGAGCAGCACCACCGTGACCCGGCCGACCTGGACACCATGTTCCTGCGCCCACGCGAGGTCATCACCGGAACGGCCGCGGCGGCCCTGCCGGCGCTGCTCGGACCGCCCTCGGCGGCGACGGCGGCGCTGTGCGCGGGTGTCGGCGTGCTCGCCTACGACTGGACGCACTTCCTCATCCACACCCGGGTCCCACCGCGGACGGCGTACTACCGGCGGATCTGGCGCGGCCATCGCCTGCACCACTACCGCAACGAGCGCTACTGGCTTGGCGTGACCAGCCCCCTCGGGGATCTGGCCCTGCGCACGAATCCACCGCCGGACGCCGTTGAGCTCTCCCCGACCGCCCGCGGCCTCGCCGCCCCCGGTCTCGCCACCCCAGGCTTCACCGCCGCCGCGGTCGTTCGGTAGGCGAGTGATTCCGAACCGGCCGATCGCGGTGGGTGGGAAGCGTTGCGGTGCGATGCGCACGATCCGCAGGGCTCAGACCGGGCAAAACGTGCCGCAACCGGCCCCGCCCTGGAACGGACTCACTCGCCTGGCGTTCGTCTAGCGTTCCCGTCTCGCCGCCACAGGCCGGACCGTCCCGGATTCGGCGCTGACGCCGGCTCCCCCCTCCCTGCTGGCTCCTCCCTCCGGGCTGGCTGCTGCGGCCGTGGAGTGAGCGGGGCTGGGGCTGGGGATGACCGTGGTGCCCGCGATGGCGCCAGAAGCTGCGGCAGGTCCGGGTAGCCGGGGCTCGGAGTGGCCGAGGCGGGGGCGGGGGCGGAACGGGCCGGCGGAGCCGGCCACCCGGGGAAGCCGCAGGGCATGGCCCCGGCGCGGCGGTGGATGCGGCTCGGACCGGCCGACTCCCTCCAGCCAGGCCCGCAGCCGGCTGTCCGGCGTCGTCGCGTGACCGTCAGGCGGGCCAGGGCGAAGCCGGTCGTCGGCGGAATGGGACAGCATGTCGCGCACCGCGCAGGCCGAGCTGTACCCGGCGGAGATCACCAACTGGCGGACGGACAGGTCGTAGCCGCCGCCGGGGTAGGCGAACGTGCGCGGCTCGTCCCCGATCGCGACGGCGAGGCGGCGCCGGGAAAGCGTCAGCTCCGCGATCACGTCCGTGCGGGTCAGCTCGTTCAGCGGTCGGCCGGTGTGTCTGGACCCGCCGATCTCGATTCCCAGCCCACGGATGCGATGTAGGTCAGCCCGATGGAAATAGCCCGGATCACCAACACGTGAACTGGTCACGAAGACCGTGGCCGTCAGCCCCCACTCGGCCAGGCAGCGCAGCGCGTTCATTGTTTCCGCGACGCCGTCGTCGAAGGTGATGACGAGCGGATTCTTCGGGGCGGATGCGACACCGAGGGAAGCGACGTATCCGGACACCGTCATCGACTGAGCCTTTCCCGGTAGCGTTTCGTCGCTTTGCGTGACATCAATGTTGTGTTGGTGTG
>NZ_CADCWT010000141.1 GCF_902806485.1 Candidatus Frankia alpina | reverse complement strand
CTGCGGTCGCCGCTAGCCGGTGGTGGCGAGCTCGGCGATGGCGGCGTCGACGGCGAGCAGTCGGCGAGCGTTGTCGACGTGCAGGTTCTCGATCATCCGGCCGTTGACGGTGACGACGCCCCGGCCCGCGGCGGCCGCGGCCGCCCAGGCCCGCACGATCTCCGCGGCCTCGGCGAGCTGCTCCTCAGACGGCGAGAACGCCTGGTTGCAGGGCCCGACCTGGCCTGGATGGATCAGGGTCTTGCCGTCAAAGCCCAGCTCACGGCCCTGCCGACATTCGGCGGCGAAACCGTCGGCGTCGCGGACGTCGTTGTAGACGCCGTCGAGGATCGCCTTACCGCTGGCCCGCGCCGCCAGCAGGCACAGCCCCAGACCGGTCAGCAGCGGCGCCCGGCCGGGCACATGATCGGCGCGCAGCTCGTTGGCCAGGTCGTTGGTGCCCATGACCAGCACGGCCAGGCGCGGCGAGGACCGGGCGATCTCCAGGGCGCGCAGCATCGCGATCGGCGTCTCGACCATCGCCCAGATCAGGGTGCGCGCCGAGGCCCCGGCGGCGGCCAGGTCCCGCTCGACGGCGTGCACGTCCGCCGGCGAGCCGATCTTCGGGACGACGACGGCGTCCGGTCCCGCCTGGGCGGCGGCGCGCAGATCGTCGGTGTGCCAGGGGGTGTCCCGGCCGTTGATCCGAATTGCCACCTCACGCCGGCTGTAGCCGCCGGCGGCCACAGCCGCGCAGACCCGCTCACGGGCCTCCTGCTTGGCGGCCGGGGCGACGGCGTCCTCCAGGTCGAGGATGAGCGCGTCGGCCGGCAGGCTCTTCGCCTTCTCCAACGCCCGCTCGTTCGCCCCCGACATGTACAGCACCGACCGGCGCGGCCGGTAGTCCGCCGCCGTCCCCTCGGCCGTGGTCCGCTCGGCTGTCACCGCATTCCTCCCGTCCCCGCACGCCCGTCCGGTCCCGGCCCGGCCGAAACCTGTCGGCCTGCCGGTGACCAGGGCGAACCGGGCCTCGCTCAGGCCAAACCGGTTATTTCCGGTCGAGGGCGCAGCGGCCTCACCCTACTGGCCCGACAGTCGGAACGCCGGAACACGGCCGCCTTCGTCCCGGCCTCCGCCGTCGACGATGCCGTCGACGGCGCCGTCGACGACCTCACGGGCCGCGGTGGCACTGGTGTGCCAGTTGACGACGACGGCGGCGCCGTCGGCCGCGAGTCGGCGCGCCACGGCGCGGCCGATTCCACGGGAAGCGGCGGTGACCACGGCGACCTTGCTGACCAGCGGCGACGCATACGGATCACGGACCGCCGGCGTCGGCGGAGACGGTGCGGTGGGCGGCCTGGGTGCAGAGTCGGCGGATTCGATCGGTGCGCTGTTCATGAGCCCGAGGCTAAAGTCTGACATCGATGTAAGAGTCAAGCCGGCCGGCCGGCTCGAGGAAGAGGATCAGGATACGTATCGGGGAGCTGGCTCGGCGCACCGCCGTGAGCGAGCGGCTACTGCGCTATTACGAGGAACAGGGCCTGCTGCATCCGGCGCGGCTGCCCAGCGGCTACCGGGTGTACGCCGAGTCGGACGTCGACCAGGTCCGCCGGATCCGCACGCTGCTCTCCGCCGGCCTGCCCACCACGTTGATCGCCCAGGTGCTGCCCTGCGTGCGGGGGGGGCGGGGGCCGCCTGGTGCCGTGCGCCGGCCTGGTCGCGGACCTGGCCCGGGAACGGGCCCGGATCGATGCGCGGATGGACGATCTCGTCGCGTCCCGCCGGGTGCTCGACGCGATGATCACCGCCGGCGAGACCGAGCCCTACGACGTCGCCCGGCCGCGGGATCGCCCGGACGACCGCGCGGCCAACCCGACCAGGTGAGGATGTGCACGTGGTCAGTGCGAGCGGGTGGCGGCTGCCGGTGGCGGCGGGACTGGAGCTGCACGTCGAGGACATGCGGCCGGACGGCGACCGCCCGGCTCGACAGCCCCGCCCCGCGCCCCGCGCGAGGAGGCCGGCGTCGAGGATGGCCCGGTCGTGCTGGTCCACGGCATCGCCGGCAGCACCGCGGACTGGGCAGCGGTGGCACCCGAGCTGGCCGCATCGCGCCACGTCGTCGCCTACGACCATCGAGGACACGGCGCGAGCGGCCGAGCACCCGGCGGACGAGCGGACTACACCTTCGACCTGCTCCTCGCCGACCTCACCGCCGTGGTCGCAACACTCGGGCCGGCCAGGATCCACCTCATCGGCCACTCGCTCAGCGGCGTGATCGCGCTACGGTACGCGTTGGAGCATCCGGGCCGGGTGCGTTCCCTTGTGCTCGTCGACACCGCGGCCGCCCCGGCCACCGCCACCGGCCCAGTGGCAAGGCGGATCGTGGCCGCGGTACTGGGAGGGGTGGCGGCAATCGCGTCGCGTACCGGCGCCAACAGTGTCAACGGCCGGGGTGGGGCGGTTGCGCTCGCCGCGCTGGGCCGGGAACTCGCCGGTTATCCCTCGCTTGTCCCCCGGCTCGGCGAGATCACCGCGCCGACGACCGTCATCGTCGGCGAGCGCGATTCCATGTTGCGGGCCAGTGCGCAGACCCTGGCGCACGGCATCCAGGCCGCCCATCTCGCCGTGATCGCCGAGGCCGGCCACTGCCCGCACATCAGCCGTCCGCTCGCCTGGCTGGCCGCCGTCGTCGACCACCTCGCCCGCGCCGAGGCGGCCGTGGCCGGCGGTGCCCTGGCCGGTTGACAGGCATCTCACCGGGCTGGCGAAGGTCAGGCCAGCAGGAGGGCCGCACCCTTCAGGGCGCACCACAGGCTGAAGACGGCGAAGGCGAGGACCCAGAGCAGGGCGGGGATGTGGGTGCTCTCGGCGAGCCTGTCGGCGTCCGACCCGACGGCGCCGAGCCGGCGGGCCCGGTGCAGCACCAGCACCGACCGCGGACCGGAGAACAGCAGCACCCAGGTGAGCAGGTAGGCGTACCAGGTCTGCGCCCAGTCCGGGCAGTAGCGGGCGGTGAGCACCATGGAAGCCCCCACGATGACGACGACGCGCTCACCGAAGCCGTTGCGCACCACGAGCAGCAGGGCGGCGAGCGCGAGCACCCCCAGGATGAGGACGGCCGTGACCTTCCCCGCTGCCAGCAGCCGCGCCGAGCAGACCCCGACGAGGGACGGGAAGAGGTAACCCGCGGCCTGGGTCGCGAACAGCCCGACCCCGCTGCGCCGGCCGAAGGACCAGGTCAGGCCGGTGCCGTCCGCATCCACCCAGACGCCGGCCACCAGCCGTCCCACGAGAAACGCGGCGAACGCGTGCCCACCCTCGTGGACCGCCGTGTCGAGATGCTCCGGCCACCTGCTCACCACCAGGGCCAGCAGGGCGGTCACGACAGCGACCACCCGCAGCGCCGCCGCACCGTCCACCACGGCGGCCAGCGCCCCACCCGACCCAACCACCACCGTCTCCCCCTCCCCCGAGCCTGCGGACGATCATCCCAGCCCGCAACGGCCGCTTCCCCGCCTAATTCCGGTTTCCGGGATCGCCTCTCGAGCGGAACCGAGAAATCACCTGCCGGATCGCCTGCCCCGGGGTTGACTTGGAGTGCGCTCTCATCGTTACGGTCTGCTGGGGCGACGATCCATGCTGAACGATCCCCGCCTGTCCGGAGCCCTGCCCGCTCGATCCCTCCGGCCAGGCAGTAACGGGGACGGCCGCGGCCGCGCGGGATCGGCGAGGACAGCTGCAGGGCCAACGATGACGAGCAGGAGGCTTCACCCATGCGGTACCGCAAGCTCGCCCGGACCGGCGTCGAGATCAGCACCCAGTGCCTGGGTGCCATGATGTTCGGCGCCTTCGGCAACACCGACCACGACGAGTGCGTACGCATCATCGGCCGCGCGCTCGACGCGGGCATCAACTTCATCGACACCGCCGACGTCTACTCTCAGGGCGAGAGCGAACAGATCGTCGGCCGGGCCATCAAGGGCCGCCGGGACGACATCGTCCTGGCTACGAAGTGCTTCACCGCGATGGACGAGGAGCGCAACCACCGCGGCGGTTCCCGACGCTGGATCACCCGGGCGGTCGAGGACAGCCTGCGCCGCCTCGACACCGACTACCTCGACCTGTACCAGGTGCACCGCCACGACTGGGACGTCGACCTGGAGGAGACCCTCGGCGCCCTGACCGACCTCGTCCATCAGGGCAAGGTCCGTTACCTGGGTTCGTCGTCGTTCCCCGCCGACTGGATCGTCGAGGCGCAGTGGGCCGCGCGTCGGCGCAACAGCGAGCGGTTCGTCTGCGAGCAGCCACAGTACTCGATCTTCGCCCGGTCGATCGAGGACGGGGTGCTGCCCGCGACGCTGCGCCACGACGTGGGCGTCATCCCGTGGAGCCCGCTGGCCGGCGGTTGGCTGACGGGCAAGTACCGGCGGGACGCCGAGATCCCGTCGGGCGCGCGCTACGGGTCGCAGGGCATGTTCGCCCGCCGCCGCGGCGGTACCGGGCTGGATGAGGACCCGAGCACGCCCGCCCGGTACGACGCGGTGGAGGGGCTGAGCACGATCGCCGAGCAGGCCGGGATCTCGCTGACCCACCTGGCGCTGGCGTTCGTGGACAGCCACCCGGCGGTGACGTCAACGATCATCGGGCCGAAGACGATGGTGCAGCTCGACGACGTGCTCGCCGGCGCCGACGTCACCCTCGACGCGACCACGCTCGACGCGATCGACAAGGTCGTCCCGCCGGGCACCGACATCGCGGGGGTCGAGCACTACAGCGGGGACCCGTCCCTGCGACCCGCGTCCCGCCGCCGCACCGGCTGACCTCACCTTGCTGCAATGACCCCACGTTCCTTGCCCTTCCAGAGGGACGAATCGGACACTGAACCCTCTGGAAGGGCAAGGAAGGCGAACCCCTGCCCCGAGCCCCGGGGCTCGGGGCAGGGGCCGGCGGACCGGTGTCGGCGAGCCGGTGTCAGCGGGCTGTCAGCGCGGCGGCCGCGCCACGCCCGGCGACTCGCCGGTGTCTCGCCGAACTGTCAGTGGTGGCCGGCAAGCTGATCGGCATGACGGTCAGACACGAACACTGCAGTCCCGCGATCGTCCCCGAGGGGCTGGTCAAGCGCTACGGCGCGACGACTGCGCTCGCGGTCGTCGACCATGAGCGGATCATCGCCCACGGCTCGCCGGAGGCGCTGATGAAGCAGACCAGCGCGCAGACCCTGGCGGTCCGCCCCGGGGACGCCGTCGCCATGCTGCTCGGCCTCGGCTACATCCTCGGCTTCCGGGTACGGTCCGGCCGGGATCGAGGGCGAGCAGAGTGAGCAGCGTGCGCGGGCGGGCACCGCCGACGTCGACGGTTGGGCGCGAGCCCGGTGCCGGCACCGGACCGGCCGCCCTAAGATCACCCCCGACGCCGCCGGAATTGCAGCGACCATGTGAGGGGAGCCCGCGCGATGAACGGTTCCGATCTTCTCGCCGATGCCTTCGGGCGGATCCGGGACGAGGTGCGCGACGCCGTCGCCGAGCTCGACGAGGAGCAGCTCGCCCTCCGCGTCGACGGGACGTCCAACTCCATCGGCTGGCTGGTGTGGCACCTGACCCGGGTTCAGGACGACCACGTCGCCGACGTCGCCGGGCTCGAGCAGGTCTGGACCGCGAGCGGCTTCGCGGACCGGTTCGCGCTGGCGCTGCCCGTCGCGTCGATCGGTTACGGGCATACGGCCGAGGAGGTCGACGCGGTCCGGGTGGCCGACCCGGCGCTGCTCGTCGGCTACCACGAGGCCGTCCACGACCAGACCGTCCGCTACCTCGCCACGCTGACCGACGGCGACTTCGACCGCGTGGTAGACGAAAGGTGGGAGCCTCCTGTCACCCTTGGGGTCCGCCTGATCAGCGTCGTTTCGGATGACCTCCAGCATGTGGGCCAGGCGGCGTTTCTGCGGGGCATCATCGAGCGAAGGCAGTCGTGACGGCGCCGGGACGACGGCCCACCGGCCGCCCGGACGTTTCGTCACCGCGGCCGGGATCCCATCGCATATTCGGCAAAAGGTAGGCGTCGTGCCCCATTGTTTCGTTGCCGGCGACGGTCAGCTCATCGTGCTCGACGTCTGGCGGCCCACCGAGGCCTTCCACCAGTTCTTCATCGACCCGCCCGCCATCGACATTCTCATGCGAGACGCCGGGGTCGCCGACCCGCCCGAGATCCCCTTCTGGCAACCGACCGAGGGCGCCCCCGAAGCACCCTGAGTCACCCATCACCCATCACCCATCACCCTTCCGGCGCCCGCCGGCCTCCCACGCCCGCCAGCCGGCTGCTCGCCGAGATCGAACTCCGCCACCCGACCGCCGCGTGCTTCGAGCTGTTCACGGGTGCCCGCAGCGTCGACAACATCCGCCTCTACACCCGCTGCGGGTACCGGGAGACCGGGCGGGCCGCCGAAGGCGGCATCGAGATGATGTTCCTAGCGAAGCAGGGCCTCAGGGGTTGCGGGTGCGCAGAAGGGTGCGCAGCTCCGTGTTCCAGTCGATGCCCTCGCTCTCCCGGCCCGCCGGCACCTTCTCCTCGATCTCCGCGAGGAACCGGGTGACGATCGAGCGGGGCAGTTCGAGGTCGGCGTGCCCGGACGGGCTGGACAGGGAGACGGTTACGACCGCTCGCCCCTCCGACCGGGTCGGCCGGATACGCACGTCGCCGGTGCCGGTGGGGCCCTGCGTCCCCTCCGCGAGCAGCGTGCGCGCGAAGATCCAGGTGATGGACTCCCGGCCAGGGCGCAGGATCAACTCCACCGCGAATGGATCTGCCGGGTCGTAACGCAGGGTGCCTGCCACGGAGGCACGCGCACCGTCCTCCGTGACGAAGTCGGCGGACAGATCGCGCACCACGACATGCGCGGGCGTCGAACTGTAACGGAGCATCGCTGCCTCCCAACACGGTCGGATCCGACCCTGTTAGCATCGCTCTCGCCGCGCTCCGGATCGGCCGCCCGAAGGCCCCTGTGTACAGGCGGAACAACCCCACGGCCACGGGCCGATCAGCATGAGCGCCCGCGAGCGTCGGTGGGCCCGCGAACGCTCGGGTCCTCGAACATCAGCCCCAGGTGGTCAGGTTGCGGCTGAGTCCGCCGACCGGCGCCCCGATCGTCTCCCCGGCTGGGCCGGCGGGGCCCCGGTGCCGGCTCGCGACGACCGGCGGGGGCACGCACGGCGTAGTCCGATCGGTCATCGGCGGCGGATCGGACTCGGCCCGAAACCACATCTGGGCCGGAAGGGCGCTCATGTGACCTCGATCCGGTGTGTACCCGTTGGTTGGACCGAGGGTAGGTTCGGCGGGGTGAGCGGAGTTCGACAGCCCTATTGGACCGCATGATCAGCGCAGCCGGCGCGTCCGCGGCCGTGATCACCGCGTCCGCCCCGCTGAGCGACATCGGGCACTGGGCCCGCGGCAGCGGCCTGGAGGTCGTGCTGCTGGTGACGGGGGCGGCGCTGCTCACCCGGTTGGCAACCTGGCTCGGCGACCGCGTCACCAGCCGGATCGACGTGTCCGCCACCGGGACGGACCGGGTGGTGCGCACGGAGGCGGCCAAGCACCGGCACGCCGTCGCCCAGGTCGTCACCTGGGCCGTACTGGTCATCGTCTACTGCCTGACGGCGGTGCTGGTGCTGCAGCGCTTCGGCGTCCCCCTGACCGGCTTCGTCGCACCGGCGACAATCGTCGGTGTCGCCCTCGGCCTCGGTGCGCAGCGGGTCGTGCAGGACATCCTCGCCGGGTTCTTCATCATCGCCGAGCGCCAGTACGGCTTCGGCGACCTGGTCCGCCTGCTCGTCGCCGGCGGGCCGCCGACCGGGTCGACCGGCACGGTGGAAGAGGTCACGCTGCGCATCACCCGGATCCGGACGACCAGCGGCGAGGTGGTCACCACGTCCAACGGGCAGATCGTCCAGGTGATCAACCTGTCCCGAGACTGGGCCCGCGCGATCGTCGACGTGCCCATCCCGGCGACCGCGGACCTCACCACCGTCAGCGACCTGCTCAACCGGGTCGGCGCCGAGTCCTACGCGGACGAGACCCTGCACGCCCTGCTCCTCGACGCCCCGACCGTGATGGGCGTGGAGAGCATGGACCTCGACGAATTCAAGATCAGAGTGGTGGCCCGCACCCAGCCAGGTCGGCAGTTCGAGGTGGGCCGGACGCTGCGGGCGCGCATCGGCACCGCCCTGCTGCGGGAGGGCATCATCGTGCCCACGGATCTCGACACCGCCGCTCCCACCTCCTCTTGACCGGCCCCGACCCGACCAGGCGGTCCCGCGCTTGACATCACTGTCCTCACTGCGCCCGGTCCAGTTCCTGCACTCGATCCACATGCGCCGCTCCACCATGGCCCTGGTGGTGTTCTTCCTGCTGA
Organism: Candidatus Frankia alpina; assembly: GCF_902806485.1. Taxonomy (GTDB): domain Bacteria; phylum Actinomycetota; class Actinomycetes; order Frankiales; family Frankiaceae; genus Frankia; species Frankia alpina. The sequence goes on along the minus strand of NZ_CADCWT010000141.1, from coordinate 4,597 downwards.
CGGTGGCGCTGTACCTGCTGGTCCGCCCGACGCCCGAGCACGTCGCGCAGACCCGCCGCGCGACGCAGACCGAGCAGTCGGCCGTGGACGGCGGGTCGCCGGAGAACTCCGCGAAGCCCACGTCCACGCGACGACACGCCACCGCGACACCCACCGCCACCGCGACGCCCACGCCGACCCCGACGCCGAGCGCCACCCCCGATCCATCGGCCACGGCGACCCCCACCACCCCGCCGTCGGGGTCCCTCACCCCGACCACGACCGCCGGCACCGGCTCGGACCTGCGCTCGGACGGCACCGCGGCAACGCCGGGCGTAACCGCGCCTGCCCCCACCGCTGGCCTCGGCCTCTCGGGAACCACCGGTCAGCCTTGAGCCGACCGCCCGGAACAACATGACACCAGACCACTGACAGACAACAAATGGTCGCCCGAAAGGGTGGGATATGGACGAGCGATTGGGTAGGGATCGGCCATGACCACACCGCCCACCCCCGCACCGTCTGAGGGCGGTGCCCCGCGAGCCGGAACCGGCCCCATGGGCTCGCCGGTGTCGACCACCGAGCCCATCCCCGCCGCACAGCTACCGCCCGACGCGCCGCCCCCGGCCGCCGCCTACCCGGTGCCACCGACGCCCGCTGCCGCCCCGCGATCACCGACCTCACCGACGACCGACCCGGGATCACCGACGACCGACCCACGCAGGCGACGGCGGGGCCTGGGACGGAACGGGCGCACCGAGCGGACGCACATCCCGGCGACGCGCACCAGCCGCGTCTGGACGACGCTGCTGCTGTTCGCGCTCGTCCTCATCCTTCTACTGATCTTCATCCTGCAGAACCAGGACGACGTGAAGCTGTCCTACCTCGGCGCGCACGGGTCGATCCCGCTCGCCGTGGCGATGCTGTTCTCGGCGATCGCCGGCGCGCTTCTCGTCGCGATCCCCGGCGTCGGCCGCATGATCCAGCTCCGCAAGGCAGCCCGGCGCGGCACCGCGGCCACTCCCGCCGCTCCCGTCGCTCCGGCCGATGGACGGGTCCCATCGGACCCGCCGGCCGGCAAGGCAGCCAAGATGCTGCACCGCCCGGCCCGGTAGACAGACCGCGTTGAGACGGCGCCGCGGGGATGACCGGCCCACCGACCGCCGCACCGCCGTCCAGGACACCGGCGCCGCGCCCACACCAGGTGGGGCAGTGGTGCCGGACCAGCATGATCGCCCTGTTGTACTGGAGCACGCCCAACGTGCGCCCGTACGGCTTTCGCTGGCTGACGCCGGGCAGCGTGCTGGCCGTCGTGATCTGGCTGGTCGCGTCCGGGGCGTTCGCCGTCTTCGGCGCCGGGTCGCCCGCAACTGACGGGGCGCTTAAGGGACGACCGTCACCGGCCACAGGCCGCTGCGGACCAGCCGGCTCGCCAGCGAGCCGATGAGCCGGTGCCCGGCGCTTTCGGACGCGCCGACGACGACCATGTCGGCCTGCACCTCGGCGGCGCTGCGCTTGATCCCGTCGAACGGGTCACCGGCGCGGACGAGGAACCGGATCGGCACGCCGAGCTCGTCGGAACGTTCGTGGATCGACGTGCGCACCTCGGCGGCGATCGAGTCCACGACCTGCTGGATCGCCTCCCCGGCCGGGGCCGGGGACATCGCCGCCCAGACCGATGGCGACGCGACGTACACGACGACGAGCCGGGACGCCTGGCGGCGGGCGAGGCCCGCGGCGAACGCCGACGCGCGCATCGACGTGCGGGAACCGTCGACACCGGCGAGGATCGTCCGCGGACCATCCGTACCGAGTTCGAACCGCCCCGGCTTCCAGGCCGGCCCGAAATCCTCGACCGTCATCACCGATGGACCCAGCTCAGCGCTCACGGCCGCAGTCTTTCAGGATGTCAGGGGGGGTAGGGCATCGAGCCGAACGCGGTGGCCCACTCCTGCCGGGTGATCCGGTTCGCCGGGTCGGTGCAGGCAGCGTGGGCGAGCCGACCCGGGTCGGCCTCCCACAGCCGCAGCGTGCCGTCGTGCCCGGCGGACAGCACGACCCCGGTGCCGGCGACGAACGTGACCGTGCTGATCGGACGGGTGTGCCCGTGCCACTGGGTGAGCGTGAGCGGCGCGGCGGGATCGGAGACGTCGAACAGGCGCACGGTCTCGTCGTCACCACCGGACGCCACGAGCGCGGGAGCAGCGCCGCGGGCCACACTTGAGACCCCGCCGAGCTGCCCGGGGATGACCGCCTGCGGGACGGGAAGCGGGGTCACGCAGGTCCCACAGTCGGACGGTGGCGTCGACGCCGCCGCTGACGAGCAGGGCACCGTCGCCGGTGAAGGTCACGGCGCGCACGGCGCGGGTGTGCCCGCGCAGGATGGCCCCCGGCGTGGGGTGGGCCGCGTCGTGGATGTCCCACAGCCGTACCGTGCCGTCCTCCCCGCCGAGGGCCAGGGTCCGGCCGTCGGGGGCGAACGCGACGGCGTACACCCCGCCGGTGGCCGTGTCGGCGCGGGAGCGCTGCGTCGGGGCGGCGGGATCGGTGATGTCCCACAGCGCGAGGGTGCCGTCGGCCCCGGCGGAGGCGAGAGTGTTGCTGTCCGGGCTGAAAGCGACGGTTCGCACGACGTCGGTATACAGCCTCGCGACGGACCAGCGGCTGATGTGCTCCGGGTCGTGCACGTTCCACAGCCGCACCGCACCATCGGTGCCGCCGGAGGCGAGCAGGTCACCGCCGCCGTTGAAGGCGAGCGCTCCGATCCAGCCGGTGCTCGTCACCGAGCCGAGCCGGGCAAGGCTGGTCCGATCGGTGACCTCCCACACGGTGATGACGCCGTCCGTCCCGCCGGTGGCGACGTGGCGCCCGTCCGGGCTGACCGCCGCCGACAGCACGGCACCGGTTCCGGCGTTGACGGCGCTGGGGACGACGTCGGCGCCGAACAGGGCGATCATCGCGCTGCGGGTGGCCGGCGAGCTCGGCGCGGCCGTGTAGGCGGCCAGGGCGAGACGGCGAGCCAGCGCGCCGTCGTCGTCCTGGAGCGTGATGGCGCGAGCGGCGACCGAGTCGGGCACGCTCGTCGTCGCCGCCGGCTCGTTCCCGCCACGGTCGACGAGCACCACGACCAGGCCCGCAGCGATGGCGATGACGGCGACCACCGCGGCGATCAGCCACGGTCGGCCCGAGCGCCGCCGGCCGCGGGCCGGCGGATCCGTCGGCGGGCCACCCCGCGGCACTCTCGCCGCCGGGTGCGTGGCCGGCTTCGTCGCCCGGCGGACGCTCGTCCACGCCGCCGCGGACGAGAGGTTCGGACTTGGTCCAGATCGTGACCAGCCCGTCGGTGCCATCCGCCGCGATCGTCCCCCACCGCTCGGCCGGCTGCCAGGCGGCATGCTGGCCCGACGGGGACGCCTCCCCGACCGGCCTGGACGGTGCGCGCCCGGCGGTCGCGGCCGGTGGGCCGGCCCGGTCCGCGGGCGTCTGCGGGCCGGAGTGGCCGGCACGCGAGGGGATCGGTGGGAACTCGGGCGGCGCCCCGCCGAGCTGAGGATCCGTGACGGGGGTGAGCGGGGTGAGGGGGTCCGCGGCGGCCCCGGGCCGGGCCCCCCGCGGATTGGTGATCAGCGGTCGGATGAGCGCGGTCACCGCGGACAGGGACAGCGGCGGCTGCGGGACCGCGACCGGCGCGTCGGCACGCAGGTCGAGCAGCCGGGCGTAGAGCTCCTCGGCGCGGGGCCGGTCCGCGGGGTCCTTGCGCATCGCCTCCTCGACGAGCGGGCGCAGGCTGTCCTCGAACCCGTCGAGTGCGGGCGGTTCGTTCACGGTCCGGAACAGCAGCCCCGGCGTCGGGCCGCCGCCGAACGGGTAGCGGCCGGTCCCGGCGTAGATGAGGACCCCGCCCCAGGCGAACACGTCCGCCGCGGAGGTGGCCTGCTCGCCCCGAGCCTGCTCGGGCGCCATGAAGGCCGGCGTCCCCAGCTGGTGGTCCGCGCCGTAGCGGTCGAGATCGAGCCTGGTGGCGGTGTCCAGGGCACGGGCGATGCCGAAGTCGATGACCTTGGGGGCGAGCCGGGACAGCAGAATGTTGGACGGTTTGAGGTCGCGGTGCACGATGCCGGCCCGATGGATGGCCATCAGGGCGGTCGTCATGCTCACCACGAGCTGGTGCAGCTCCACCGGGCTCAGTGGGCCGCGTCCCGCCACCGCCTCGGCGAGCGTCGGACCGTCGACGAACTCGGTGATCAGGTACGGCTGCTCGGCGTTGATGTCAACGTCGAGGACCGCGGCGGTGCAGAACCGGGCCACCCGGCGGGCGTTGTCGGCCTCCTGCTTCAACCGCGCCCGGAACTCGGCGAGACGGGCAAGATCCGACCGGATCAGCTTGACGGCCACCTGCCCGCCGGCCGGGTTCACCCCCAGGTAGACCGTGCCCATGCCGCCCGCCCCGAGCCGGCGCAGCAGCCGGTAGGGGCCGGCCTGGGTCGGTTCCCCGGAGCCCGGCCCGGGACGACGGTCGTCCGCGCCATCGGCGGTGGCGCCGTGACCGGATGGGTGGGACATCGGTGCGTCACTCCCGCCCTGGTCGTCGAGGATGCCGGCCGACGCTCTGCCGGCG
>NZ_CADCWT010000140.1 GCF_902806485.1 Candidatus Frankia alpina | reverse complement strand
CCCTTCGCGGTCAACAACTCACCCAGATACAACCCGTCCTGACCGGTAATCCCGGTAATCAGCGCACGCGGCACGTCGATCCTCCTGTAGACCACCCGGTACTGGGCGGAAGGTTAGCGTCAGGTAAACTGGGCCGGTCAGCCGGGTCCCGTTCTCGCGGTCTGCGGGGCCGTGGCGTCGGCCGCCGACCCCTGGGCGATCCGAAGAAGCTGCGGAATGATCGCGGCCCCGATGCGCCGGGCGCCCTCATTCGAGATGTGCACTCCGTCGTCGTCTCGCAGCCGGACGCCGTCCAGCTCGTCGACGTACTTGTTGCCCGGAGTGAGAATGGAGGTGATGTCGATCACGCTCGTGCCCGGGTGGCGGGCCGCGGCCTCACGTAGCAGCACGTTGAAGCGCTCGACCCGGCTGGCCTTCGTCTCCGGGTAGATGCTGCCGTCCGGTGCCTCGGTCGGCTTGAAGATCGGGGTAGTAAGAAGTACCACTTTCGCGCCTTTAGCCCCAAGCGTGGTGATCGCAAGATCCAGCTCGCGGCCGAGGTAGGCGTCGAACGCCGGGTCGCCGATGTGCGTCCAGCGGCCGTCGCGCAACTGGTCGGTGACCTCCCAGCGCCCGACGAGCAGCAGCGCGAGCGCCGGGTTGACCTCGTTGACGCGTTGGGCGAAGCGCTGCGGCCACTGGTCGCAGCCGTCGGTCGTCGGTCCGGCCTCGCCGAGGATGCGTCGCTGCATGCCGCGGGCCACCCCGCAGCCGAGCTTGGAGAAGTCGTGGATCTCGATGCCCTGGTCCGCGACCATCGAGGAGAAGCCGCTGAAGCCCAGCGTGAGCGCCACCGAATCGCCGCCCAGCAGCACCTTGATGGGCGCACCGCCGCCGGTGCGCACGGTGACGGCGGGCTGCGGGGAGGCGGCCGCCCGCTCGGCGAGCACCGCCAGCTGGGCCGGGGTGCGCACCGACGACGAGGTGCCCGCCGTGGCTACCAGGATCACCGCGAGGACCCCGACGAACGCGGCGGGCACGGTCAGCCGGGGCTTCGGCAGCCGGATCCGGCGGCGGCGGATCGGGTCCTCCACCAGATGGAACGACGCGAGCGTGACGGCCAGCGTGGCGCCCAGTCGCAGCAGCAGCAGGACCGCGCCGTCGGTGCCGGTCCGGGTGGCGGTCAGGGTGAGGAAGACCGGCCAGTGCCACAGGTACAGGCCGTAGGAGATCCGACCGATGAAGGTCAGCGGGGCCCAGGCGAGCAGTTTCGACACCGGCCCCTTGGGCGCCTCGACGAGCGAGGCGACGAGCAGCATCACGACGATGGCGACCCCGAGGAACCCGCCGGCGTAGAGCGCGCGGCTCTCCCCGCTCACCGTCGTCCAGATGACGATCATCGTCGCGCCCGCCAGGCAGCCGACGACCGACATGACCGACCGGGCCCGCGTCGAGATCGGCTTCGTCCGCTGCCCCCGCCACACCGCCAGCGCGGCTCCGACCAGCAGCGCCTGGGAGCGGCTGTCGGTGCCGTAATAGATCCGGGACGGATCGGTGCCGACCAGGAGCAGGGCGAGGCCGGCCAGCGCAGACGCCTCCGCGCCGAGCACGGCCACCGTCAACACGAGGGACTGGGCCTTCTGGCGCTGGCGGCGCCAGCGATCGACCGTGCGTGCGCTGTGCCGCATGAGCAGGAACACGATCAGCGGCCACAGGACGTAGAACTGTTCCTCGACGGACAGCGACCAGGTGTGCAGCAGCGGCGAGGGTGCCGAGAAATGGTTGAAGTAGCTCTGGTCGGACAGGGCGAAACGCCAGTTCGCGACGTACAGCAGCGTGGACAGGGCGTCCAGGCGCAGCGTGCCGATGTCGCCCGGGGCGGCGATCCACCGGGCGTACGCCGCCACCCCGATCAGCAGGACCAGCAGGGCCGGCATCAGGCGGCGGGACCGGCGGACCCAGAAGCTGCGCAGGTCGATGCGCCGGGTGTTGCGGTACTCGGTGATGAGCAGCCCGGTGATCAGGAAGCCCGAGAGCACGAAGAAGGTGTCGACGCCGAGCAGGCCGCCGGGCATCCACGAGATGCCCGCGTGGTAGGCGATGACGGCCATGACGGCGAACGCGCGCAGCCCGTCGAGGGCGGGCAGGTGGCCCAGCGGGGCGAGTGCCGGGTCGGTGGCATCGAGGTCGTCCTCGGGCCGGGTCGGCCCGCGATCGGTTGCCGGGCGCTGCTGCGTCGCCAGGTGGGAACGCGGTTCATTGCGGCGCAGGCGGGACTCGGGTCGCTGGGCGGGGGGCTCAGGCCGGCGCTCGGCCGTGGCCCGCTCGTGGCGCCCCGCGGGCTGATCCCGGCGCGACCGGCCGGTGCCGCTCCGGCCGTCACCAACGTGCTCCTCACGCTCCGTTGCCGAACGTCGAGGCGGCGGGCCTTCGGTCGCGCCACGCGGCCCGCCCGCGCGGGTGCCGATCGGGGTGGTGTCGGCCTGCCGCGCGGGGGATGACCGCCGCTGCCGATCCCCGGACGCCAGCGGGACGGTGTCGGCGTCGTTGTTGGTCAGCCTGGTCCCTCCTCGTCGTCGCCGGGGCGCCATCGGACCGTGGAACCGGTGCGGCGGCTGCCGTACGAACTCGGCCGGCTCCGTACCGGCTCCGCCGCCGCGGCTCGCCGACCCCGATCGCATCAGGACGTCCGAGCGGAAAGGCTAATCGCAACGGCGTCACGCCGTGCACGCGCGGTATGTTTGTGGCCTTGATACCGGACGCGCTGTCTGCCCGGAACCAGCGCATTGGTATTTTCCGCGCGTGTCTGAGACCACGGCGAGACAGCCACGGACGGTGGGGTCGGCGCAGGTGTCGCCGGAGGTTTCCGAGCCGGCCTCCGGTGTCATCGCGGCGCTGCCGTCCGCTGCGCAGCCCGCGCCCGGGCGGGTCGGGCGGCCGCGACGCTGGTACCTCGGGGTGGCGGCGATCTGCCTGCTGGGCCTCGGGATCCGGCTGTTCTATCTGTTCCACTGGCTGCACCTGACGGCGGTGCAGGGCGATCCGTTCTACTACCACGAGGCGGCGAACCTCTTCGCCGACGGCCGGGGCTGGCCCGACCCGTACGAGCTGCGCCTGTCCGGGCGCTACGTCGCCGACGCCCAGCACCCGCCGCTGACCAGCCTCCTGCTGGCCGTCCCGTCGCTGCTGGGCTTCACCGGCTTCCTGTCCCATCAGGTTTTCTCCTGCCTGCTGGGGGTTGGCTCGATAGTGCTAGTAGCGCTCGCCGGGCGCCGGATCGCCGGCCCCGCCACCGGCCTGACGGCCGCCGGGATCGCGGCGGTCTACCCCGGCATGTGGCTCAACGACCCACTGGTGATGTCCGAGACGACCGGCATTCTGACGTGCGCCTGGATCATCCTGGCCGCCTACCGCTTCGCCGACCGTCGGGGATTCGCCGAGGCGGCCTGGCTCGGGCTGGCGCTGGCGGCGGTGATGCTCGCCCGAGCCGAACTGGCGCTGCTGGCCCTCGTGCTCGTCGTGCCGCTCGTCACGATGGCCCGCGGCGTGCCCTGGCGACGCCGCGCCGGCCTGCTGGCCGTGGCGGCCGCGACGAGCGTGGTCGCCGTGGCCCCCTGGGTGGGCTACAACCTGTCGCGGTTCCACGAGCCGGAGTACCTGTCCACCGGCCTCGGCTCCACCCTGGCCGTCACCCACTGCCCGGCGACGTACTCCGGGCGCGACCTCGGCTGGTGGTCGTTCGACTGCGTGTTGGCGCTGCCGTCGCCGCCCCAGGAACGCTCCGAGCGCGACGTCTTCTACCGGCATGCGGCCTACGACTACATCCGCGACCATTCCGACCGGCTGCCCGCGGTGGCTGCCGCCCGCCTCGGCCGCACCTGGGGCGTCTACCACCCGTGGCAGCAGGTTCGCCTCGACACGATCGAGCTGCGGCCGCTGAGCCTGAGCCGGATCGGGATGGTCACGCTGTGGGTGCTGGAGGTGGTCGCGGTCGGCGGCGTGGTCGTGCTGCGCCGCCGCCGGACCGCGTTGCTGCCCCTGCTGGCGGTGCCCATTACGCTGAGTCTGGCGACGGTGATCGTGTACGGCACCACCCGATTCCGGGCCGCCGCCGAGCCGGCGGTGGTGCTGCTCGCCGCCGTCGCGATCACGGCGGCCGCCGGTCGGCTGGCCGGCCCGCTCCGTTCTCGGGCCACGTGGATCACGAATGGGCAACGGGCGCGATCAGATACCGACCCGGGTTACCCGACCTGACTACGCCAGCTGGTGGAAAAAGGCCGCTATGTTCTGGATGTGCTAGCTCCTTAATCCGCCGTGCTGGTACGTTTCGAGCGTGCCGGACATTGCGTATCCTGAGGAAAACTCGCGGTGACCGGCCCCGTTCACCCACGTTCCGCCGCCGCCGTCCCGGATGCGCCGGCCGGTGCCGCCCCGATCCCCGATCCGCGCCGTTCCCCCGCCACCCGGCCTCCCAAGGTGGTCTTCCCGGGGTTCGACGGCCTGCGTGCGATCGCTGCGCTCCTGGTCGTCGTGGTGCACACCTCGTTCCCGGCGGGGTTCACCACCAGCAGCAGGCTCGGTCCCTACACCGCGCGCGGTGAGGCCGGCGTCGCGGTGTTCTTCCTGATCTCGGGATTCCTGCTCTACCGGCCGTTCGTCGCGGCCCGGCTCGCGGGCGTTCCCGCCGCCGCCACGCCGGGTTACCTGGTGCGGCGGTTCATGCGGATCGTCCCCCTCTACTGGGTGGCGCTCGCCGTCACCCTCAACGTGGTCAGCGACGACCGGGTCGGCGTGCACGGGCTCGCCGGGGTAGTTCAGACTGCGTTCTTCCTACAGGGGTACCAGGATCACTGGGCGATCCAGGGTCTTACCCAGGCGTGGACGCTCGATATCGAGGTCGCGTTCTACCTCGCCGTTCCCGGCTACGCCTGGCTGCTCGGTCGCCGCCGCCGTGGGGCGCAGGCTCAGGTCCGGGTGGAGCTGACCGCGCTGGCGATGACCTTCCTGGCCGCGAAGGTCATCCACTTCCTGGTCATCCCGAGCAAGCAGAGCTGGATGTCCGGCTGGAACGTCTGGCTGCCCGTCTGGTGGGACCTGTTCGCCATGGGGATGGCACTCGCCGTGGTCTCCGCCCGCTATGCCCAGCTTGGCCGCCAGCCCCGCTGGGCGGGGCTACGCGGCTCGGGAACGGCCTGCTGGGCCATGGCGGCGCTGTTCTACTGGGTGGCGAGCAGGCACGCCGATCTGCCGCTGGTGCCGATCTTCGATCCGGATCGTGCCCAGGACATGAACCGGCACCTGCTGTATGGGCTGATCGGGTTCTTTCTGCTGCTGCCGGCCGTCTTCGGTCGCCAGGACCGCGGCGCGGTGCGGCCGCTGCTGGCCAGCCGGCCACTGGCCTTCCTCGGCTCGATCTCGTACGGCATCTACCTGTGGCACTCGACCGTCATCGAGCTCGTGATGGAGCACAGCGGTTGGCAGCTGTGGAAGATCCCCTACCCGCCGTTCCTGTTGATCGTCGTCGTGCTGGCGGTGGCCGTCGCCACCGCGACGAACCACCTCATCGAACGGCCCTGCATCCGGCTGTCGCGCGGCTGGGCCCGGCGGGCGGACGCCTGGGTGGTGCGTCGCCGCGGGCGGGCGGCGGCCGGCGCGGGCACCACGCCCGGTGGCGGGGTTGCGCGCCTGCACGGCCCGGCCGTCCCGTTCCCGGGGCCTGGGCCGGCGGTCGCGGTAGCCGGCGTGCCGGGGGATAGCCCGACGGTGCCATTGCTGACCGGGTCAGCCGCCCGGCCGGGCGGGCGGCAGCGGCCGGCGGGGGTGGGCGCGGCGGAGGCCGACGCGCGTCAGGCCGCGGACGGCTGGGTGCCGCGGGCCTGGCGTGGGCAGCCCGGGATGGCGTCCGGTGCCGACCGCCCGGCCCGGCCCGGCGCCGATCTGCCGTCGCAGCCGAGTCCTGATCGGCCGGCGCGGACTAGCTCTGACGGGCTCGAGTGGATCGGCCCGGGCGGGCGGCCCGAGCCGGGCAGTGGCGAGCGCGGCCCAGCCGGGCGGCCCTGACCAGCGGCTCGACCCGGGCCGCTATCCTGGCGTCCCGCCCGCCGCGGCTACTGCGTCCCCTGCAGTGTCCACCCCGCCCACCAGCTCCTCGTGGCCACCCTGTCCACCAGCCTTTCGTGGCCCACCAGCCCTTCGGGTCCACCAGTTCTTCGCGATCCGCGAGTTTTTCGTGACCATGAGCCTGTTCGGCGGCGTCCTCCGCGCGGGGAGGGCACCCGGGTATTTCCTGCCTTCCACTACCTCGTTGCTCTTTGGTCCCATATGTCTTGTTTTGAAGGCTTTTGTCATCCTTGGGCGCGCCGTGTTGTGTCCGGCCGTTCGGGGGAACGGGTGCGCGGAGATCGGCTCGGTGGACGCCGCTGGTCGCCATCGGTGTCGCGCGAGCGTGGTGGGGCGACAGCACATAGCTACATATTGCCGCCTTGTGTCTGCGTAGCGTGACTGCAGTCGCGGGTCGAGAGTGTCTGGGCGCCGACTCCCGTTGACCACTCCGGACACCCATCCCTAGACTTGGGCCTGTGCACGAGGGTCCGTGGGTCTCAGACCGAGCGGATCCACTCGAGCGTCGCTATCGGTTCTGACAGTTTCTTCGTTTTTTGCGTTGTCTCTGTCCCTCGGTCCCGGCGGTTCGATCCGGCCCTCGCGCGGACGACCACCCCTAGTCGGAGCCGACCCCTTGACGAGCACCACCGACGTACGACCCGTGGAGACCGTGACCACCGCGCAGAGCCCGACTACACCACAGGTAGCGGTCAACGACATCGGCTCGGCTGAAGACTTTCTCGCGGCAGTCGACAAGACGATCAAGTTCTTCAACGATGGGGACATCGTTGACGGCATCATCGTCAAGGTTGATCGCGACGAGGTCCTGCTCGACATCGGGTACAAGACCGAGGGCGTGATCCCGTCCCGAGAGCTGTCGATCAAGCACGATGTCGACCCGCACGAGGTCGTGAGTGTCGGCGACCACGTCGAGGCCCTTGTCCTCCAGAAGGAGGACAAAGAAGGCCGTCTGATCCTGTCCAAGAAGCGTGCCCAGTACGAGCGCGCCTGGGGCACGATCGAGAAGCTCAAGGACGAGGACGGCGTCGTCACCGGCACCGTCATCGAGGTTGTCAAGGGTGGTCTCATCCTCGACATCGGCCTCCGTGGCTTCCTGCCGGCTTCCCTCGTGGAGATGCGCCGAGTCCGCGACCTGCAGCCCTACGTGGGGCGTGAGCTCGAAGCCAAGATCATCGAGCTCGACAAGAACCGCAACAACGTTGTGCTCTCGCGGCGGGCATGGCTGGAGCAGACCCAGAGTGAGGTTCGCTCCGAGTTCCTCGCCCAGCTGGCCAAGGGCCAGATCCGTAAGGGCGTCGTCAGTTCGATCGTCAACTTCGGTGCCTTCGTGGACCTCGGTGGTGTCGACGGGCTGGTGCACGTCTCGGAGCTGTCCTGGAAGCACATCGATCACCCGTCCGAGGTGGTCGAGGTCGGCCAGGAGGTCACCGTCGAGGTTCTCGACGTCGACCTGGACCGTGAGCGGGTCTCGCTGTCGCTGAAGGCGACGCAGGAGGACCCGTGGCGTCAGTTCGCCCGCACCCACGCGATCGGCCAGGTCGTTCCCGGCCGGGTCACGAAGCTGGTGCCATTCGGCGCGTTCGTCCGGGTGGACGAGGGCATCGAGGGTCTGGTCCACATCTCCGAGCTCGCCGAGCGGCACGTGGAGATTCCGGAGCAGGTCGTCAACGTCGGTGACGAGATCCTGGTCAAGGTGATCGACATCGACCTCGACCGGCGCCGGATCAGCCTGTCGCTCAAGCAGGCGAACGAGGCGTCGGGGCTGGCCGTCGACGGCGAGGCGTTCGACCCGAGCCAGTACGGCATGGAAGCCAAGTACGACGAGCAGGGCAATTACGTCTACCCCGAGGGCTTCGACCCGGAGACCGGGGAGTGGCTGGAAGGCTACGAGGAGCAGCAGGCGGAATGGGAGCGGCAGTACGCCGAGGCCCAGACCCGCTTCGAGGCGCACCAGGTCCAGATCCGGGCCGCGCAGGAGGCGGACGCCGCGGCGGCCGCTCCCTCCTCCTACACCGCCTCCTCCCAGTCCGACCAGCCTGCGTCCGCGATCGACGAGGAAGCACTGCGTCGCCTGCGGGAGCAGTTCGGCCGGGAGTAGACAATCCTGCCGTGTGCGTGACAGCGGGGCCCGAGGAATTCTCCTCGGGCCCCGCTGTCGTGTGCTGGGGTGCAGGAGATCTGCCGGTCAGGGCTGAACGCGTGCCATCGCGGCGTCGACGTGATCCGGCCGCAGCAGGATCGGGACGTCCTCGCGAATCTCATAGCGGTGGCCGAGCCGCGGGTTGACCAGCCAGCCGTCCACCAGCTCCAGCGGCCCCTTGTCGACCGGGCAGGCCAGGATCTTCAGCAGGTCGGGTTCGATGCTCATGTCGGGCGTTCCTGTTCGTTCGTCGCCATCGGCCGCTGCCGTCGGACCCCACGAGCATCCCAGACGGCCGCCCGCGTCGACCCGGCGCACAATTATGCACCTGACATGGTGATATAAAGCCATGGGGCGGAGTAGCGTCAGGATCGTGCAGCGGTCGAACCGTCGGCCGCGAAGTTCGCGGATGACCCGTCACGAGAGCCAGGTTGATCATGACTGTTCACGATTTCACCGTAGACGCCCCCGGCGGCGGCAGCCGCTCGCTGGGTGACTACGCCGGCCAGACGCTTCTGATCGTCAATGTTGCCAGCAAGTGCGGCCTGACGCCGCAGTACGAGGGGCTGGAGTCGCTCTACCAGGAGCTGCACGGCCGCGGCCTGGAAATCCTCGGCTTCCCGTGCAACCAGTTCGGCAACCAGGAGCCGGGCACCGAGGAGGAGATCCAGAGCTTCTGCTCGACCAACTACAACGTCACCTTCCCGGTGCTGAGCAAGGTCGAGGTGAACGGCGACGACGCCGCGCCGTTGTTCAAGTACCTGCGCGAGGAGGCGCCCGGGGACTTCGGGCCCGAGTCCGGTTTCCTCTACGAGCACGTCCAGAAGACGCGGCCCGAGGCGATCGGCACCGATGAGGTCAAGTGGAACTTCACCAAGTTCCTCGCCGACACCGACGGTAACGTCGTGCGCCGCTACGAGCCGACGGTGACCCCCGAGGAGATCCGCAAGGACCTCGACGCCACCCTCGCCTAGCCAGCCGTCGCGTCGGCGGCTCGCGTCCGGTGTCGGTCGTTCGGCCGATGAGCGGCCGGCACGGGTCGAGCCCCCGCTCAGGTCCGGTCGAGCTGGGCGGCGAGGTACACAATGTCCTCGGTGATGCCACTGGCGAGGACATTGTGTACCTCGCGGTAGGCCGCCCGGAACTCGGCGAGAACCGCACTGACGCCCGCGGCGTCCACCGGTTCGCCGATCTCGACGGCGGCATTGGCGAGACGGCGGATGCCACGGGTGGCCCGCTGGGCGGTGAGTAGGTGGAACGCGATCTCGTCGAGGCGGGCGGGGTCAGTGTCACTCATGGCGGCCTTCCATTCCTTCGGGTCCCTTACGGGGCGGGGTCTCGGGATCAGGCGAGTACTGCCTCGGCCCGGTGGTCGTCGGCCGGGAGGAGTCCCGTCACCGTGGCGGTCACCTCGGCCGAGCGCAGGGTCGTGATGCCAGTCCATCGGGGTCAGCCCGGGTGCGTAGACCGCGGTGAACCTCGTCGGTATCCCCAGCGCCCGACACAGGGTGACGCCCAGGTGGGCGAAGTCGCGGCAGGGCGCCGAATTCGGCCACGGCGAATCCCACGACATGGTCGGATGGGTCGCCGCCGGCCGGCCGGCGCGCTGGTGTCGCCCGCCATGGTCGTGGTCAGGGCGAAGCCGCGGGCGCCGCGGACGACTCCGGCACCGCGGCGCCGGTCGGTCCGCCGTCGTCCGCCGGAGTCTCGGCGCCGGCCTGCCGCAGGATTTCACCGGCCGAGCCGGTCAACCCGCCGGCCGCGGCCGCCCGGAGCACCGTCTGAGCCGGGCCGGGCACGGCCTCGGGGGGGATCACGAGCAGTCGGAGCCGGGGCCGGCCCAGGTTGCTGCCGCCGCCCGCGGTGATCACACGCGGGTCCAGGGTTCGGAACCAGTCCACTCGCACCCGGGGCGCCCCGGGTCCCTCTGCCAGGTCGGGGATCGCCGCCCAGACGTCGCCGTTCACCGAGACCCGGCGGATGTTCCCGTCGGCTTTCGCCAGCGTGGTGAGGAGGCCGGGCAGCTCGTTGGCCAGCCGCATCGTCCGCGGCCACCAGGCGCCGTCGAACGAGTCCCGGCCGCGGACCGGGGACAACGACAGCCGGGGCGGGGCGCCTGCGGTGCCCGGCTTGGGCGCCGCCGCAGCCGCCGCGAGGTACTGTGCCGGGACGCCACCGTCGTCGTCGAACCGGGCGATCTCGAGGCGATCGGCGGGAAGCACATGCTGGCTCGTCGTCATGACGGCCGCCTCACTCCGATGACGATGACCATCGGATGGCTGCGACCGGCAGCTGGGTCGACCTGCTGGTCGACACTCGCGATACACCCGGCCTGCTACCACGATACGCCCGGTGGCTACGGCCTCCCCGAGGAGATTCGTTACCGGGGCCGGGCAGCGGCCATCTCGGTCAGCGCGACGTCGATGCGGCCCGGGGCCAGCGCAAACGTCCGTTCGGTGACGGTCGAGTCGAGCACGCAGGGCCGCTCGTACAGGTAGAGCATCTCCACCACCTCGGCGGCGACGGGGTCCGCGGCGCCGGCCGCCGCGAGCTCCGCCGCGCTCAGCCGGGCCAGCTCCGGCTCCCGATCGGCCCCGGCTGCGGCTGCGGCTGCGAGCCGCCGGGACAGCTCGCGCACCGACAGCGGCACGCTCGGCGCGTGCCAGATCTGGCCCCAGGCGCGCTCATCCCGGCTGATCGCGACCAGTGCGCGGGCGACGTCGCCGACGTAGGCCCAGCTGTGCGCGGCGTCGAGGTCACCCGGGAAGGCAGCGGGCTCACCGGCGAGGAGCTTCGGGGCGACGAGCAGGCTGTAGAGCGAGTAGGCGTCGGCGCCGAGGAAGTCCGCCGCGCGCACCTCCGTCACCCGGACCCGACCGGCCCGGTGGGCGGCCAGGGCGTCGTGCCACATCGCGGCCCGCACCCGGCCCTTGAGCGCGATCGGTGCCAGCGGCAGGTCCTCGGTGATCGGGCCGTCGACCGGGCCGTAGCCGTAGGTGTTGCCGAGCATCAGGTAACCGGCGCCGGTGCGCTCCGCCGCCGTCAGCAGCGCCGCGGCCAGCGGGGGGAAGAGCGCCGGCCACCGGTCGTAGGCGGGCGCGGCGCAGCCGAACAGGGTCCGCGCGCCGGTGGTCAGTTCGGTCAGGCGGTCGGCGTCGGTGGCGTCGGCCGCCACCAGCTCGATTCCCGCCCGGTGCGGGCCACGGCCGCTGCGGGTCACCCGCCTGACCTGATCCCCGGCATCGGCGAGCAGATGGGCGGTGGCGATGCCGGCCGCGCCGGCCCCGACGATCACGTGCACGGTCAAGGTTGGCTCCTCATGGGTGGGCGTCCCGGGGTGGTCCGGGCGCGTCCGGACTACCCTCGCCGGACGCGCCCGCCCGCAGCCAGCCCCACGGACGCCAGATGTCCGGAGGTTCCCGCCATGATCGGGACGGGTCGTGGCGCCGCGGTCATGATGGGACCATGCCCGCGGCTGCCGCCACCCCCATCCGGCCCGCCACCGCCGTTCGACCCGCCGGCCCTGTCTCGCCCAAAACCCCTGTCTCGCCCAAGACCCCCGTCTCACCCGGCGCGCCGCACCGGGTCGCGGTGATCGCCGTCCCGCCGGTGACAATGTTCGACCTGTCCATCCCCCAGGTCGTCCTGGGCGCCACGTTCGTCGCCGACCGGCCCGGCTACGAGGTGGTCGTCTGCGCGGCCGACCCTGGGCCGATCGCGGTCGAGGGTGGCGGGGGCGGGATGGGTCTCACCGTCAGCAGGGGGCTCGACGCCGTCGCCTGCGCAGACACCGTCACCGGCACCGGTGCCCGGGTCGATGCCGATCCGCGGGTGCTGGCGGTGCTGCGGGCGGCGGCGGATGCCGGCCGCCGCATCGCCTCGATCTGCACCGGCGCGTTCGTCCTGGCCCAGGCCGGCCTGCTCGACGGCCGGCAGGCGACCACCTACTGGGTGCAGGCCGGGGCATTGAGCAGCCGCTTTCCCGCCGTCGACGTCCGCGCGGACGTGCTGTTCGTCGAGGACGGCCCGATCGTGACCTCGGCCGGGCTCGCCGCGGGCATCGACCTGTGTCTGCACCTGGTGCGCAGCGACTACGGCAGCGCGGTCGCGAACGCGGCGGCCCGCCTCGCGGTGGCAGCCCCGGCGCGCGCCGGCGACCACAATCAGCTCGTCCCGACTCCGCGGGCCAGCCCGGACGGGACCGGCCTGGCCCGCACCCGAGACTGGGCGCTGGCGCGCCTCGACGAGCCGCTCACCCTCGCCGACCTCGCCGAGCACGCGCACGTCAGCGAGCGGACCTTCGGGCGGCGCTTCCGGGCGCAGACGGGCCTCAGCCCGCTGCAGTGGCTGTTGCATCAGCGCATCGAGCGGGCCCGCGAGCTGCTGGAGGCCACCGACCTGCCGATGGATCACGTCGCCCGGCGCAGCGGACTGGGCTCGGCCGACTCGCTGCGCCAGCACCTGCTGCGCCGCACCGGTCTCACTCCGACCGCCTACCGCACCGCCTTCGCCCGCCACCCTCGACGGGAGGCATCGGCGCAGCCCTTTGCCGCGGCGCCATCGTCGACCATCCCGGCCTGACAAACGTGCCCACGCGGCCGGCCCGATAGGCTGCCGGGATGGCTGGCGACCTTTTCTCCGGAACCGCCGGGTATTACGCGCGCTATCGACCTTGCTACCAGCCGGAATTCCTCGCCGACGTCGCCCGGCGATTCTCTCTCCCTGGGACGGGTCGGCCTCTCGACCTCGGGTGCGGG
>NZ_CADCWT010000139.1 GCF_902806485.1 Candidatus Frankia alpina | reverse complement strand
CCACTTCCAGCGCCGTTACGACGATCTGAACGCCGAGATCGTGCTGCTCGAACGGCGGCTGACCCTCTGCGGGGTCGATCCGGCCGGGATCGCCGGTAGCGCCCGCCGGCTGCTCGACTCCCTCGCCGAGGCCGCCGTCGTCGGTGATCTCGACGCCCTGCGGGTCCGGCTGGAGGCCGTTCTCGCGCGCACCGAGGAGCGGCGCATCGTGCTCGCCGCCGAGCGGGCCGAGCGGGCCAGCCGGATCGCGGCGGCCAAGGAGGAGCTGGTCGCCGAGGCCGAACGGCTCGGCCGCAGCTCCGAGTGGAAGACCGCCGGCGAGCGGTTCCGGACCCTCGCCGAGGAGTTCCGGGCCGTCGGCTCCCTGGACAAACGCACCGACTCGGCGCTGTGGCGGCGACTCACCGGCGCTCGCGAGGAGTTCACCCGGCGACGCACCGCGCACTTCGCGGCCCTGGGCACCCAGCGGACCCATTCGCGGGAGCGGAAGGAAGCGATCATCGCCGAGGCGGAGTCGCTGGTCGACTCCACCGACTGGGCCGGCACAACCGTCCGCTACCGAACTCTGCTCGCCGACTGGAAGTCAGCCGGGCGCGCGGCCAAGGACGTCGACGACGCGTTGTGGAACCGGTTCCGCGAAGTGCAGGACGTCTTCTTCAGCCGGCACAACGCCGCGAACGCCGAGCGGGACGCGGAGCTGCAGGAGAACCAGGTCCAGAAGGAGCAGGTGCTGGCCGAGGCGACCGCGCTCGACCCGGCCGACACCGAGCGCTCCCTGCGGCGACTGCGCGAGCTGCAGGACCGGTGGGACCAGATCGGCCGGGTTCCCCGCGAGTCGACCGGCGCGCTCGAACGCCAGATGGCGGCGATCGGCGACAAGCTGCGCGACGCTGCGGACGCCCGCTGGGAGCAGCGTTCCATCGCCGCCTCGCCCTTCGTGACCAGGTTGCGGGAATCGGTCGCCAAGTTGGAGGCCAAGCTCGCCCGCGCCCAGGCCGCCGGGAGCTCGCCGGAGATCGCCGAGACCGAGGCGGCGCTGGCCACCCAGCGCGCGTGGCTGGCCCAGGCGGAGAACTGACCGACCCGAGCACCCCCCAGGCCGGCGCCGGCCTGGGGGGTCGAGCGGGCAAACGCCGCCTACCCGGCCGGCCGTGTCCGTCCGTCCGTCCGGACCAGCTGAAACACGTCGGCCTCCGAGCGGAGCAGCCCATAGGTGCTAACTCGCGCGCTTGCCAGAGTTAGCACTCGGACGTATCGTCGATTCCGTTGACGTTACGTTGTGCCAGGCTCCTCGTCCCGCTCCTGGCCGAGCGTCGATCACCGTCGGCGGCGGCGGCGGCGGTCCGGGCGCAGGGTGCCCGCAGCGGTCGGGCGTCGCCCGACCCGTGCATCGAAGGAGGCGTGTGACCCGGTGGCGGCCCTGAATGTGCGCGATCTCGGCGATTTCATCCGGGATCAACGACGCGTCGCGCAGATCTCCCTTCGCCAACTCGCCAAGCAGGCGGGTGTGAGCAACCCTTACCTCAGCCAGATCGAGCGAGGTCTGCGCCGACCGTCCGCAGAGATCCTTCAACAGATCGCCAAGGCGCTGCGCATCTCCGCCGAAGTGCTCTATGTCCAGGCCGGAATCCTGGAAGAACGGGACGGCGGCGAGGACGTCCTGGCGGCGGTACTCGCGGACAATTCCCTGTCCGAGCGGCAGAAGCAGGTGGTGCTCGACATCTACGAGGCGTTCTGCAAGGAGAACGCCGTCGCCGCCCGCACCGGCGCGCCGGCCGGGGGCCCGGACGCGGGCAGCGTCGATGCGGATGCCAGCGCGGATGGCCCTACCAGCGCGGATGGCGGCGTCGGTCCGGATGCACGCGTCGATGACGAAGCGGGCAGTGCGGCTGCTGCCGGCGGCAAGAGGGTGACCACGGCGGCGAAGACCCGCCCCGCGAGCACCGCCCGACGGCGACCTGCCGGGCGGCGGGTCGCCGCCGAAGCGGCGCAGGACGCGCTGGGCGCGGCGGTGCCTGACACCGCCGCCGCGCACCCGGCCGCCCCGAAAGCGCCGAAGCGCCGGAGCACCAGGCGGACGGCCACGACCACGACCACGAGCGGTGGCCCCGCGGGGAGCGGGCGGACCAGGTCGGCCGGCGGCGCCTCGCCGACCGCGGCCACCACCGGCTCCGACACCACCAGCGGCCCGAACGCGGCCGGCACAGCAGCCACCGGGTCGGACGGCGCCCCAGGGTCGGACACGAGCTCCTCCGCCGCAGGCACCGATAGCTGATCGGCCACCCGGGCGTTCACCCGCCGCCTGATGGACGCCGCACCCGTAACAACCGGCCTGGCCACGACCGGGCCGGCCGAACCACCGCCGCGACACCATGTTGACCGCACCACCCTGACCCGACAGCCGCGACCGGAGCACGCCTGGAGCGCCGGCCGAAACCGCAGGAATTACCTACACGAAGACAACGAATCCTCGACCCGAGGGAGACAAGATGGCCACCACCCGCACGACGTCCCGCACTGCGAGCCGCCCGGCCGGTCGGCCCGGTACCCGCCCCAGCGCCCACGCCACCGCCCAGACCCACGGCGACGACGCTGAGGTGAAGGCCGAGATCAGGGTGCCGCTGGCAGAGGTCCGCAAGCCGATCTACGCCTCGGTGGGGGCCGCTGACCTCGCCGTCGCGAAGCTGCGCGCCCTGCCGACGACGACGAGCAGCGAGGTCCGCCGGCTCTCCGACCGGGTCGGGTCGCTGCCGGTACAGGCCGCCCGGGTCCCCACCCAGGTAGGAACCGCCGTGCGTGCGCTGCCGGCCACCGTGACCTCTCAGATCTCGGACCTGCAGGACCGTGCCACGCAGCTCTACAACACCTTCGCGTCGCGCGGGGAGCGTCGAGTGGCGAGCATCCGGCGCAGCCCGTCCACCGAGGAGGCCGCGCATCGCACGCGGGCCGCGGTCAGCCAGACCCGCGCGGCGCGCACGTCGACCCGTCGGGCGGCGGAGGCGGTCGGGCGGGCGGTGGTCGACGCCGCTCCAGAAAAGTAACACCAGGCAAACCTGCACACACAGGGTTGGCTGTGGGCACACAATACCGTGCGCAGGTCGGGTGTCGCCCGCGGACCTGGTGTCTGCGGGCGACGCTCCGGTGTGTTTGATTGGGTGCATGCGCTATCCCCCGCTGGGATCGTCCGGACTGCTGGTGTCAGTCGTTGGTCTGGGATGCAAAAATTTCGGTTCACGCGTTGATCTGTCCGGGACCCGCGCGGTCGTCGATGCCGCGCTTGACGCCGGGATCACATTCTTCGACACCGCCGACACCTACGGGAACAAGGGCGGTTCGGAGACTCTGCTCGGGCACGTTCTGCGGGGCCGCCGCGATGACGTCATCCTTGCCACGAAATTCGGCAACGACATGGGTGGCATGTACGGCCAGAACTTCAGCGCCCGGGCGTCACGGCGATACGTCCGCAAGGCCGTCGAGGGCTCCCTGAGCCGGCTGCAGACCGACTACATCGATCTGTACCAGCTCCACCGGCTGGATTCCTTCACCCCGATCGAGGAGACGCTCGAGGCGCTCGACGAGGTCCTCAAGGAGGGCAAGGTCCGCTACATCGGCGCCTGCAACCTCGACGCCTGGCAGGTCTCCGACGCCGAGTGGACCGCACGGGCCTCCGGCGCCACCCGGTTCATCTCCGCCCAGAACCATTACAGCCTGCTCGAACGCAGCGCCGAGGCGGAACTGGTGCCGGCAACGCTGAAGTACGGCATCGGCGTCATCCCCTATTACCCGCTCGAGAACGGGTTGCTCACCGGCAAGTACCAGCGCGACGAGGCACCGGCGCCCGGAACCCGGCTTGCCGGCCGGCAGGACGAGCTGACCGACGAGATCTTCGACCGCGTCGACGTGCTGGAGACCTTCGCGCGGGAACGGAACCGTTCCCTGCTCGACGTGGCGATCGGCGGACTGGCCGCGCAGCCGGGCGTCGCCTCGATCATCGCCGGCGCGACGAGCGCGGTCCAGGTGCGGGCGAACGCCGCGGCCGGCCAGTGGCAGCCCCGCCCGGACGACCTCGCGGTGCTCGACAAGATCGCCCCGACGCGCCGCCCCGCCGGTTCCTGACGTCCGGGCTGGGCGGTCGCGGGGCTGTCAGGCTGACGCGGGCCGGCGGCCCAGGGCGCGGGCCAGCCGGCGTTCCCGCTCCGCGGGCAGGGTCGTCATGATGACGACCGGATGATGGGGGATCAGCGCGGCGGCGACATCGCCGGCCGCCGAGCGGCGCACCACGGCGAAAATCGCGGCCCGTCCCGGTTGCAGGTACCCGGCGATGCGCCTGACCAGATCGTCGTCCACGCCCGGTCCGTTGATCCGGCTGGCGAGCGCCCCGGCGCCCGCTCCGATCCCGAGGCCGACGAACGGGGCGAGGAACACCGTTCCGATCACCCCGCCGCACAGGGCCCCGCCGAGAGCGGCGGTGCGGGCCGCACTGGCCACCCGGCGGACGTGACCCGGCCGCTTTCATCCCGCCAGACCAGCGTGCCGTCGGCCAGGTCAAGCCGCTTCTCTCGGCGTAGTCGGCGGCCGAGGGACCAGGCCTGCCGTGCCTGCTCCACGCTGTCGAACCCGAGAACCACGAGCTGCTCGGCCATCGCCGCCGTCCCTTCCAGCCTTTCGGCTTCCTCTCCTGCCCCGAACCCGGTCACTGCCCCGCACCCGGTCCTGGTCCCGGTCCGGAGCCGGGCGTCTCCCATCGGATCGCAGTCTCCGGCAACCCGCAAACGCGCCACTCCGTGCGGCCCCATCCGATCCGTTGTCGGGCGGATCCGGCGATGCTCCCATGACTCCTCCGTCCTCTGAAGGGGGCAGCTTCTCAGGCCGAAGCCTGAAGGGCCAGCCCGACCCGAAGGATGTTGATCGCGGCGTTGACGTCGGCGTGGTCGGTGTGACCGCACACGACGCAACGGAACTTCTCCTGTACGACGCGGTTGGCCTGCTCGCAGTGCCCGCGGACCAGCCTGAGGGCGGCCTTGTGCGCGAGGTCGAGCCGCTGGCGGCGCACCTTCCCATGCAGCGTGGCGACTCTCGCCACCGCCTCCCGGCGCCAGGCCGACCGATCGATCGAGATGCCGGTTTCGGCTGCATACTGCTCGACCTGCTGCTTGAGCTCCGGTGGGACGCGGAGATTCAGCGACTCACGCGGGGCCCCCTTAATCACAACCAAGATGCTACCAGACTGGTCGCATCTCGTTCCGATTCCCCTGACGCCTGAAGGCGTCAGTCCCCTCGAAAGGACCCAGATGGTGCATGTGACCCTGCAGCAAGGCGACATCACGCTCGTCGATGCCGACGCCATCGTCAACGCCGCCAACAGCGGGCTGCTCGGTGGCGGCGGGGTCGACGGCGCGATCCACGCCGCAGGCGGCCCGGAGATCCGCGCCGCCTGCGAGCACCTGCGCGCGACCTCCCTCCAGCGAGGGCTACCGACCGGTGAGGCGGTGGCGACGACGGCCGGCCGGCTCGCCGCCCGGCACGTCATCCACGTCGTCGGCCCGGTGTACGACCCGGCCGACGACCGCTCCGCGCTGCTGCGCTCGGCCTACACCCGGGCGCTGCAGGTCGCCGACGAGCTCGGGGCGAGCAGCGTCGCCTTCCCCGCCGTCAGCGCCGGGGTGTACGGCTGGCCGTTGGACGACGCCGCCCACCTGGCGGTGACCGCGGTCCTCGCGGCGGACACCCGGGTCGCACAGGCGCGCTTCGTGCTGTTCGACGATCGGGCGTACCGCGCGTTCAGCGCGGCGCTGGCGGCGGCCACTCGACGGTGAGCTCGCCCAGCCGCCAGCGCCTGGGGTTACCGCGCACCGGCCAGCCCTGCGCCCGCAGCTCGCCCGCCGCGGCGATCCAGCGCTGCCGCGGCGAGAACACCGCCCGTGGCGCGGCCCGTTCCCAGGCCCGATCGAACGCCGCGAGCAGGCGGTGGACGTCGTGGCCGGGCACGTTGTGTTCGATCAGTGCCTTGGGTAGTCGCTCGGCAAGCTCGGACGGGCGGGTGAGACTCGGCAGATGAGCCGAGAGGGTCAGGGTCGGCCGGGCGCCGACCCGACCAGCGGCGAGCCAGCCGGGCGCCTCCCCCGGGGCCGGCAGGCAGAACCAGCAGGCCCGCCGGCCGATTTCGTCGCAGGTGCCCTCGATGAGCAGGCCGCCGGGTGCCAACCGCGCTGTCATCGCCGCCCAGGCGCCGGCGACGGCCGGTTCGGGGTACTGGCGTAGCACGTTCAGGGCGCGGACCAGCACGGGACGTTCGGCCGCGAGTGGCAGCTCGAACCCGCCGCGGGCGAAGGTCGGGCCGGACGGCCGGGCGACGCCGGCCGCGGCGGCCACCCGCTGCAGGTCGAGCTCGAGGCCGACGACACGCACCTGCGGGCAGGCGGCCCGCAGCCGCTGGTGAAGCTCGACGGTGGTGACCGGCGACGCGCCGAAGCCGAGATCGACGACGAGGGGGTTCGCGCTGCCCCGCAGCAGGGGGCCGGCGGCGTCGAGCAGCCAGCGGTCGACCCGCCGCAGCCGGTTCGGCGCCGTGGTACCCCGGGTGGGTGCTCCGAGAGCGCGGGCCCGGCCGGCCGCGAGACGCGGGGCGCGGCTGGGATTCGGCACCCGACCAGCCTCGCAGATCGGCTTTTCCGGTCGAGACCCCACGCTCCGCGGCGACAACCCGACCGGGCGGTCGATCGCCCGGTCGGGCGGGCTTGCGGACGCGTCCGCGTCTGTTTCCTTACAGCTTTGTGACCGCCGGATCGGCGGTCACACCGCACGCACCCCTCTGACCAGCATTGACAGCAACTTCTGCGGTGTGCCGCCGCAGCCGGGACGGGGGGGCGACCAGTTGACCGGACAACGGAGCGGGTAGAACGGTGGTGTCGTGTCGGTCTTATGCGGGGTGGGTCGTGCCGGGCAGACGACCCAGACAGATGGATGCGGAGGTGCGCCGGTGCGGTTGATCAGGAGCAGTGCCGCGGCCCGCTCCGAGCTGGACCGGGGCGCGCGGCCCCGGCGCGTGGCGATGCTGTCGATGCACACCTCGCCGATGGAGCAGCCGGGCACCGGTGACGCCGGCGGGCTGAATGTCTACGTGGTGGAGCTCTCGCGACAGCTCGCGACGCTCGGCGTCGAGGTCGAGGTGTTCACCCGGGCGGTGAGCAGCAAGCTGCCGACCTCGGCGGAGCTGGCCCCGGGCGTCACGGTGCGCCACGTCGACGCCGGGCCGTTCGAGGAGATCCACCGCGAGGACCTGCCGGCGTGGCTGTGCACGTTCACTGCGGACGTGTTGCGCGCCGAGGCGGGGCACGAGCCGGGCTACTTCGACGTTATCCATTCGCACTACTGGCTGTCCGGCCAGGTCGCCCTCGCGGTCGCCCGGCGGTGGGGCGTGCCGTTCGTGCACACCTCCCACACCCTGGCCAAGATCAAGAATGGCGCACTGGCCGTCGGGGACCGCCCCGAGCCGCCCGGCCGGCTGCTGGGCGAGCAGGAGGTCATCGCCGGCTCCACCCGGCTGATCGCCTCCACCAGGGACGAGCGCGACCACCTCATCGACCTCTACGGCGCTGCCCCCGACCAGGTCGACGTCGTAGCACCGGGCGTCGACCTGGAGATCTTCCGGCCGGGTGACACGGCGCAGTCGCGGGCGCGCCTCGGCCTCGACCCGAACGGCGACCTGCTGCTGTTCGTCGGGCGGATCCAACCACTCAAGGCGCCGGACCTGCTGCTGCATGCCGCCGCCGAGCTGCTGCGCCGTGATCCAACCCGCCGCTCGAAGCTGACCGTCGCCGTCGTCGGCGGGCCCAGCGGCTCGGGGCTGGAGCAGCCGGATGCCCTGGTGAAGCTCGCCGCGGACCTGGGAATCTCCGACCTCGTTCGGTTCCAGCCACCGGCGCCGCAGCATGAGCTGGCCCACTGGTACCGGGCAGCCACCGCCGTCGTGGTTCCCAGCCACAGCGAGAGCTTCGGCCTCGTCGCACTTGAGGCCCAGGCCTGCGGCACGCCGGTGGTCGCCGCCGCGGTCGGCGGCCTGCACACCGCCGTCGCCGACGGGGTCTCCGGCCTGCTCGTAGCGGGCCGCGACCCGGCCCGCTACGCGGACACGCTGGACCGGCTGCTGCGCCAGCCGCACTGGCGCAGCCGGCTCTCCGCCGGCGCGGTCGGCCGGGCGGCCGGCTTCGGCTGGTCGGCCACCGCCCGCGGAGTGCTACGCAGCTACCGGCACGCGCTGAGCCCCGCCGCCGTCGCCGTCTGACCGGGCCGGGTGGGAGGATCGTCACCGGATCCGGCATCGTCACAGCTGCAAGCGGGGAGGTCTCGGGTCATGACGGCACCCAGCGACACGGCAGAACGCGAGCGGCTCGACATCCTGATCACCGACGCCCTGGCCGACCTCGACCTCGCCTACGAGCGCATCAACGCGGGCTCGTTCCTCGTCACCCTGGAGGGGGAGCACAAGCTACGCACGATGACCTGGCTCGTCGTGCAGGACCACACCCTGCTGGTCGAGGCGTTCTTCATGCGGGCCCCCGCGGAGAACGCGGCGAGCACCTACGCCTTCCTGCTCAGCCGCAACGCGAAGACCTACGGCGTGCACTTCTCCATCGACCGGGTCGGCGACATCTTCCTGACCGGGCAGATCCCGCTGCTCGCGGTCACGGCCGAGGAGATCGACCGGATCCTCGGCTGCGTCGGCACCTACGCCGACGACAACTTCGACCCGGCGATCGCCCTCGGATTCGCCTCGGCGATCGAGCGGGAGAAAGCGTGGCGGGCCAAGCTCGCCGCCGGCACCGCCACGAAGCCCGGCTGACCGGTACCCGGCCGGCCCCGGTACCGGTCAGTCCGTGACGCGGTGCAGGCGCGCCGACAGGTGCGACTGCAACGGCTTGCCCTCGGCTTCCATGTCGATCGCGTAGGCTAGGTCCCCGCCCTCGACCAGCCCGTAAAGCCGCACCGAGCGGGTGACGTCGCGGGCGGTCGCCGTGCGGATCAGCACGTTGTGGTCCAGATCGATGCGGGTTCCCGTCACCGCGCCGACGTAGATCTCCGCGATGCCGAACGGGTGCACCAGCGTCACCTCGACGGTCTTCTTGCCGTCCTCGCCGGGCTGGACACGCCAGAAGCCGGTTTCGGTGGCCAGTGGGCTGCCCGGTTCCCGGCCGTCGCGCGGCTCGTCCGCCCACCATGTGTGGGAGACGTAGCCCAGGGCCGGCCGTCCATCGGCGGCAAAGGTGATCTCCTGGCCGTAGTGAAAGCCCTCGAGATCCTCGTAGCCGCCCACGCCCTCGCCACGCCAGGTGCCGACGAGGAAGGCCAGTGGCAGCAGGCTGGCGTGCAGATCGGCGGTACCGGTCGTGGCCGTCCGCGGCCGCCCGGCGGCGACCGACCGGTCCCGGGCGCTCAGCGCTGCCCCTCGTACAGCTTGTAGACCACATAGCCGGAGAACCAGGCGATCAGGACGGACATCGCCACCAGCAGCCCGGTGAAGAAGTAGTGCAGCACGCTGCGCAGCCTAGCCCCGCGCCGCGCCGACGTGGTCAGGCGGGCCGTACGACGGCCCGCCGGGGACCTCCGATGAGGCAGACTGGGAACCATGACCCGTCCGCTCGTCGTCAAGGTCACCGCTGGGGTGGACGCGCCGGAGCGCTGCTCGCAGGCGTTCACGGTGGCGGCGGTCGCCGTCGCCGGTACAGATGTCTCGCTCTGGCTCACCGGCGAATCCGCCTGGTTCGCGCTGCCCGGACGGGCCGCGGAGTTCGACCTGCCGCACGCCGCGCCGCTGCCGGACCTCCTCGCCGGCATCCTCGCGGGCGGCCGGGTCACCGTGTGCACCCAGTGCGCGGCCCGGCGCTCGTTCGGCCCGGACGACCTCCTGCCCGGCATCCGCATCGCCGGCGCGGCCGCATTCGTCGACGAGGTGCTCGCGCAGGGAGTCCAGGCCCTCGTCTACTGAGGTGCTCCCGGGCTGTTGAGGCGCTCGGGCGGTCTCACGCCGCCCTGAAAGCCATTACAGAAGCCACCGCAGGCGCAACAACAGACCACGAACGGGACACGTCGAAACGCATGCCGGCGGCCATCACATGCGCTTTCATGATCGCATCATGGCAGACTCCGACATACTCTTCGCGGTGGTCCTGTTCCCGGCCGCCGGGCAACGCACCGTCCGCCGCATCATCGGGCCGTTCCCCGACCGGAGCTCCGCGGTCGCCTTCGCCCACGACAACGGGCTGCGCTGTTTCTCGGTGGGCCCGATGCACTTCGCGGTGCCGACGACGGTGCCACCCGGCGCGGGTTTGCTGAGCGGTTCCCGCCCGGTGCTGCCCGCCGCCGCCCACGCGAACGCGGAACGCAGCGGTGCCATCCGCCCCTAGCCCATGAGAAAGGAGACAGCGGACGATGCCCGCTGTCTCCTCTGCCGCGCCAGCCGCGATGTTGCCAGCCGTACCCCTCAGGCCGTGACCTCGACCTGCGTGTCGATCGGCTCTCCCTGGCGAGCGACGACCTTCTGCTCGCCGCTCGCGCCAGGCACGAGCGCTCGCACGGTCCACTGCCCCGGCCGCGCAAAGAAGCGGAACTGGCCGGTCGCGGACAGCGGAACCTCCGCGGTGAAGTCGCCGCCCTCGTCGAGCAGCCGGGCATAGCCGGTCGAGACCGGCTCGCCGCCCCGCACCACGACGCCCTGGATCACGGTCTCCTTGGCCACGTCAATTCCCTCCACAGACGGTCCACCGCGGGTCGCGCCGCACATGCCTCACGCACCCTTCTCGATCGGCACGCCCACCAGCGAGCCGTACTCGGTCCACGACCCGTCATAGTTCTTCACGCTCGGCAGGTCGAGCAACTCGTGCAAGGCAAACCAGGTATGCGCCGAACGCTCACCGATGCGGCAGTAGGCGATGATGTCCCGCGAGAGGTCGACGCCGGCCTCGCCGTAGAGCTTGGTCAGCTCGTCATTGCTCCGGAAGGTGCCGTCCTCGTTCGCGGTCTTCGCCCACGGAATGTTCTTCGCGGTGGGGATGTGCCCGGCCCGCTGAGACTGCTCCTGCGGCAGGTGCGCCGGAGCCAGCAGCTTGCCGGAGAACTCGTCGGGAGAACGGACGTCGACGAGCGCCCTCTCGCCGATCGCGGCGACGACCTCCTCGCGGAACGCGCGGATGTCGGTACGCGGCTCCTTGGCGGTGTAGCTCGTCGCCGTCCGCGGGGAGATTTCGGCGGTCAGCTCACGGCCCTCGAGCTCCCACTTCTTACGGCCGCCGTCGAGCAGCCGGACGTCCGCGTGGCCGTACAGGTTGAAGTACCAGTAGGCGTAGGCCGCGAACCAGTTGTTGTTGCCGCCGTAGAGCACGACGGTGTCGTCGTTCGCAATGCCCTTGCCGGACAGCAGCTTCTCGAACTGCTCGGAGTTGACGAAATCCCGGATGATCGGATCCTGCAGCTCGGACTTCCAGTCGAGCCGCACGGCGCCCGGAATATGCCCCTTGTCATAGGCGGAAACGTCCTCGTCGACCTCAACCAGAACGACCTTGGGGTTGTCGCGACTCGCCTCGACCCACGCGGCGTCGACCAGTGCCTTCTCGCGGCTCATGCGCGCGCTCCTCTCACGGTGATGGAACGGAAGAAAAGATAAATCTGGCACCCGAGACAGAATTCAAACGCCGCATTGAGGAAGGCCGCGATGAAGGCGGCCGCAGCGGCGATGAAACCGAGGACGGAAATGCCCGACAGGAACCCCGCGACCCCCACGGCGCCGAAGATTGCACCGACGAGCTGGGCGAACCGGGGCGGAGCCGCGTCCTCCGTCGTCGCCGGTGGCCCTAGTCGCGGCCGGACCAACACCCGGAACAGCAGGCCGTAGGGGGCGTATCGCACGCCGGCCACCGCTCCCACCGCGAACACCACGGTCTGCGCGAGCAACAGCCATCCGCTGCCCGTCACGAGCACCACGGCGAGCACGACCGAGGTGACGGCGGCGGTGAACCGCAGGCCACGAGGATCTACCACGAGACTTTCTCCTGACTCCCGGTTCGAGCTACCCGGTCGGATGCGGAGAGATGCGTCGGGGCAACTGATCACATCAGGAGCGCCGACCCGCGATCAGGAAAGACGACACAAGCAGCTGCCCACGCGGCACAGGTCGACCGCGCGGCGCTTCACAAGCTGCGTCCGGAACATGGTTCGTGCCACGGTAGCAGCGAAAGTCACGTCTGTGTTAACCCGTCGACGACGGTTCCGAAGAGTCACTATTTGCCTGATTGGTCCCTTCTGTCGGGAGGATCTCCGCGAGGGTCGCGAACACTGCCTGCCGGGTCGGGGGCGCACCGCTGGCGCGCCTGACCTCACGGCCGGAGGCATCGACGATCAGCACCGTGGGCGTTCGTCGGACACCCAGCCGGCGCACCAGGGCGAGCTGCGACTCCGCGTCCACCTCGACGTGGCGGACCCCGGGCACCACCGCGGCCACCCCGGCCAGCACCTGGCGCGTCGACCTGCACGGCGCGCAGAACGCCGTGGAGAACTGCAGCAGCGTCGCCCGCTCCCCCATCGCCTCCCCGAGCGCGGCGAACTCGGCCCGCAGCCCACACCCCGCACCCCCGGAATCCGGCACCTCGGCGGAACCGGACGCCTCACCGGACCCGATCGCGTCGGGGCCGATCGCGTCGGAGCCGATCGCGTCGGAGCCGATCGCGTCGGCGGGTCTGGTGGCTCCGGATGACTCAGCCACGGCGTCCACCGGCCTCCCCGCGGCGGCGAGCGACCGTCCCCGCGCCGAGCGGAACCGGCCGTCCCGCGCGCGCATCACCGTGCCCAGCAACACCGCCAGCACGACGGCTCCGACCAGTACCCAGGCTCCCGTCACAGCTCCTACAGCAGCCCAGCGGCGCCCGCTCTTCCCGGGCCGGCACCATCTCTTTCCGGGCCGGCACCAGGGCCCCGGGAAGATCGTTCTAGGTTGCGATCTGCTACGCGGAGTATTGGCCCCGT
>NZ_CADCWT010000138.1 GCF_902806485.1 Candidatus Frankia alpina | reverse complement strand
CACTCACACCCCGCAACAATTACCCAACCTCACAAATCGACGCCGGGAATGGCTCAGTGCGTCCAGCAGTGCGTTCGGCAGCGGGGCCGGCCGGAAGGGGGGTACCCGGCGCAGGGACTCCGACTACCCGTTCGTGGGACGTGCGAGCTATTGCCGGTCCGGGGCCGGCGGATCGACGGCGGGGGAGCGTTCCCCGTGATTTCCGTCAAGGTTTCTGCTGGTCTGCCGGGTGATGAGGTATCGGCCGGGAAATGCGCGGCGGCCCAGGTGGCAGTAGCCCTGAGGCCACAACGGTGACCGGGCCGGCAGCGCCCCCCGGGAGCAGGCCGGCCGGGCAGCCACGCTGGCCTTTTCGGGCCCCTGCCTCGCCGCCGCGGGGCAGTTGCGTCGGTGACAGGGGGAGGCCGTCGGCGGTCGACGGACGCGGGGGAAGCGCGCCGTCGGCGGTGTCGAGTTCGCGATAAGGATGACCGGGAGGACGATCGGTCACCGACAATTCAGCAGGCGCCCTGTGCCCGATTCCCGCTCGGCCGTAGGGAGGAATGGTGGATTCGCGCGAAAACGTCGGCGAGGTGACCGAGCCGCGGGAAACAACGACCGGGCTCACCACCCGCCCGGACCCGCTGCGCCCCGGCGACCCGCACGAACTCGGCGATTACCGGCTTCTCGGCCGCCTTGGCGAGGGCGGCATGGGCACCGTCTTCCTCGGCCGCAGCCGTGACACCGGCCTGGTCGCCGTGAAGGTCATCCGCGCGGACGTCGCCCGCATTCCCCGCTACCGTGAGCGGTTCCGGCGCGAGGCCGCCGTGGCCCGCCGCGTCGCCCGCTTCTGCACCGCGGAGGTTCTCGACGTCGTCGATCCCCCGGACGGGCAGCCGTACCTCGTCACCGAATTCGTTGACGGCCCGACGCTGGCCCACGCCGTCGCCACCCATGGCCCGCTGGGTTCGGCCGACCTGGAGCGCGTCGCCGCGGCCCTGACCGCCGTCCACGGCGCGGGCCTGGTGCACCGCGACCTCACCCCGGCCAACGTGCTGCTCTCCCCGCTGGGTGCACGGGTGATCGATTTCGTGCTGGCCCGGGTCACCGACGAGGCGCCCAGCGGGCCGTCGGGCCGGGTCGCGGGAACCCCGGCGTTCATGGCTCCCGAGCAGGCCCGCGGCGAGACCGTGACGAGCGCCGCCGACATCTTCTCCTGGGGCGGCCTGGTGATCTTCGCGGGCAGCGGGCGCAAGCCGTTCACTGAAGGGCCGACGTCGGCCCAGCTGCGCCGACTCCAGCACACCGACCCCGCGCTCGGCGACCTCGACCCGGCGCTGGCCGCCGTGATACGCGCCGCGATGCGCCGGGACCCGGCCGGCCGGCCCACCGCCGAGGAGCTGCTGCGCCGCCTCGTCCGCCCCGGTGACGCAGCAGAGACGATCGTCACCAGCCCGCTGGACACCGGCCGGGTCCGGGCACGTCACCGCCTGCCGTGCCTGCCGCGTCCGCCGCCCGCCTGCCGGCGGTGAGCCGGTCGCAGGCGGCGCCGAGGCCTCGCTCCGCGGGGATTGGGGCGGGGATGCGGCCGGGTTTTGCGACGGGGGTGGCGGTGGCCCCGCCCGTGCCGCTGCCCGGCGGGGCGTCCGGCCGGCGACCGGCCACTGATCCGGCCACCGATCCGGAGACCGGCTCGGGGCCCGGGCTGGGGACCGGCTCGCTGGACCTGATGCTGGCCGGCGCGGCCGGCCCCGCAGGCGATCCCGGGCCGGCCGGCCGGCCGGCCCGGCAGCGGCGGGTGCGGCTGCTCGCCGCCGTGGTCGCGGTGGGTGCCGTGATCGCGGCCACGCTGGTGGTGATCGGCCTGCTCGTGCACGCCCACGGCGGGTCCGCCGGGGCCACCGCCACGGCGTCCGGTCAGCTCGCCGTGCCCGGTGGACCCGCCGGCCGACCCGACGGGAAGGCGACGGGCCGCGCCCCCAGCCCCGCCGCCACCCGAACCGCCACCCGGGCGACCGGAGACCAGGTAAGCGCCACCTCTCCCGCCACGCCGACCGATCCCACCGATGCCTCGCCGGCCACCGACCGGGTCGCCGTCCCGGACGTGCTCGGTGAGCAGGCCGCGGCGGCGGAGTCCGCCGTGCGCGCCGCCGGCTTCGCCACGGTCGAGCGCGCCTACCGGTCGGGCAGCAGCGCCCGCGGCACCGTCGTCGCGATCGACCCGCCGGCCGGGACGACGGGCGCCCGCGCCGACACCGTCACCCTGACCGTGTCGGCGGGTCCGAGTACCGTCACGGTGCCCGAGGTCGTCGGGCTCGGCGCCGACGACGCCCGCGCCGCGTTGCGCGCCATCGGCCTCACCGTGGTCGAACGGGTCAACTCCGGCCCGTCCGCCGCCGACGCCGGTCAGGTGGACGCCGTCGCGCCGGCCGCGGGCACCCGGGTGGCGGCCCGCAGCTCCGTCACCATCACCGTGGTCAGCGACACGGTGGCCGTGCCCGACCTGCACGGCCGACCGGCGGGTGAGGCCGAACGGACCCTGACCGACCTGGGTCTCACCGTCGTCCAGCAGCCCCGCGCCGGCGGCGAGCCACCCGGCACGGTTGTCGGGCAGACCCCGGCGGCGGGCGGCGTCGCCCGCGGGTCGACCGTCACCGTCGTCGTCGCCCGACCCGCCGCAACCGACTTGCCGAGCCCACCCGGCACACCCGGGGGAGCGGGCCCGTCCGCCTCGCCCCGGGCGACGCCACCCCTACCGCTCGCCCCCTGAGACCGCCGCCCGACCGCCCGCCGCCCGACCGCCGCTCGCCCGCTCGCCCGACCGACCGACCGCCGATGCCGTCCCGGTCGGATGCCGCCCGTGGGCAGGTCGGCGCCGGTCAGCCGGCCAAGGTGGCGAGGCTGACGTCCCACAGCCGGGCGGCCGAGCGCGGGTCGAGGGCGTAGTCCGCCACCCCGGTGCGGCTGCCCGGCTGGTTCGGCCCGGCCTCGTTGCAGTCCTCGAAGTACCGGCCGCTGACCCCGTCGACCAGCGGCGACGCGGCGAGCAGCACCGACGTCGACGCCCCCTGCCCGGGTGTCTTCCAGGAGATCCCCCCGCCGCCGCCGCTCTGGGCCCGCAGCCGGTCGAGTTCGGCGTCGGTGACGTGGCGCTGCAGCTTGGTGCGGATGCCGCCGGGCATGAGCGCGTTGACGGCGATGCCGTCGTCCGCCCACCGCCGGGTCGCCTCGACGGCGAACAGCACGTTGGCCGTCTTCGACTGCCCGTAGGCCGACCACGGCTCGTACGGCCGCTCGAGGAAGTGGATGTCGTCGAACCCGACGTCGGAGCGCAGGTGCGCACTGGAGCTCACCGACACCACCCGCGCGCCGCCGGCCGCGGCCAGCGCCGGCCGCAGGCCCGTCGCCAGCGCGAAGTGCCCCAGATGGTTGGTGGCGAACTGCAGTTCCCAGCCCTGCGGCGTGCGGGTCTCCGGCGAGGCCATCACCCCGGCGTTGTTGACGAGGATGTGCAGCGGACCCTGCCAGCCGTTGACGAACGCGGCGACGGAGGCGGGCTGCGCGAGATCCAGCGGAGCGACGGTGACGTGGGCGTTGCCGGTCGACGCGGTGAGATCGGCGGCCACCCGGGCACCGGCGTCGAGGTCACGGACCGTGATCGTGACCTGCGCGCCCGCCGTGGCCAGTGCCCGGGCCGTCTCGACGCCGATGCCCGAGGAGGCGCCGGTCACGACGGCCCGCCGGCCGGACAGGTCGACCTCCGCCAGTACCTAGACCGCGGTCGAGGTCGCGGAAAACGGCGTGGTGATCAGAGTGCTCACAGTCAGATCCTTACTATGTGCTCGACGGAATCGGGTGGGAACCCGGTTGATATGATGGCGGTGGCAGGCGATCGCGGCGACGACCCACCCGGGCCGTGGCGCGTCGGTGTCCGTAGCGCTCGAACAGTCCCGGTGGGGCGATGCTTCCCGGCCGCGGTGATCCCGGCCGCGGGGAGGAGAGCGATGCCGGCACAGGGCAGGACCAGGCCGCTGCGGGCCGATGCCCGCCGCAACCGCGAGCAGGTTCTCGGCGCCGCCCTGCGGGCCTTCTCCGCCGCAGGGCCGGGCGTGCCGCTGGAGGCCGTCGCGAAGGACGCCGGCGTCGGCATCGCCACCCTCTACCGGCACTTCCCGACCCGCGAGGCGCTCGTCGAGGCGGTCTACCGCGCCGAACTCGGCCGGCTGTGCGACGCGGCGCCGGCGCTGCTGGGCCGTATGGCACCGGACGCGGCCGTCCGCGCCTGGATGGACGCCTTTCTCGACTACACCACGGCCAAACGGGGGATGGCGGACGCGCTGCGGGCCGTCATCGCCTCCGGTGGCGACCCGTTCGCCCACACCCGCGAGCGGATGGTCGACGCCGTCGCCTCGCTGCTCGCCGCCGGTGCCGCCGCCGGGACCGTGCGCGCCGACGTCGACCCGGTCGATGTGCTCACCGGCCTCGCCGGCGTCACCCTCGCCGCCGGCGAACCCGCCCAGCGCGCGCAGGCGGGGCGCCTGCTGGACCTGTTCATGGACGGCCTGCGCCCCCGCCCCGCCCCGCCGCAGCGGCCCTGAGCCCACCCGCGGTCGCACCGACCGCACCGCAACCGGCGGCATCCCCGGGGCGGGGGGCGGATCAGGCGGCGGCGCGTTCGAGGATGTGCACCCCGCAGGCCGAACCCAGCCCGATCACGTGGGCCAGGCCGACGCGGGCGCCGGGGATCTGCCGGTCGCCGGCCTCGCCGCGCAGGTGGGTCGCCACCTCCCAGATGTTCGCGATACCGGTCGCGGAGATCGGGTGACCCTTGGACTCCAGCCCGCCGGAGACGTTCACCGGTGTCGACCCGTCCCGCCAGGTCGCGCCCGAGTCGAAGAAGTCCACCGCGCCGCCCTCCGGGCAGAGCATCAGGTTGTCGTAGTGGACCAGTTCGGCGGTGGCGAAGCAGTCGTGCAGCTCGACGAGGTCGAGGTCCTCCGGGCCGACTCCGGCGGTGTCGTAGGCGCGCCGTGCGGCGTTGCGGGTCAGCGTGTTGACGTTCGGCAGCACCTGGCAGGCCTCCTCCCACGGGTCGGTGGTCAGCACCGAGGCGGAGATCTTCACCGCCCGGCGGCGCTGCTCGGGCGCCAGGGTCTTCAGCGCGGCGCCGGTGACGAGGACCGCCGCCGCCCCGTCACAGTTCGCCGAGCACATCGGCCGGGTGTTCGGGTAGGAGATCATGACGTCCTTCATGATCTCGTCCAGGGTGAACCGGCGCTGCTAGGAGGCCAGCGGGTTCAGGGTCGAGTGGGCGTGGTTCTTCTCGGAGATCCGGGCGAACAGCTCGAAGCTCGTGCCGCCGTAGCGGTGGCCGTACTCCATGCCGATCTGGGCGAAGACCCCGGGCATCGTCTCGGTGCCGATGCGCCCGTCGAGCGGGCCGATCGCGCCGAACCGGCCCTGCGGCGACCAGGTGGCCGAGTCGCCCACCCGCTCGCCGCCGGCGAGCTTCTCCACGCCGATGGCGAGCCCGAAGTCCGCCTCCCCGGCGCGCAACGCCATGTGGACGACGCGGATCGCGGTCGCCCCCGTCGCGCAGGCGTTGGCCACGTTGTAGACGGGGATCCCGGTCTGGCCCACCTGCTTCTGTAAGGCCTGGCCGATCCCGCCGCCGCCGCGCAGGTTGCCCGCGGCGAGGATACCGATCTCCCGCATCGTGATCCCGGCGTCCGCGATGGAGTTCATGGTCGCCTCGGCGGCCAGGTCGATCAGGTCGGAGTCGGGATGCTTGCCGAACCGCGTCATGCTGATGCCGAGAATCCAGACGTCGTCGCTGGCCATGGTCGTCTCTCCTGCCGAAGATGTGGGGCGGGTTCCCGGGACGGGAGCGGACTTCACCGACGGGGTTCGAACCCGAAGCTGATGGCCTCGGTGCCGGCCTGGTCGACGCCGACCGCGGTGAGCGCGAGGCGGACCTTCATTCCCAGGCGCACCGCCTCGGGCGTGGGTGCGACGTTGATGAGATTGGCGCGCACGCTCGTGCCGGCGCAGTCCACCGTCGCCGATACGAACGGCACGGGCACGCCCGGGGCGGCGTGGGCGACGATCGTGAACGCGCGCACCTCGCCCTCGGTGGGAACGTCCACCTGCGTGAAGGAGGTGCCGAAACAGCTCGCGCACGCATTGCGCCGGTCGAAGAAACGTGCGCCGCACGCGGTGCATTCGCGGGCGACCAGATGCGGGCGCTCACCGAGGACCAGATAGTCGACGAACGGAACGGGCTGCGGCACGGGCGGTGCTCCTCACGGGTCGGGAACCGTCCCCGGCCGACCGACCGGTGGACGCGCGGGCGGTCCGCGGCAGGGACGCGGCCGCCACCAGCCACCCCTTGTCGGCTTACCATCCACCCCGGACAAGCGGCAACCGGTCCGTGACCCGGCTACGGGGTCACCCCGCCGCCCGCCCGGGCCCCGCTGCGCCTGCCCGCGGCGCACCACATGCCGTCCGAAAACGGCTTGAGACACGCGGGAGCGCGGAATCGTTCCGTGTGCGTTTTCCCTGGTCGCGGGATCCCAACGCGGCAGACGCTCGGCACAACCTGCCCGATACCCGGACATGTTGCTACGATGTCGCGGCCATGCAACAAATGCTCCGCGGGCGGGTCATCAATGCCCTGACGGCGAGGAGAATCGGCTTGGACGAGCTCGACCGGGCCTTGTTGCGCCTGTTGCAGCACAATGGCCGGCGGACCAACCGGGATCTCGCCCTGGCCACCCACGTGGTGCCCTCGACCTCCCTGCAGCGGGTGCGCTCGCTGGTGGAACGGGGCATCATCAACGGCTTTCGTGCCGAGGTCGATCTGGCCGCGATCAGCCGGCCGGCGCAGGCCCTGATATCCGTGCGGGTCCGCCCGCCCTCCCGGATGGTCATCGAGGCTTTCCGCGCCTGGGCGGCCGACCTCTCCGAAACGGTCAGCCTGTTCTCCACGACCGGCACCTTCGGTTTCCTCCTGCACGTCGCGGTGCCGGACGTCGACGGGCTCTACAGCCTGGTCATCGACCGGCTCACCGCTCGGCCCGAGGTCTTCGACGTGCAGACCAGCCTGGTGTTCGATCACCGCCGGTCGGCCGCGATCGAGCCGATCGAACCGGCCGGCCCCATCGAATAGCGGCCCGACAGGCCCGCCGGGACGGCGGGCGAGGATGGTCCGCCACGTTCGGGTGCCCCTCTTTACCGGGGTGCTGATTCGGCGGGGCCGGTGCGGAGGCAGGGCACGACGGGCCGGTATCGGCCGATTTTGGTGGTCCCTTCGGGGGTACCGGGCGTGCCGCCTGCAGTTTCCGATGGTTCCGGGCGCCGCGGGTCGGTCCTCGACAGGGCGCGCGGAGTCGTGCCGCCCGCACCCCCGCGAAATGCACAGAATGGTGCCCCCTACGCTAATGGGACGATATGCCGGTTGGTACTGCGAAGGCGAAGTCGGCGGGACGCGGTTGCCGATCTAGCCAGCGTGTGGCGCCGGTGATGCGGTTCCCAGATGGGATGGGGCGGGGGAGATGGGCGCGGATTCACCACCGTGGGCACGATCGCCGAGACCGGCGGTCGGCCCGGTGACGACGGCGGACGCCACGTCCACGCAGATCCCCGTTCCGCGTCGGCCCGGGCCGGGACCGGGGCCCGCTTCGGCTGGTCGGATGTTCCGCGGGCAGCGGTCGGGCCTGGGACGGCGGCTCGGTGGACGGTTGCGCGGGCCCGGCGGGCCGGCCTGGTCGCGCCCGGCGCTTGCCGTCGCCGTGATCTGCGCCTGTTCGTTCACGGCGAGCCTCGTCCTGCAGGCGACGCTGTACCGCAACGGCTCCGGCGACGCCGACGAGGCCGCCTACGTCCTGCAGGCCCGGATGCTGCTCGACGGGCACCTGACCCTGGACGCGGCGACGATGGAGCCGTTCTTCCGGCCCTGGCTGACGGGCGAGCACGACGGCCGGCTGTTCACCAAGTACCTGCCGGGCTGGCCGGCGCTGCTCGCCGCCTCGCAGGCGGTGTTCGCCACCATGGCCGTCGCGCCGGCCCTCGTCGCCGCCGGCTGGGTCGCCGGGACGTACCGGCTGGCCCGCGAGCTGCTCGACGACGCGGCCAGCGCCGTGCTGGCCGCGGCCCTGCTGGCCGGATCGCCGCTCGTCGTCGTGCACACGGCGCTGCCGCTGGCCTACGCCTGCGGCGCGGCCACGCTCACCCTGGCCAGCGCGGCGCTGCTGCGCGGGGCCCGCACCGGCGCGCGGCGCTCGCTGCTCGGCGGCGGGGCGGGCGTGGGCTTCACGCTGCTGCTGCGCCCCTTCGACGCGGTGCTGGTGCTGGCCGGGGTGGTCGTGTTCGCGGTTACGCCGTGAGCCGCGGGCGATACCTGCGCGGGTCGGCTGGGCGGTCCTCGGCCTGGCGCCGTTCGTCGCCGTGCTGCTGGCCTTCTGCCGGTCGGTCACGGGCTCCGCGCTGCGGATGCCGCTGTCCGCGTCCGATCCGCTGGATCGCTTCGGCTTCGTCCCCCGGCGGATCCTGCCCTCCGAGCCGACGTTCGCCTTCACCCGTCACCTCGCGCTGCGTGCCCTGCAGCAGACCTGCACCGCCGCGCCGGGCTGGCTGTTCGGCGGCGGGCGCAGCGGCTGCTGCTCGTGGCGACGGTGGCCGCGGTCGGCGGCGGATACCTGTTCTGGTGGGGTTCGGCGTTCGCGATGCCGGGGCTGCGCGACGGTCTCGGTCCGCACTACCACCTGGCCGCGGTGACGCCGGTCCTGATTCTCGCCGCCGACGGCGCCCGCCGGCTGTGGTCGGCCGCCGCAGCCCTGCCGCGGGCCGCCGTACTGCGGCCCGCCGCGGCCGGCGTGGCCGCGGTGGCGATGGTCCTGCTCACCGCGTCGGCCGTGCCCGGCAAGGTCGACGGGCAGCGCTGGGTCAACGACCGCAACGCCTTCCTCGCCGCCCTGCTCCCCGACACCTACCCCGCCCTGGCGGTGGTCGTCGTGACGCCGCAGGTGCCCAGCCGGTACACCCAGGTGCCGTACCAGACGCTGCGTAACCGGCCGGACCTGAGCGGGGGGCGTGCTGTACGCGGCCGACCTCGGCCCCGCGACGGCGACCCTGCCCGACCGGGTGCCGGGGCGGGCGCTGTACCGGCTGCGCCCGGACGAGATCGTCGACCCGGCGGCGCCCGCCAGCTTCTACGGGTCCTTCACCGCTCTGCGTCAGGTCAGCGGCGAGCGGATCGCGGTGCACCTGACCGCCCGCCTGCCCGCCGGCGCCGCGGCGGGCGCGTCCGCCTACGTGCGGCTCGGCGCGGTCACCCGGACCTTTCCGGCGACGCCCCCCGCCGGGCACCACATCGAGGCGACGATCGTGGTCACCGCCGGGGAGCCGGCCGGCGTCGGCGAGATCGGCGCCGGCGCGGTGACGCTGCCGGGGGAGCTCGTCGTCGGGCTCGTCCAGCCGACCGCCGCGGGCCCCGCCCGCTGGGAGGAACGTATCCCGCCGGCCCGCCACCGGCGCACTGACTCTACTCACCCCCGGACTGGGCTGGCGCACGGTGCCCGGCCGCGCCCCGGCGGGATGGCTGCCCGCGCCGGTCCGTCCCACCCTCGCCGTCGCCGTCGGCCTGGACTGATCCGGCTCGCGCGGGGCCGGTGCCGAGGCGGCGGCCCGACGTCCCCCGATCGGGCCGGTGCCACCACCCCCCTTACCGGCCCATCGACCGGTGATAGTGCTCACCGCCGCGACCGCCCTGCTCGGCCTCGCGACCCTCGCCGCGGTCACCGTCATCACCCCGGGCTCCCACGAGCTCGCCGCCGCCGTCGTCGTCGCCGGGCTCCCACCTGCGGTCATGAGCCCCTTCGCGGTCGCTCTACCTGCGGTTATCCGGGTCGCCGCGGTGGAACGGCCGCGGCGGCGGCGGGGACGGGGGTGGCGGGCGTCCGGGCGGTCCCGGGCCCGCTGCGCGCCGCGGGGCAAGGACGGTCCTCCCTCGATCACGGTCGCGGAGACGGTGACGAATCACCGGAGGGGTAGATCGCCTCTACGTTGACCGTCGTGCGGGTCATCTGGGCGGCCTTGGCCGCGATCGTCATGTCTGTCGGCTTGCTGGCCGGCTGCAACGCCGCTGCGACCGGTGGTCCCCTCAACGCTGCCGGCGGCGTCGGCACGAGCAGTGCCACCGGCGGGGTGTCGGCGGGAGCCGACAGCGGCTCGCCGGCCGGCGCAGGCGGGGCGCTGAGCGCCGCCGCGACGGCGTCGGGCTCATCCTGCGGCGGCAAGGTCACCAACGTGCAGGATGTCGACCGGCTCGTCAACGAGCCGGTCGGCTGCCCCGGCGCGCTGAACACCTTCTGGCACGGCGAGCTCGGCGACGCCTGGACCGCGCCGCGCTTCGTCCCTTATCACGACGGTGAGGTACCCGACGACGCCTGCGGCCGCGAGGTCAACGACCCCCGCCAGTTCGCCGACAACGCCCTGTACTGCACCCTCGACGACACCGTCGCCTACAGCGTCGACTTCCTCGACGAGCTGACCCAGATCGGCGGCCCCACCTACCCGCTGTTCGTCCTCATGCACGAGCTGTCCCACCGCGGCGACCGCATCGGCGGGAACCTGGGGGTCGTCACCCGCGCGGAGGAGAACCAGGCCGACTGCTTCGCCGGGCGGCAGGCCTCCGCCGCGCACGACGCCGGGCGCATCGCCGTCACCGATGCCCTGCAGGGCGCCCTGCTGTTCTACAGCCTCGGCGACACCAGCGGCGGCTGGTTCAGCCAGGAGCCCGCCAGCGCCCCCGACGCCCACGGCTCGCCCCGCCAGCGCGCCCAGGCCTTCGCCTTCGGCTACCTGCGCGACAGTGCCACCTGCCACCGGATCGGCAAGTCCGAGACGGGGGATGTGTCGTTCTGACGGCCGGTCCCCGCCCCGCCGCAATCGGTGACGTTCGGTAACCATCGGTTCGGCCGGGCTGCGCCCATCGCCTTACGGTGAGTCATGACCTTCAGGGCTGCGTCCGATCAGATCGAGGTTCCCGCCGGGGTGGGCCTGACCGCCGTCGGCATGGCGTGGGTCCGGGCCCGGGAGAGCGCGCGCCACGACCGGCTCTTCGACGACCCCTACGCCGAGGCGTTCGTCGAGGCGGCCGGGGGCGCCGGCGCCGTCACCGGCCCCGCCGCCGTGTTCCTCCACTTCCTCGACGTGGTGGCCTCCCACGGCGTGCACCGCACCCGCTTCTTCGACGACTACCTCACCCGCGCCGCGGGGGAGGGCTACCGCCAGCTCGTCCTGCTCGCCGCCGGCCTGGACACCCGCGCCTACCGGCTGTCCCTGCCCGCCGGCATCCGGCTGTTCGAGGTCGATCTGCCGGAGATGGTGACGTTCAAGCAGACGGTCCTCGACGCCCGCCACGCCACCGCGCAGACCGAGCGCATCACCGTCCCCGCCGACCTCGCCGGCGACTGGGCGACCGCGCTGACCCACGCCGGCCTGCGCACCCGGGAGCGCACCGGCTGGCTCGTCGAGGGCCTGCTGCCCTACCTCGACGCCGACCAGGCCGCCCGCCTGCTCACGACCATCGGGGAGCTGTCCGCCCCGGGCAGCCTGCTGGGCTTCGAGTACCAGGCCGCCGACACGTGGCTGATCGACGAGCTGCGGGTCACGCCGGAGCTGGCCGAGTTCGCGAGGCTGCTCAAGGGCGGCCTCGACGAGCCCGCCGTCGGCTGGCTGTCCCGCCACGGCTGGCGGGTGCTGCACACCCGGCTGCGCGCCGACCTCGCCGCCGCGGCCGGCCGCGACGCGCCCGGCCCGTTCGCCGACGGATTCCTCATCGCCTCCCGCCGCTGACCGCCGTCCGCCGCCTCCCTGCCGCCGTCCGCCGTCCGCCGTCCGCCGTCCGCCGTCGCCTGCCACTCGCGGCCGGGGCCACACATGGCGACGGCCACGGTTCCCCGGAGATGATCTCCTCGGGGAACCGTGGCCGAGTCCCGCCTGCCGACCGGTGCGACCTGCGCCGGTCGGGCCGCGGGTCAGGGGGCCTGGAAGCCGGCCGCGGTCAGCACCGCCTCGCCCTTGTCGGAGGTGACGTAGTCCTCCCACGCCTTGCCACCGGTGGCGTTCTTGCCGCCCTTGAGCGTGGCGATCGGGTAGTCGTTGATGGCCTTGGCCGACTCGGGGAACTCGATGCCCGTCACCTTGTCGCTGGCGGCCTTCGCGTCCGTGCGGTAAACCAGCGCCGCGTCGACCTCACCGAGGGTGACCTTCGACAGGGCGGACTTGACGTCCTGCTCCAGGGTGACGGGGGTCAGGTTGGTGCCGGCCGCGGCCAGTGCCTTCTTGGCCGCCGCGCCACAGGGCACCGCCTCGGCGCACAACGCGACCTTCACGCCCGGCTTCACCAGGTCGGGCAGGTCCTTGATGCCCTTCGGGTTGGCCGTCGGCACGGCGATGACGAGCTGGTTGCGCACGAAGACCTTCGGCACCGAGGAGTTCTCCCCGGCGTCGGTGACGGTCTTCATGGTGGCCGGGCTCGCCGCGGCGAACACGTCCGCGGGCGCGCCGGAGGTGATCTGCGTGGCCAGCGCGGAACTACCCGCGAAGGAGAACTTCACGGTCGACCCCGGGTTGGCGGCCTCGAACTGCTTGCCCAGCGTCGTGAACGTTCCGGTCAGCGACGCCGCGGCGAACACGGTGACGGT
This sequence comes from Candidatus Frankia alpina, assembly GCF_902806485.1. Taxonomy (GTDB): domain Bacteria; phylum Actinomycetota; class Actinomycetes; order Frankiales; family Frankiaceae; genus Frankia; species Frankia alpina. The sequence goes on along the minus strand of NZ_CADCWT010000138.1, from coordinate 451 downwards.
GCCCGTGACGCCGCTGGAGGCACTGGTGGTGGCCGGCGCCGGCGTCGCGGCCGTGCCCCCGTCGCTTCCACACCCGGCGGCGAGCAGTCCGGCACTGGCCACGACCGCCAGCGCCGTCTTCACCCTGCGAAATCTCACGTATCCCCGTCCCTAGGCACCACGGCCGGTCGCCGACGCCCTAGCGCGCACGGTCGACCGCCTCATACGAACGTCCACTGTTGGCTGTGCGGTCGGGCGTCTCGGTGTCACCCACTGTCACCGAGTCGACCCATGGCGACCCCGTCGTCGCCGCGAGCGCCGAGCCGTGCGGAGTACTCCGACGGCGACGGCACCCGCTCGCACCTGCGGAAGCCGCTGGTGGGCGATGCCGCAGATGCGAAACTGGATGCATGATAGTGCCGCTTGTACGTTCCGGCCAGGTGGGGGTGCTTCAGGCCCATCCGCAACTGCG
>NZ_CADCWT010000137.1 GCF_902806485.1 Candidatus Frankia alpina | reverse complement strand
ACACCAACACAACATTGATGTCACGCAAAGCGACGAAACGTTACCGGGAAAGGCTCACTGGGCGTGGGAGAGAGGCGCCTGGATGGCCGGATGAGAAGAGCCCCGTGACGGGAGACTGCCATGCGGGGATCTGTGGGAGCCGGGGGCTGAAATGCCCCCGGCTACCCGACCGGCCCTGAAATTACCGTGCGGCCGGTCGCTACCCGGGCCCTGACCAGGGACGATGCCCCGTGAACGCGTCAACCAGAACATCACCTATCGAATCGAACAAGCGGTCCGTAGACTTGGCGGTCCCGGGCGCTCCGGCCCGTCTCGTGACCGTGATCGTTAGCGTGGTGGTCGCGTTGACCTTCTGCTTCGGGTGAGGAACGTCCTCGCGCTCGGGCTGCGTCTCGGTGTTCCGATGTGGGTAGCGCCGATCGTCGTGCCCGCAGTCGACCTGTCGGTCGTCGCCCTGTTCGGCAGCCGGCAACTCGCTGTGAACGGCGGGCCGGCGGAGGTGCTGCGTTCGGCGCGGAGGCTGTCCACCAGCGGTCGAGGCCACGCGGCGGGGGCACCCTCAGCCGCGTGATGACTGCCTCCGCCCCACGCGGCCGGGCGGGCGCGTGGGCGGACTCACGACGCTGACCGTGCTGGCAGGGGTTGAGGTTCTGGCGCAACGGCAATAACGTGATCGTTATCATGGTTGCATGTCCTGGGAGGTCGTGGTCCACCCTGATGCAGTCGATGAGTTGGCCAAGCTCCCTGCCAATGAGCGCACGGCGATCGACAACGCCCTCGACAAGCTGCGAGAACGCGGCACGGATCTTCCGTTCCCACACACCAGTGCCGTCGTGGATGCCGACCACCTGTGGGAGCTACGTCCCCGAGGTGGCGACAGCCCGTGGCGGGCGTTCTACCGGCGGATGGGGGCAAAGCTCGTCGTCGTTGGCGCCATCGGACACCACGACAAGCGGAAGTACAAGCGGGCAGTCGCCCTGGCTGTGGAACGGCTCAACGACCTGAAGGAGGACTGATGAAGCTGTCGGAGCTCAAGACCCTCGACCAGGTAATCGAAGAGCACCGCCAGGACCCGGAGTTCCGCGAGGAGTGGGACGCGCTGGCGTTTGCACGGAAGGTCGCCAACCAGGTGATCGCATACCGGGTCGAACACGGCCTTACGCAGCGGGCCCTCGCCGAGCAGGTCGGCCTCAAGCAGCCCGCTGTTGCGCGCTTGGAGATTGCCGAGACGCAGCCGCGGCTTGAAACGCTGGCGAAGCTCAGCAAGGCCACCGGTTTGACCTTTGACCTTCACGTCGCCAATGGAGCCGTCGAGATCGTCCAGGTCGCCGAGGCCGCGGCTACGGCCGCCGCTCACGGCTTCACGTTCGTGTTCGATTCGACCGTGCTCACCGCCCTCTCCTACGCTCGGCCGTTGGTCGAACAGCTACTAGCGCGCCACACAGTGGGTGATCGACCGGCCGACATCATCGTCGAGGGCGAGCAGGATCTTGCGCTACTACAGCTCAAGTCCCGTCGCTTGCCGGGTGCGCTGATCTACGCGATGACGCAGGCCCACGGATCGCACGGCGGGATCGACGAGCTTCTCCGCATCCTGCCCGCAGACACGACCGTGGAACCGGTTGAGGTCGGGCAAGCGAAGGAACACTGACTGCTCGCTGGGCGCGGGGCGCCTCAATCGCTGGCCAAGCTCTGCAGGCGGATCGAGGACTGGCAGGTCGACTGGCAGGTCGAGATCTACCCTGGCGTCACCCCACGCGTTCTGGTCGCATTATGTCGACGAGGAGGGAAACGACTGGTTCGACGAGACGACCCGCGACCAGTCCTGGGGGGGGCTACGCGCTCGACTATCTGACCAGCCGGCTGTGACACCCGCGTCCGAGAAGAGCCCGAGAAAAAGGGGAGCCCGCATGCCAGAACCACTGCTCGACGGAATCCGGGTCGTCGACCTGTCGACCGGTGTCGCCGGGCCGACGGTGACGATGCTGATGGCCGAGGCGGGCGCGGACGTAGTCCTGGTCGAGCCGCCCGGCGGCCACCCCGACCGGGCCCTGCCCGGCTTCCGTACCTGGGCCCGATCCAAGCAGTCGCTGGTGCTGGACGTCGAATCCCCCGAGGGGCGATTACGGCTCGACGAGCTGCTGCGCGGCGTCGACGTGCTCGTCCACTCGTACGGTCCCACGACGGCGGCCCGGCTCGGCCTCGACGACGCCGCTGTCGGCAGCCGCCACCCCGCGCTGGTCGTCTCGTCGGTGCTCGCGTGGCCGGCCAACCACGTCGACGCGGACCGTCCGGTTGACGACCTGCTGGCGCTGGCGCGACTGGGCATCCTCGACGAGCAGCAGGGGCACCGGCCGGGGCCGGTCCACGTCCGGTTCCCGCTCGGCAGCTGGGGGGCCATGTGGCTGTGCGCGACCGGGATCGCGGCCCGGCTGGTGGCACGGGGGCGGACCGGCCGAGGCGGGCCGGTGCACACCAGCCTTGTCCAGGGCGCGCTCGTTCCGATGATGATGCACTGGCACCGGGCCGAGGCGCCGTCGGCCCTGCTCGCCGCGGGCATGCCCAAGGACGAGGCGGTGACACCACTGTTCGAGTGCGCCGACGGCGAGTGGATCCACGTCATGCCGCCGTCCCCCGACGACCTGCCGTTGACGAAGCGGGTGTTCGACGAGATGGGTGCCGAGGCGGTCGCCGAGGCCAACCGGTGCCACGACCCGGGGATCATGGCCAGAGCGTTCCCGAACTGGGGGGCCAACGTCGAGGCCTTCCGCCGCCGGCCCGCGGCCGAGTGGCTGGCCGAGCTGTGGTCCAACGACCGGCCGGCCCAGCCCGTGCTGCCGCTCGGCGCGGTCCTCGACGACGAGCAGGCGAAGGCCAACCGGTACGTCACACAGCTCGACGACCCCGAGGCCGGCCGCATCACCGTGCCCGGCCATCCGGTCACGCTGGACCCGCCTGCCGCCGTCCGCAATCCGGCCCCCCGGCTCGGTGAGCACCAGGATGTGGCCGCCAGGCACTGGACGCCCCGCAGCACGGCTACCGACCGCGGCCGCGGCGACGCAGACTCCGCCACAGGCGGGCCGGTCGAGTCGCTGCGTTTCCCGCTCCAGGGCTTACGGGTGCTGGACTTCGGCGCGTTCCTGGTCGGGCCGTTCGCGCCGATGCTGTTCGCCGACCTGGGCGCCGACGTCGTGAAGGTCGAACCGGCGGCCGGCGAACCTGGCCGCTGGGGCGACTGGCCGTTTGTCGGCTGCCAGCGCGGCAAGCGCGCCGTGGCCCTCGACCTCAAGTCCGAGGCCGCCCGGCCGGCCGTCGAAGCCCTGCTGCGCTGGGCCGACGTCGTGCACCACAACCTGCGCGTCCCGGCCGCTCGCCGGCTCGGCCTGGACGATCAGGCCGTCCGTGCGGTGAATCCGGACGTGGTGTTCTGTCACACGAGCTCGTACGGTCCGGACGGCGCACGCGCCAACTGGCCCGGCTACGACCAGCTGTTCCAGTCGTCGCTGGGATGGGAGCGGATGGGCGGCGGCGAGGGCAACCCGCCGATGTGGCACCGCTTCGGGTTCATGGACCACCGGTGCGCGCTGTCGTCCGCGGCCGCGACGTTATGGGCGGTCTTCGCCCGGGACCGGACCGGTCGGGCGAGTTCGGTCGCCGCGTCCCTGCTGGGTGCCGGGGTGCTCACCACGAGCGAGACCTACCTGCGACCAGACGGCACCCTCGTCCCGGTGCCGATGCTCGACCAGGCGCAGCTGACCACGACACCGGGACGGCGCCTGCTGGCCTGCGCAGAGGGGTGGGTCGCGATGGCCGCGACCGCTGACAGCGACGTCGCGGTGGTCTGCCCGGCGCTCGGTTGCGGGAGTACGGCGGAGCTCGCGGCGGCGGCCGCCGTCCGCCCGGCCGGTGAGGTGCTCGATCTGCTCGCCGGGGCGGGTGCGGCGGCAGAGGAGGTCCGGCTCGACCAGCGCGACGCGTTCTTCGACTCGGCCGACAACGACGCCGCAGGCCTGATCGCCCGCTACCGCCACCACGACTGGGGCGGCTTCGAGCAGCCGGGCGCACTGTGGGACCTGGGTGACCTGACGACCCAGCTGCATCTGGCCCCGCCGGTACTTGGCGAGCACACGATCGAGGTGCTCACCGAAGTCGGGATCGCCCGCGAAACGATCGACGGGCTGATCGCCGCCGGCGCCGTCACGGCCGCGCCACCGCCCGCCCTCCGTGCTTGAGCTTTTGCTGATCAAAAACATGGGGGTGGGATGTTCGGGGGGTTCGATCCCCCCGATGAAATCGTGGCTCCGGAGGAATACCGGGAGCTGAGCGCCGAGGCCGGCGCGACGTCGGCGTGGTTCTTCCGGCCGGTGGCCGGGCTAGATGGCGGCTCGCGGGAAGCGTTTGAGCTGGTGCAGTTCACTATCGCCGGGCGGGCCCGGCCCATCCGGCGCAGCGCCAAGCGCGGCAGCCAGACGTACAGCGCGCCCATCGGCAAGGAAGTCATAGCCGCTGGACAGCCGGTCCTGATGTCGTACACCTACCGGGCGATCGTGCGGCAAGACGGAATCTTGATCAAGCTGGACGTTGAGCAGCCGACGCGGGGGCTCAGCGTTGAGCTGTCCACGGCGGTGGGTTGTGGTGATGGTGGTGCGCGTCGTGTCGGGTGGACGTTTCGCTTTCAGGTTCTGTGCGTCGAAGGCTCCGAGGTGGAGCGACTGCGGGCGCAGTTGGCTGGAGCGGTTCGTGAGTTGCTTGTGTGGGCGGCTGAGGATCAGGCCCGGTCTGCGGCGGAGAAGGGCAGCGGGAGGGGGATCGGTCCGCTTGGTGGGGCCGCTGGTGAGACGGACGCCGCACCTGCCGGAGGGGACCTGATGCGCGGGAGGCTGGGAGAACCCGGATGCGAACCCACAGCCGATCGAGGGTTCTATGTTCGAGGTAGGCGGCAGAGGTGAACCTTGAGTTCGATCAAAGGTCACAGGTCAACTCCTCAGAGTGTCCTGCATGGGCGGCCACCTGCGGATCGGCACGATTTGTATTCGTGTGACTACATCGCGTGTACCCCGGGTGGGATTCGAACCCACACTGTCGGTGGTTTGAGCACCGTCTCTCTGCCGTTGGAGTACCGGGGCCGGCGGGTGGAGCATGGTCGAGCGGGCGGGCCCGCTGCGGAGGCGACCGGGCGGACCCGACAGAAAGGATCGTGATCGATCCGGTCCGGAACGTCTCGCCCCCGACTCTATCCGGGTAGGGTGCGTTTCGACCTCCCGCCCTCCTCTGCTCGGGCAGGATGTCAATCTGACTATCCTGCCCTGTCACACTAGGGTCACACCTCCGAGACCAGGAGTACGACTCGATGAGCCAACCCTCCTCGAACCCGCGCCGGGTTCTGATCGCCGAGGACGAAGCGCTGATCCGGCTCGACCTCAGGGAGATGCTGCAAGAGGAGGGCTACGAGGTCGTCGGGGAAGCCGGCGACGGCGAGATGGCCGTCAACCTCGCCGGCAAGCTTCGGCCCGACCTGTGCATCCTCGACGTGAAGATGCCCCGGATGGACGGCATCGAGGCCGGTGCGAAGATCGCCAAGGACCGCATCGCCCCCGTGGTCATCCTCACCGCGTTCAGCCAGCGGGAGTTGGTCGAGCGCGCCCGGGAGGCCGGCGCCATGGCCTACGTGGTCAAGCCGTTCCAGAAGAAGGACCTGCTGCCCACGATCGAGATGGCGATGAGCCGGTTCACGGAGATCGTGAGCCTGGAGGCCGAGGTCGAGGACCTGCAGGGCCGGCTTGAGGCAAGGAAGATCATTGAACGGGCGAAGGGCGTGCTGCAGACCGAGCACGGCATGACCGAGCCGGACGCCTTCCGCTGGATCCAGCGGACGTCGATGAACCAACGCCGGACGATGCGCGCCGTCGCCGAGGCCGTGCTGTCGGGCGAGGCGCTGCCAGGCTCGTGACGTCCCTGTTCGCGCCGTCCCCGGCCACGTGCCGGTCGGGGACCGGGTGAGCCCTGAGCCCGTCCCGGCGGACGAATCGGCTCCCACCGCCGAGTCGACTGTCGGGCCTTCGCTCGGGTCCGCTCCGCCTTCGCCCGAGTCCGCTCCGCCTTCGCCGGGCCCCGCTCGGCGGTGGTCGGCCCGGGTGGATCGTGCACGTGTGACGCTCGCGACGGTCCCTCGCTGGATCGGGGAGTGGACCCGAGCGCGGTGGCATACTGGTCGGGGCCGGGCGATCCTCGCCGCGATCGTCGCCCTGATCCTGGCCGTGCCCTCGGGGCTGGGCCTTGCCCTGGCCGCCGCCCTCGACGGCGGTGGCGCCGACGCCCCCGTGACCCGGGTGGCCGCCCTCGGCGTCATGGCACCGCTGTCCGGTGATCTGTCCGCTGACGGCACGAGTGTGCGCAACGCCGTCGCGCTCGCGGTCGACGAGGCCAACGAATCCGGGGCGATCCCGGGCTGGCGCCTGGAGCTGTCCACCCGCGACGATCTGTCCCGTCCGGACGGGGGAGCCCAGGCCGCCGACGCGTTCGTGGCCAACGATCGTCTGATCGGCGTCGTCGGGCCGTTGAGCTCGCTCGTCGCCAAAGTCGCCCTGCCCACGCTGAGCGCTGCGGGCATCCCGGTCGTCTCCCCGTCCAACGCCGACCCGATCCTCACCGGCGTCGGCACCGACCCGCGCACCCGCCCCTATCCGTCCTACTTCCGGCTCGCGGGAACAGACGAACTGCAGGCACGGGTGACGGCCGAGTACGCGGTGCGGACCCTCGGGCGCCGACGCATCGTCATCGTCGACGGGGAACCTCGCTACGGCACGACGCTCGGCGGCCGGTTCGCGGTGCGCGCCGCGGCGTTGGGGGCGACGATCGCAGCGGCGCACCAGGTCCAGGGGGACGGCGTCGACGGGTCCGATCTTGACACGATCGCGGAGGCGATCGAGCAGGAGGCCCCCGACCTGGTCTACGTCGCCACCGGCGCGGCGTTTGCCGGGAAGCTGCGTACCCGCCTCGCCGCAACGGGCGCGTCGATCCAGGTCATGGGCTCGGACGCGCTGCTGCAACAGCGGTATACCGACGACGCGAAGTCCGCCGCGGACGGTGATCTGATCACCAGTCTGCTCGTCCCGCCGACGGGACTGCCGGCCGCCGGTGCGTTCGTCGCCGACTACTCCGAGCGGTTCGGCGGCCCGGCGGACGACGACGGCAGCACGACCCCGAGCGGCGCTGGCAGCACCAGTTCGAGCAGGCGCCACCGCGACGACGCCACCCCGACGCCCGCCACCCGTACCCCGGCTGCCATCCATGCTCCGGCCGGCTCCCATGCTCCGGCCGACCCCGCCGCGGCGCGGCGCCAGCAGGCGGCCCATGACGCCACCGTCGAGCTCGCCCAGCGCCGCGCCGAGGCCGTTCCCGCGGCGGCCGCCTACGCCTATGACGCCGCCCGGACGATCATCCGGGCGGCGGCGGCGGTGCTGCCCGGCCGCCTCGCCGTCGACGTGGCCGCCCGGCACGACGTCGTCGCCGCCATCGGGCGAGGCTCGTTCGCCGGCGTCACCGGCCCCGTCGGCTTTGACCGCTGGGGGGACACCCGCACACCGAGCGTTGTGCTCTACACCGTGCTCGGTGGCCGTTTTGTCGCCCTGACGACCTGGACCTGACCCCGCCGGTCAGTTCCGCGTGGCCGCCCACATCCGCACCCACCCTAGGAAACCACCGAAGGCTACGGCGCGCTCACTAAGAGCTTTCCTTGGTCGGTATTGCGGGCTAGGTTCCGTCACGACAAGTCGCCGATCCGTTACTTGATTGCCGCGGCGACGTTTTCGGCGGACTCCGGCGCCCCAGGTGCCGACACCAGCAGCGAGGTGCTGCGGAAGGACGTGCCCCATGAGCGGTCCTGGACGGCGATGGGTGGTGCTCGGAGCCGCGGGGGTGCTGGCAGCCGTGTCCGTACTCGGCGGATGCGGCGGATCCACCGCCGAGGTCGCGAAGAAGGAGTTCGTCATCGGCTTCCAGGGGCCGCTGTCCGGCGACAACCAGCAGCTGGGTATCAACGCCTACGACGGGGTGCTGACCGCCATCGATCTGGCCAACCGGCGCGAGGACCTGCCGTTTCGGCTGCGGCTGGTGGCATCGGACGACCAGGGCAACCCCGATCAGGGCCCGACCGCCGCGCAGAAACTCCTCGACAACCCGGGCGTCCTCGCCGTCGTCGGTCCGGTCTTCTCCGGGCCGACGAAGTCGAGCGAGCCGCTGTACAGCCAGGCAGGCCTGCTGTCGGTGAGCCCCTCGGCGACCAACCCGGCTCTCACCGACCTCGGCTTCCTCACCTTCTACCGGGTGATCGCCCCCGACACGGTCCAGGGCGCGGCCGCGGCCGAGTACCTGACCAAGGTGCTGAAGGCGACGAAGGTCTACTCGCTCGATGACCGCAGCGAGTATGGCACCGGCCTGTCCGGTGCGCTCGAGCAGGCGCTGGGCGAACACAACGTCAAGGTCGTCCACGACGGCATCAACCCGACGAAGGACTACACCTCCGAGGCTGCGAAGATCATTGCGGAGCGGCCGGACGTGCTCTACTACTCCGGCTACTACTCGGAGCTCGCCCTGCTGACCAAGACGCTGCGCAGCAAGGGCTTTACCGGCAAGATCGTCAGCGGGGACGGGGCGAACGACGATCAGCTCATCCGGGAGGCCGGTGTCGGCAATGCCGAGGGCACGCTGCTCACCTGCGCCTGCGGGGATCCGAACAGCGATCCGGCGGCGGGGTTCGTTGCCGAATACCGGACGGTCAACAGCGGGACCCGGCCAGGCACGTACTCCGGCGAGGCGTACGACGCCACCAACGCGATCATCGAGGTGCTCCGCAAGATTGGCACCGGGGCCACCCGGGAGTCGGTGGCGGCGGCGTTCGGTTCGGTGAACATCCCCGGCGTCACCAAGCAGATCCGGTTCCGTAAGAACGGCGAGGTGGAGGGGGCCACGGTCTACCTCTACGAGATTCGAGATGGGAAGCGGACCGTGCTTGGCCCGATCCGGTCACTCATCAAGCCCTGACGCCGCGGCGGTGCCCCGCTTTGGGTCCGGGTCCGGTCCGTACGGCGTGGTGTGGGGGGACCCGGCGGTTGGGGCGTCACGGCCGATCGGCCTGATCGAGGGTCTTGATGATCAGAACTGGAGGTTTGCGGCACCCGGGAAGGGCTTTGGTGCCGTCCGGACCTTCCCCTCGTCCAGACGTTGTCTACTCACCCGTCCCGGGTGCACAGGCGATGAGATTAGGCGGGTCCCTTCATCAGGTCAACGCACCGGAGTGGTCCGGTGCGTCCGTTCCGACAGCCGGTGCTGGCGGGCAGGGGAACCGGTAAATATTGTGACCAGGTTCATCCGTATCCAGTTTTCGCGTTCTGGCCGGGAGCGGGGCGGCGGGTCGCTTTTCGATCAGTTCGGTTCGGATTCGCGCGAGCCGGTCGGCCGTCCACTGCGGATCATGCAGGTAAGCCGGGAGGTGCAGGTCACGCGGCCGGCGTCGTCGGTGATCCAGATGTCGTAGGTGACGAGGGTGCGCCCGCCACGGATGCGGGTGGCGATGGCGGTGACGGTGCCCGAGGTCGTCGATCGGTGATGCGAGGCGTTGATCTCGATGCCGACGACTGTCGAGCCGGGTGGCGCGTCCAAGGTCGCGCCGACCGAGCCCAGGGTCTCGGCGAGCACCACCGATGCGCCTCCGTGCAGGAGGCCATATGGCTGCCGGTTGCCTTCCACGGGCATCGTGGCGACCAGCCGCTCGGGGCTCGCCTCGGTGAGCAGGATGCCCATCCGCTGCTCGATCTCCCCACGTGCGGCGTTGACCTGAGCGGCGAGCCGAACCGCGGCGGCACCCGCGACGTCGCCATTCGCGGCGTCATCCCTGCCACCGTGGTCCCTGCCCACGCCCCCGCCGCCGCCCTGGCTCGGGGCGATGTCATCGGCGGCGGGCACGGCATCGGCAGCGGTCATGACCGCGAGCCTAGACGAGCAGATCCGATCGAATTGCCGGCCAACTGCGAGCGGTAGCCAGACCTTGGGGCGTTGCCCGGGGTCGGCGCCGGTACTCGGTGTCGGCTGGTGCCGCCTGCCGGACCCGGCCGCCACCATTCGCGCACCACCCAGTCGGTGGTGTGGTCCGGGCGCGTAGTGGCCCCTCGCCGCGACGGACCCCCACTCGCGACGAGACTGTCGGATGCACGGCCTAAACTCGCCGCGTGTCCGTCACCACGTCGAACTCGTCCGCCGATCAGCCGGCTCCCTCCGCCACCGAGGCAGGGTCGTCGGCCGAAGCGGCCCCCCAGGCCGCCGCGGGGTCCGCCGCGGAGGCTCTGCCGGCCAAGCCGCGCGCCCGCAGGTCCACCGCCACGTCGACAGCGACGGCTACGGCGAAGTCGGCCGCGGCGAAGAAGGTGGTGCCAGCGGCCGCCGCAGGACCGCGGCTGCTGCTGCTCGACGGGCACTCGCTGGCCTACCGTGCGTTCTACGCGCTGCCGGTGGAGAACTTCTCCACCACCACCGGCCAGCCGACCAATGCCGTGTACGGCTTCACCTCGATGCTCATCAACGTCCTGCGCGATGAGAAGCCGACCCACGTGGCCGTCGCCTGGGACCTGCCGACGCCGACCTTCCGCCACACGCAGTACGCGGAGTACAAGGCGGGCCGCTCGGAGACCCCGGCCGACTTCGTCGGGCAGGTCAGCCTCATCCACCAGGTGTGCGACGCGCTCGCCGTGCCGGGAATCAGTGCCGCCGGCTACGAGGCCGACGACGTGATCGCCACGCTCGCGACCGCGGGCGCGGCGGAGGGAATGGACGTGCTGGTCGTCACCGGTGACCGGGATGCGTTGCAGCTCGTCAACGAGCGGATCACGGTGCTGATGACCCGCAAGGGTATTTCGGACATGACCCGCTTCACACCGGACGAGGTCCAGGCGAAGTACGGCCTGTCCCCGGTGCAGTACCCGGACTTCGCGGCGCTGCGCGGCGACCCGTCCGACAACCTGCCCTCCGTGCCGGGGGTGGGGGAGAAGACCGCCACCAAGTGGATCCAGCAGTTCGGTTCGCTCGCCGAGCTGGTGGACCGGGCCGACGAGATCGGCGGGAAGACGGGGGCGTCGCTGCGCGCCCACCTGGCCTCGGTGATCCGTAACCGCTCGCTGACCGAGTTGTCCCGCGACGTCCCGCTCCCCGCCGCCCCGGACGGGCTGCGCCTGCGCCCCTGGGATCGCGAGGCCGTCCACCAGCTGTTCGACACGCTGCAGTTCCGCGTTCTGCGCGAGCGGCTCTATGCCGCCCTCGCCACCGCCCCGCCCCCCGTCGAGGAGGGCTTCGCCGTCGAGTTGACCACGCTCGGGCCCGACGAGGTGGCCCGGTGGCTCGACGAGCACGCCCGCGGCGTCGCCCGCACCGGCCTGCACCTCCGCGGCAGCTGGGGGCGGGGTACGGGGGTGCTCTCCGGCCTCGCGCTGGCCTCGGCAGACGGCACCGCGGCCTGGCTCGACCCGACCCAGCTCACCCCGGCGGACCTGACGGCGCTCGGCGGCTGGCTCGCCGACGAGCACCAGCCGAAGGCCGCGCACGACGTCAAGGGCCCGATGCTGGCCCTTGCGGAGCTGGGCCTGACGCTCGCCGGCGTCACCAGCGACACCGCGCTGGCCGCCTACCTGGCCCTGCCCGGCCAGCGCTCGTTCGACCTGGCCGACCTCGTCGCCCGCTATCTACACCGCGACGTGGCGGTGGAACCCGCCGGCAACGGCCAGCTCACCCTCGACGGCTCCGGGGAGGCGCAGGAGTCGCATGCCGACGCGGTGCGGGCCCGCGCCTGCCTGGAACTCGCCGATGAGCTCGACGCGGACCTCGAGCGCCGCAGCGCCGCCACGCTGCTGCGCGACATGGAACTCCCGCTCGTCACGGTCCTCGCCGGGATGGAACGAGCCGGCATCGCCGCCGACGAGGAGCATCTGACCGAGCTGCAGAAGCACTACAGCGGCGAGGTCGCGGCCGTCGCCGCGCAGGCCCACGAGATCGTGGGCCGGGCGTTCAACCTCGGCTCGCCCAAGCAGCTCCAGCAGATCCTGTTCGACGAGCTCGGCCTGCCCAAGACCAAGAAGATCAAGACCGGCTACACCACCGATGCCGACGCCCTCGCCTGGCTCGCCGTCCAGTCCGACCATCCGCTGCTGCCGGTGCTGCTGCGCCACCGCGACGTCGCCCGGCTCAAGACCGTCGTCGACTCGCTGCTCCCCATGATCGACGACGCGGGCCGCATCCACACCACGTTCAATCAGATGATCGCCGCCACCGGCCGGCTGTCGTCCACCGATCCGAACCTGCAGAACATCCCGATCCGCACCGCCGAGGGGCGCCAGATCCGGCGCGCCTTCGTCGTCGGCCCCGGCTACGAGACCCTGCTCACCGCCGACTACTCGCAGATCGAGATGCGGATCATGGCACATCTGTCCGGCGACGAGGGCCTCATCGAGGCGTTCGGGTCGGGGGAGGACCTGCACACCTTCGTCGCCGCCGAGGCGTTCGGGCTGCCGGTCAGCGAGGTTGACCCGGAGCTGCGCCGGCGGATCAAGGCGATGTCCTACGGACTGGCGTACGGGCTGTCCGCCTTCGGCCTCGCCGGCCAGCTCGGTATCGCCCCCGACGAGGCCCGCGAGCACATGGACGCTTACTTCGCCCGCTTCGGCGGGGTCCGAGACTTCCTGCGCGGCGTCGTCGAACGGGCCCGCCGCGACGGCTACACCGAGACGATCCTCGGCCGGCGGCGCTACCTGCCCGACCTGACCAGCGACAACGCCCAGCGCCGGCAGATGGCCGAGCGAATGGCGCTCAACGCCCCGATTCAAGGCTCGGCCGCCGACATCATCAAAATCGCCATGCTGGGCGTCGACCGGGCGCTGCGGGCCGGTGGGCACACCTCCCGGCTGCTGCTCCAGGTCCACGACGAACTCGTGCTGGAGATCGCCCCCGGCGAGTACGGTGCGGTCGAGGCGCTCGTCCGCGCCGAGATGACCTCCGCCTACACCATGTCGGTGCCGCTCGACGTCAGCGTCGGCTCCGGCCGGACCTGGGACGACGCGGCCCACTGATGCCGGAAATTCCGTTCCGCGGGTGGGCGCGCCGCGATGATCCGTATACGTTCTGGCGGGCATTTCTCGGCCTCCGGGTCATATGTCCAGACATGGCCGCGGCGCCGCAGGTGACTGAGCCTTTCCCGGTAACGTTTCGTCGCTTTGCGTGACATCAATGTGGTGTTGGTGT
>NZ_CADCWT010000136.1 GCF_902806485.1 Candidatus Frankia alpina | reverse complement strand
ATTTACGATCCCGGCGATCTGATTCGAATCAGCCATCGCGGGTTTCGGAAAAACTCCGGTGTCCTACCAGGGCGGATGTTCGCTCCGCGTCAGTCGGGCCGGGGCTCACGCGTCGGCCACGACGAGATCGGCGTAGGCCGGATGGCGATCGATGAACGCCCGGATGTAGGGGCGCTGAGGGACCACGGCCAGGCCCTGCCGGCGAACATCGTCCAACGCCCCGGCGGCGAGGGTGGAGCCCACCCCCTGGCCGGAGAACTCCGGACTCACCTCGGTGTGGATGAAGATGATCCGATCTGCTCGCTTCTGGTACTGCGCGAAACCGGCGACCTCGCCGGTCGGCGTCAGCGCCTCGTAGCGGAAGCGGTCGGGATTGTCGGTGACAGACAGGTCCATGTCGGCATCTTCCCCGATGCCGGCGAGGTCGGCTGGGGTGTCGACGTCCGCAGGGGTGCCGAGGCCGTCGCAGGCCACCCGACCGACCGCCGCTGGATGGGCGCGCAGCCAGGCCCGTGCGCCGACCTCCCCGCGGGCGAGGGCGGCGACGTCGGCCCAGACAGCCCGGCGCAGCAGGACGGGATGGCCCGGCTGCCCGCGGTAGGTCGCGGTCAGCGCGGGATACCGCTGGTAGCCGCCGGCCGGCGCGGCGGCGTCGACCAGGCGGCGGATCGCGGCCGCGGTCAGGCTGGGCTGGTCCACCAGCGTCACGACCGCGGCGTCGGCGCCGGTGCCGGCGAGGGCCTCGAGCCCGGCCCGCAGGGAGGCGCCGATGCCCTCGGCCCAGCCATCCGCCCGCACCAGACGCGCCGCCACCCACCCGGGACGGTCCGCCCCCCTGGGAGGGCGGCGATCCGGGGCTGCCGGGATCGCCGGGATCGCCGGCCGGTCCTCGGCGGCGAGATCGGTCACGGCCGCGCCGACCTCGTCCGCGGCGGCGCCAACGACGATCACGACCGGCGTGCACCCGCCGGCGGTGAGCAGCCGGACGCCCCGCGCGGCCAGGGTCTCGCCGCCGAGCTCCACCAGCGCCTTGGCACGCCCCATCCGCCGCCCTGCCCCGGCCGCCAGTAGCAGACCGGCGATCGCGGGCGGCCCGCCATCCTCGGCCGACGTGGCCTGGTCGATCGGCGTGGCGTCCTCGGCTGGGATGGCGTCCTCGGCTGGGGTGGCGTCCATGAGCTAGGCGTACCCGGGTGACGGGTCAGCCGGCGGGGCCCAGGACCAGGCGGGGGCGGATCCGGCGCTGGAGGAACTAGAGGATCCGCACGTCGAAGACGGCGTTGTCGTCGCCGGCCACCATGTGGTGCGCCCCGGCGACGTCGCAGAACTCCGCGTGCGGGGCGAGGTCGAGGAAGCGGCGGGCGTCGTCCTCGCTGAGCACGTCGGACTGGCCGCCCCGCACGAGCATGGTCGGGATCCGCAGCCTCGTCACGATAGCGGACAGCTCCTCCAGCGGCGTGCGTAGCCGCAGCCGCGGGTCGTGGCCTTCCGGGGGGAAGACGAACGCCGGATCCCAGTGCCAGTACTAGCGTCCGTCGGCGAAGCGGAGGTTCTTGCGAAGCCCGGCGGGGTCGCGCGGGCGCTCCCGGTGTGGCAGGTAGGCGGCGACCGCGTCGGCGGCGTCCTGCACGGAGGCGAAGCCGTCCGGCGCGCCCCGCATGAACTCCATGATCCGTCCGGTGCCCCGGGGCTGCAGGAACGGGGACACGTCGGCGAGGACCAGGCCGCGTGCGACGTCGGGGTCGCGGCCGATCGCGGCGAGCGAGGCAATCCCGCCCAGCGATGCGCCGATGAACACCGGCGGCCGGCCGAGGGCACGGCGCAGGGCGAGCACGTCGTCGGCAAAGGCGTCGAGGGCGTAGTCGCCCTCGGGGGACCAGCCGGAGTCACCGTGGCCGCGCAGGTCCACCGTGAGGGCGTACCAGCCTTCGGCACCGAGCCGCCGCGCGGTGCGCCGCCAGGAGTGGCGGGTCTGGCCGCCGCCGTGGAGTAAGACCACCGGAGGGTCGGTGTCGTCGCTGTAGGTGTCCGCGGCGAGAGTCAGCCCGCCGCTGGGGATGCGCCGGGACGGGGCGGAAGGTGTCGACGTCAGCTGTTCGCTGTCGGAATTCGCAGGCACGTAGGTCAGTATGAGCACACTGTTCGCCCGGGCGCCCCGCCATCGGGCGGCTCGCTCAGGCGCCGGCCGACTCGGCCGGCTTGCGCTCCGGGCGCCAGGCGGTCGCCAGCAGCAGCGCGGCCCCACCGACGCCGAGCAGGATCGCGATCAGGCCGCCGGCCCAGCCGTCGAGCTCGATGCCGATCGCGTGGTCCAGCGACGCCTTGCCGGGGCCGAGGATGCCGATCGCCGCGCACACGGCCGCGATCATCAGGACGTACTCGTAACCCTGGCCCGGCTTGAAGATGAAGAAGCCGTTGTTACGGTGCGCCGTGATGCCCGCGACGACCATCGTGCCGATGATGCCGCCGGCGCTGAACGGGGCGAGGAAGCCGAAGACCAGCCCGAATCCTGCGGCGAGCTCGACGAGACCGGAGACCCAAGCGTGCACGATGCCGGGGCGCAGACCCATGCTCTGGAACCAGCCGGCCGTGCCCTTGATCCCGCCCGGCCCCCAGACGTGGTTGTAGCCATGGGCGACCAGAGTGAGACCCACGATGACCCGGAGCACCAGGGCCGCGGTGTCAGGCGATGTCACGTGTCTCCTCCTCGGAACGGCTACCTGGGCGGACGGCGTGGCGTCACGCCGCTGCTGCAGCGCTGACAGTATCGGGTCGATGGGGAAGACACGCTAATTGCACTAGGTTTGATCTATATCCTCATCCTCTCGGATCGACGCCGTCCGCCTGGCCGGGTTCTGGTGGCCGGGCGGGGCCGCCGGGACGGTCCGGTGGCGGATCGCGGGGAACCCGGTCGACCCGGACCCCGTCGGCCGAGCCGAGCGTCCCGAGGGCCGCGACGGTGCGCTGCCAGGAGGCGTTCAACAGGGCCCGGTCCGGCGCGGGCGTGCCGCGGTCGTCCAGCCTGTCGGCGATCGGCCAGCCGGCGGCACCGGAAGGATCCGTCCAGGTCGGGGTGTACGTGAGCCCGGCCACCGTCCAGCCCAGGGCCGTGCTTCGGACCTGGATGGTCAGCACCACGCCGTCGCGGCCCGGCGCCGCGGACCCTCCGCCGTCCGCCGATCCGACCCCGATGGCGCCCGTGCGGCCGCCGGCCGCCTGCGTGGCGATCAGGGTGCCCAGGTCGTAGGCGACGTAGCGGCCGGCGATCCGCTCGATCGGCAGCGGGCTCCCGCCGCCGCTGCCGAGAATCAGGTCCACGTCGGACGAGGTGAGCAGCGCGCGGGCCAGGTCGCGCTGGTGCGGTGTCACGGTCTGCTGGCCGGGCCGGCCCCAGGCGAGCTGCGCGACGACGAGATCGGCGCCGTCGGCGCGGGCGCGGGCGGCGTCCCGCCCGATCTGCTCGGCGGTGAGACCGGCCGTGGCAGTCGTGGCGGCGGAGTCGAGGTAGGACAGCAGGGCGATCCTTGTGCCCCGGACCGTCGCGGTCGCGGTCGGTGTCCGGGTGCCGCCGTCCGACGGAACGGATACGGCGATGCCCGCGCGGTCGAGGGCCGTCCGGGTGCGTTGTGCCGCCGCGCTGCCGGGAGGATCGATGCCGTCGGTGTCGCAGCGGTCGAAGCCGGCGTCGGCGAGTGCGGCGGCGGCATCCCCGCCCTCGGGACGGCCGTCAGGGGCGTCCCGGCCGGCTGGGGCGTCGGGGGACGCGGGTAGGGGCGCCGCCAGCCGGCAGAGGGCGAGATCGGCTGCGGTGCCGTAGCCACGCAGGGCCACCAGGGCCACCCGTGGGTCGACAGTCCGGGACAGATCGATCTCGCCCACCGCGACGAGGGTGATGGACGTGGCCTCGGGACTGAACGAGGCGCCGGCCCCATTCGGCCGGGTCTGGCCCGGCCGAATGCCGTGCGGCGGGACCCCGCCGGGCAGGTCGCGATCGGCGGGCCGATCAAGGCCGGCGGAGCGTGGACCGCCGTCGGGCTCACCGCGGTCGGGACGGCCCGCCGGCAGGGAACTGGCGGGCCGGGCGGCCTCGCGCCCGTGGAGCGGGGACGAGGCGGTGATGCCGACGGTGCCGACCGCGAGGCTGGCGAGCCCGACGACAGCGAGTCGCCGAAGTACGGACAGGCCCGGGAGCGGGGCGCCAGGTGATCGGGGGCGACGCCGCGCGTCGGGCCGACGGAGTCGCTGCATCGTCCTCGGTGCCGGTCGGATCGAATCGACGTCCTAGCGTTACCGAATGTAAACGATGAGTAGCGTTCGTGCTAGCGCGGGCCGCCCTGGTCGACGATCCGCGTCAGCATGGAGAGCAGCGTGCCCTGTTCCTCCCGGGACAGAGGGGCGAGTAGCTTGTCGTTCATCTGTTCGATGCGGTCCGCCACCTGGCCGTGGGTCGACTCGCCTCGTTTGGTCAGCCGTAGCACGTTGCGGCGGCCGTCACGCGGGTCGCGGACCCGGCGGATGAGCCCTCTCTGGACGAGCCTCGCCACCACATCGGCGACCGTGGATCGGTCGAGCGACGCCCGTTCACCGAGCGTGCGCTGATCGATGTCGGGATCGGCGAGGAGACTGTTGAGGACCACGAACTGGGGTGGAGTGGTCTCGGTGGAGACCGTCGTGGTCCATAGCTGGTAGGTCACCTGCTGTAGCCGGCGGGCCAGCTGGCCTGGATGGCTGGACATGTCCACCACGCCGCTGGTGCTGGGCGGCTCGGTCGGCTGGGTGATCAGTTTGGCCTGCTCGGTGCCGCGTTGCCCGGGTAGGCGCTCGCCGGAATGTTCCAGCACGCCGGTGTCTTCACCGACACCCCTGGGCAACTGGTCGGATCGTGTGCGCGCGTTCAGGGTTCGCTTCCAATCCGGTGTCGAAGTGGGCGGCCGACGAGTTCGCCGCAAAGGTCATCATCGCTCATGCCGACGCTCGTTGTCGCCAGGGTGTGAGAATCAGGCGGCGCTCCGACGTCGAAGCCGTAACTCCTGTGGCATGTAGTGAAATTATAACTACGGATAGCCGGACATCCCGGCACTTGCGTAGTAGTCTTGTCACCGCTTTGGGGTAGCCGTTCGGGGATGTCGGGATCGCGACAGGGACACCCGCAACTACCCGGCGCCCCGCGCGAGGTGCATCACAGGGCACAGGAGGGTACGGGCTGCGGTATGGAGGATGCGCCCAGAGGTCTGCGGGAGAGTCTGAAACGGGTTGCTGTGACCCTGAAGGAGGCGGACGTCCCGTTCGCCCTGGGGGGGAGCTACGCGTGCTGGGCCCGTGGCGGTCCCGAGCCCGTTCACGACGTGGATTTCATGCTGCGGGAAGAGGACGTGCCGCGGGCGGTGGCGGTTCTGGCGGCGAGCGGCCTGCGTCCCGTGGATCCGCCGGAGGACTGGCTGACCAAGGTGTTCGACGGCGAGGTGCTCGTCGATCTCATCCACCATCCGGTCGGTCGCGCGGTCACCCGGCAGATGTTGGAACGGTCCAGCGAGATGTCGGTGGACTCGGTTCGGATGCCCGTCCTTGACGCCACGGACTGGTTCGAGATGACCCTGCTGGCTCTGGAGGAGCGCTACTGCGATCTGGCCCGGGTCCTGCCGATGATTCGGGCGATGCGCGAGCAGGTCGACTGGGACCAGGTTCGCCGGTCCACCGCCGCTTCGCCCTTCGCCGAGGCCGCGTTGCTGGTCGCCGCCCGGCTCAATCTCATTCCGCCGGCCGAGTCCGTCCCGATCGCCGCCAGGCCCGGCGAGATTGAGCTTTCCGCAGCGGCGGAACGCCCCGACGGGACGGAAGGTGACCCGGTGCAACGCGCCGGCGGAGCGAAAGGCGGCAGCGCTGAAGGCCGCTCGACGCAAAGCAATTGTTTGGAAGGCAGCAAAGCAGCCGGCAATCGCGGGAGACCGGCGGCGCAACGCGGGGGCGCGCACGACCGGCAGAACACGGCCGAGCCGGGCGCCGACCCCGGGCGGCTCGAGGCGGTCGCCACGGTCACCGCGGTGACCGCGGTCACCGCGTCGCCCCCCGGTGACCAGGTTGAGATGGACCTGGCCGAGGCCGACGAGTACCTGGCGGGGGAGCTGCACGACCGCCTCGCCGAGGACCCGCGGGTCGCGGAGCTCGGCCTCGAGGTAGTGGTCGCGGACGGGCGCATCCTCGTCGAGGGCGAGGTCGCCACCGACGGCCGCCGCCGGGCGGTCGCGGACGTGCTGGCCGAGGCCGTTCCCGGTCGGCCGGTTCGCAACGAGGTCACCGTCACCGTCACCGGCCGCGCCACGGTGGCCGACGAACCCGCGAGCGTGGAGACCATTTCATGATGCGCATCGCCGCCGTCGGCGACATCCATCTGGGAGCGGACAGCGGCGGCACCTTCGGGCCGGTCGTCCGCGGCCTCGCGGGGCGCGCGGACGTGTTACTGCTGGCGGGTGACCTCACCCAGCACGGGCTGCCGGCCGAGGCCGAGGTCGTCGCGGCGGAGGTGGCGGGCGCGCCGCTGCCGGTCATCGCCGTGCTCGGCAACCACGACTATCACGGCGATGCCGAGCGCGAGATCGCCGGCATCCTGACCGGCGCCGGCGTGACGGTGCTTGAAGGCACCTCAACGGTGGTGGATGTCGACGGCGAGCGCCTCGGGGTCGCCGGGGTCAAGGGATTCGGCGGCGGCTTTGCCGGCGCGAGCGGATCGGACTTCGGTGAACCGCTGATGAAGGCCTTCGTCCGGCATACGAAGGAGGCCGCCGCTAAGCTCCAGTATGCGTTGGATGCACTGGACTGCGACTTTCGTATTGCTTTGACCCATTACGCCCCGATTCCGGACACCCTGATCGGCGAGCGGGCCGAGATCTATCCCTTTCTCGGCAGCTATCATCTCGCCGAGGCGATGGATGCCGGCGGCGCCGGCCTGGCCTTGCACGGGCACGCCCACGCGGGCTCGGAACGCGGGTCGACAGCGGGCGGAGTGCCGGTCCGCAATGTCGCCCGACCGGTGATCGGAAGGCCCTGCGCGATCTATGCCGTAGGCGTGGGGGCGGCCGTCGAGGGAGCACGGATGGCGGCGCCATCGCCGACGTCGGCGGTCGGTCTCGCGGCTCCGACGGGGCTGTGACCGCTGCTCGAAGGTCCCGCGGCGGCCGGTCCTCCGTCGCCCGATCGTCGACCCACCGGCCTGCGGCCACGACGATCGGCCTGACCATCCGCGTGCTCACGGACCTGGCTCCCGGGCCTGAATAGTCCGAGCGGGGGTGTCCCCGTGGCTCAGGCGGGGATGCACTCCTGGGTTGCTCGAGCCGAGATGGGCGGGGAGCACCCGCCTGATCGGGCCCGTCGCGCAGACAGCCACCACCCGCGTGGGCCACCCGCAGGGGCATGGTCCGTCCGGGCGTGCCACCCGCGCCGCCGATGGCCCCATCGGGGGCTTTCTCCCTATTCCGGGTGCGCACGGCCGGGCCATCCGATCCCCCGCGCGGGGCACACCACCGACCGCTGCGGACTACCAGGCTCCTGGCACAAGCGGACCATCTCTCGTCCGTATCGCTGGCCCACTTGTGGTGCCCCCGGATCATCCATTCGGGGCGTGCGGTCCATCCGCGCGAACCGCACGACCCGTGCGACCCGGCCGGGGGTTTGCTTCGTGCCCCAGCGTGTACATCCCCTGCGCGACGCGGATCCGGCGGGACGAACGGGGTGACCGCACCTCCCACGTGCCTCAACCGCCCGGGTCGTCGAACTCTCGACCACCTGTCGCCGCCCGCGGGCGGCGACGTAGGAAGGAACGAGACATGGCAGTGGATCGGGGAAGCTCCAAGCACGGACCGTGGCGCGATGACGCCATGGCGCACGAGATCTCCGGGTTCGTGCGCAGCGGCCGGGACACCCGGGCGGAGGAATGGGGCTCCGTCGAACCGACGGACGAGCTGCCCGGCGATGCGCAGTTCCCGGACCCCGCCCAGTCCCGGGTCGGCGCGTCGGCCGGCATGACGCTGGCCGACGTCGAGGACCGTTCCGAGCTTGCCCGCTGGCTAGGCCGGGCGGTCTTTCCCGCGGAACGGGAGGAGATCATCGACCATCTCCGCTATCAGCACGCCCTTGACCGGGTCGTCGAGGAGGTCGCGGCGGCGGCGCCCGGCGTCCAGTTCACCTCCGTCGGCGAGCTGTGGCGGGAGCTGCGAGCGGGGGCGTAGCCGAGGCGCGGCGGCGCTGAGAGACACCTGGCAGACACTCGACAGACACCCGACGGCAGCGCCGTCAGGTGCGAAACCGTTGGGCGGCAGGAGAATGTGGCAGGCGTCATGAGGTCGATTGCATGACGCCGGCACCACGGGGCAGACAGCAGCCATGGGACGCACCGTGCTGGATCGACGGCCGCGCACAGCTACCTCAGGCGGCTCCGTGCCCCGGGATGCGGGGACATCCCGGGGCGCAGGGGCGTCCCGGGCACCCGCGCCTACCTCGACCCGGGCTGCTCGGCCGCAAGCGCGCCGCGCGGCCGCGTCGACCCGGCCGCCCGCCGCTCGGTGGGGACCGGCGGACCCGATCAGTCCCGGCCGGTTGATCGGCTGGGGCCTAGCCGCGAGCGTCGCGCTTCTCGTGGCCTTCGCGGTTCTGGGCGCTTTCGGGGCTCTGGCCTTCGGAGCCCTCGCCGGCCTGTGGGCGCTCGGGGTCGCCTGGATCATGATTTTCGGGCCGCCCACCTTCGACCGCCACGTCCTGCGCACCTACCGCCGGTCGGCACGCCCGACGTGGGCAGGACAGGTGACGCGGGCGCCGGGGGGATTCGGCGCGGCGAGTGTGTCCCGGGCTGACCGGTGGCCGGCCGATCGCCCGAAGCGCAGTGCGGCCTCGGGCGGGCGGGCCGCTCGGCCGGGGGCGTCGGGCTGATCCGGCGGTTCCGGTGGGGCGCCGTGGCCCGAGCATCGGCCCGACCGGGAGGTGCGCGCGGGCCTCGCCTCATCCGGGGGGTTCTGGGCGGGTGTCGCGTGACGCAGCACACCCGTGGGTAGGAGTGAGCTCATGGGTATGCGTGGGCTCGGCAACCGTGACCAGAAACCCGGATCGGGCGGCCTGTTGCAGACCCTCGTCTCCGGCCTGAACCAGACCGAACGGGACGAGACGCTGCGGCTCCTGCACCGGCGGCTGATCGAGGACCGGGCGGCGGCATCGGGTGGCCAGCGGGATCGCCAAGTGGACGTAGGCCCTCGTAGCCGGGCGTCCCGCGGCCCGGCGAAGACCCGCGAGGCGAGTAGCGGCCAGCGGCGACGCTGAGGCCGCGGCCGCCGAAATCGGCCTGGGCACCGCGCAGCCACCCCGGACCGTGGCGACGGCCCGGGCCCTGTCAGCGGCGTCAGCCGCAGCAACCGCCTCCGCAGCACGTTCCGCCGCCGCCCACCGGCGCCGCCATCGCCGGCGCGGCGGTGCCGCGGCTGACGGCCACCGCAGAGAAGACCCGTGAGGTCTCGGCATGGCCGGAGGGGCAGCTCACCCCATCGGTCGGGGTGGATTCGGTGATGCTCCGACGGACCTCGAAGGAGGCGTCACACACCCGGCAGCGGTAGTCGTAAGCAGGCACACCGCCAGGGTATGCGGCCCGGCCACGTCCGGGTAGCGGTCTGGTTCCTTCCGAGCGGCGGCCGCGGGCGGGCCCGGCCCGGCGGGGAGACCCGAGCCGGCGCCGGGACCGGGCTTTTCGCCGGATGTGGGAGATGCGGCATGGCGCCCGCATCGGCGAGAGCGCCGTCGTACCCTGACAGCCATGGAGCCGCCGGAGGGTCCGCAGGTGGTCGCCGAGGTCGTCCGGGGGTTGCGCAGCGGCGCGCCGTTCGTCGAGAGCCTGCATCACGGCACCGTGGTGGGTCTCGGCCGCGACGGTGCCGTCGCCCTGCGGGTGGGAGCACCCGACAAACCGGTGTTCCCCCGTTCGGCAGTCAAGCCCCTCCAGGCCGCCGCGATGCTGCGGGCCGGTCTCGACGGGGTCTTTTTGAGCCGGAACATCCCGAGTGACCTGCTTGCCGTGGTCGCGAGCTCGCACAGTGGCGAGCCGGCGCACCTGGCCCGGGTACTGGAGATCCTCTCGGTGGCCGGGTACTCCGCGGACGCCCTGCAATGCACCGCCGATCTGCCGTTGGGCACGGCCGCGGCCGAGGCCCACCTGCGTGCCGGCGGGCGCGCGGAGCCGGTCCTGATGAACTGCTCGGGCAAGCACGCCGGGATGATCGCCTGCTGCGTGGCCGCCGGCTGGCCGGTGACGAACTACACCGAGCCGGACCATCCGCTGCAGCAGGTGATCCGTCGCACGATCGAGGAGCTGGCCGGTGAGGAGATCGCCGGCACGACGGTGGACGGCTGCGGCGCGCCGCTGTTCGCGTTCTCGCTCACCGGGCTCGCCCGCGGGTTGCGGGCGATGGTGCAGGCGGCGCCGGGCAGCCCGGAGCGGCGGGTCGTCGATGCCATGCGGGCCCATCCGGAGCTGGTCGGCGGGGTCGGGCGCCCCGACACCGACCTGATGCGGGCCGCGCCCGGCGTGCTGGCGAAGAACGGCGCCGAGGGCGTCACCCTGGTCGCGACGCTCGACGGGCACACCGTCGCCATCAAGATCGCGGATGGGAACGGGCGGGCGGGTATCCCCGTCGCGCTGGCCGCGCTGAACCGCCTGGGTGCGCTGCCCGGAGCGGACACGCCGGGGCATACGGAGCTCGATCTGGCGCAGCTCGCCGTGCTCGGGGCGCCGACGGTGCTCGGCGGCGGGCGCCCGGTCGGCTCCCTGCGGGTGCGCCTGCCCGGCTGACCAGCCCCAGGGGAAACCGGGGCGTGACTGCGGCTGCCCCCCCGCGGCTGCCCCCCCGCGACTGCCGCCGCGTCGCGGTGCCGTCAGTCTCGGCGTCCGGGCCGGTCGCGGTTGTTCGGGTCGGGCGGCAGGCGGGGACGGCCCGCGACGACGACGGCCACCGGCGGGATGATCGCCGCGATCGCCATCATGATCAGGGCGGCCGGGAGGGAGTACAGCCGGACCACCGTGCCGCCCGCGATGAACAGGGCGAGCGCGATCGACATCAGGATCAGGTAGCGCCGCCGTACGACCGGGTCGGCTCCGGGCTGCGGCGCGGGCGAGGATGGCCCGCCGGGGGGATACGGCCCAGCCTGAGGATGGTGCGACTCGGTCGGGGGATCGCTCGGTCCGGCGGTACGCGGCCGGTCCGGGTCGGCGAGCCGCAGGTCGTAGCGGCGACGCAGGCCGGGGTCGCCGAGGACCCGGTAGGCGACGTTGACCTGGGCGAAGGCCGGTGCGGAGCCGCCGGCGTCGGGATGGGTGCGCCGCGCCGCAGCCCGGTAGGCATGGCGGATCTGGTCCGCGGTGGCATCGGGCGGCACGCCCAGCACCTCGTACAGCGAGGGCTTCGCACCCACGGGCGCCTCCCCGGCCGCCGATGACCACCCGATCGAGCGGTACGGTGGCACCGCGTCATGGCGAAAGTACGCCGCACGTGTTCAGAATGGGCGCCGAACGTCCCGAAGGCGAGCCCGAGACTCGCGACTCATCCGATGCACAAAGTAACATTCTACGCACTCTGCGATTTGAGTGATCGTTTCGTGCTCGTAGCCGGCCCCCCACGTGCGGGGCCGGTCACGCCCCAGCTGCCGGCTGGGGGCGCGCCGCCAAAGCCGGCGCGGAGCGTGCGCACGGGTAATACGGGATGGGGACATGGCGCAGGTCGCGAAGATCGTCGATGAGGTCGCGTCACTGGTGGGGGAGCCTGACATCGCGGACCGGTTGACCGTCACCGGCCCGGCCGACGTTCTGCCCAGCCTCTACCGGGTGATGACGGTCGCGACCGCCTCGGTGGCGGCCGCGGCGGTCGGAGCCGGGCGGCTGTTGGCCGTCCGCGCCGGCGGCGGCCAACCGGACATCACCGTCGACACCCGCCACGCCGGCGCCGCCTTCCGTAGCGAGCGCCACCTGCTCATCGACGGGAAGGCACCGCCGGGCCCGTGGGACCCGATCTCGGGCTACTACCCCACGGCCGACGGCCGCTGGATCCAGCTTCACTGCAACTTTCCGCACCACCGCAACGGGGTGCTGGACCTGCTCGGGGCGCCGAACGACCGGGCCGCCGTCGAGCGGGTGATCCTGCGTGTGGACGCCGCCCCACTGGAGTTGGAGCTGCAGGCCATGGGGCTGTGCGCCAGCATGGCGCGGTCGGAGCCGCAGTGGGCCGAGCACCGGCAGGCCGGGGCGCTGGCCGACCTGCCGCTGATCGAGGTGAGCCGGCTCGGCGACGCCCCACCGGCCCGGTTCGCGCCGACGGAGACCCCGGCCGCCGGTCTGCGGGTGCTGGATCTGACCCGGGTCATCGCCGGTCCCATCGCCGGGCGCACGCTCGCCGCCTACAGCGCGGACGTGCTGCGGGTCGGCGTCGCGCACCTGCCGGAGGTGCACAGCCTGCTGGTCGACACGGGGTTCGGTAAGCGCAACGCGTTCCTCAACCTGCGGGTCGCCGCCGATGCCCGCCGGCTGCGGGAGTTGATCGCGTCGGCGGACGTGGTCCTGCAGGCCTACCGGCCGAGCGCGTTGGACCGGCTCGGGTTCGGCCCGGACGCCGTCGCCCGGATGCGACCGGGCATCGTCTACGCCAGCATCAGCGCCTACGGGCGCCACGGGCCGTGGAGCGGGCTGCGTGGCTTCGACAGCCTGGTCCAGACCGCCTCGGGGATCGCCGTCGCCACGGCCGAGGCGGCTGGGGCGTCGAGCCCGCAGCCGCTGCCCGCGCAGGCGCTCGACCACGGCACCGGCTATCTCGCCGCGTTCGGGGTGCTCGACGCGCTCGCCCGGCGGGCGCGCGAGGGCGGGAGCTGGCACGTGCGGGTCTCCCTGGCTCGGACCGGACGCTGGCTGCAGGAACTCGGCCACCACGACACCCTCGCCCAACCCGACCCGACGGCGGATGATGTTGCGGCTTACCGTGTCTGCCTGAACAGCGAGTTCGGCGAGCTGTCGTACATCCGACCCGCGGCGACCGTCGCCGGGGTCGCCCCGCGATGGGTCTTGCCGCCCGCGCCGCTGGGTACCAGCCCGGCGGCCTGGGCGGCACCGCGGTGACCTCGGCCCGACCGGTTCCGGCCCGACCGGGTTCCGGCCCGGCGCTTGCGACGTTGCGGCTGGACGGCGACCGTCAAGTTTTGTTAACACCAGGTCCGCCTCAGGGCCCCGGGAAGATCGTTCTAGGTTGCGATCTGCTACGCGGAGTATCGGCCCCGTTG
>NZ_CADCWT010000135.1 GCF_902806485.1 Candidatus Frankia alpina | reverse complement strand
TATTCCGCCCGGTCGGGCGCTCGGTACCAAGTAGGCCACATTGTTTCTCTTCGTATCCATCGGACCACTTTGCGTGCGCTCCGTCGTATGGTCGACTCCGTCATCTCGATCAACACGTGGAGGATGCGATGAGAAGAGTCACCTGTCCGCGCATACGGGAGCGCCACCCGGAGCCAGGCCCGATCTTCACGATGCGGTGACCGGGGAGTTCCCTTCGCTGAAGGCCCGCCAGCTTCTGCGGGTACTCGGTCGGCTGGGGTATCGCGTGACCCGGCAGGATGGCTCGTCGCACCGGTGGCTCGAGGCGACGGCCGCCCGCGACTGCTGATCGCTTTCCATGACCGGACTACTGTCGGGCCCGGGCTCGTCCGGCAGATACTTGTCAAGCAGGTTGGGCTGAGTGTGGAGGAGGCGCTGGAGGTGATCCACGGTGACTAGAGCCGTTTCCGTGATCGTTCGGCGCGACGGTGTGTCCTGGTCGGCCTGGTTACCCCAGTGCCCGGGACTGGCGATCGCCGAGCCGACGGCCGCCGAGCTGCGCAGCGCGCTTCCGGACGCGCTGGCCTGGTACTTCGACGGCGATCGTGACCTGGATATGCAGATCCACCTCGAGCAGGAGCTGCGCGGTGTGGTGATCCGGATTGCGCAGGATGCGCAAGTATGGGAGCGGCAGCTGGTCGCCGAGCGGCTGGGCGCGGCGCTCGGAGTGGACAGCCAGGCCGCGGAGCTACGTTCTGCGACGCGGAACTCAGCCGGTGAGATCGTCTACGTCTGCGCCCTGCCCTCGGATCCGATCTCCTGGCTGGCCGCGCAGGTGGATGATGAGGCGGACGCGGTCGTGGTCACGTTGCCGTCCGTGGAGTCGATGTTGTGGACTTTGCAGTTCGGTGCCGTCGGCTCCGAGAGCGAGAGGCCCGCAGGTCCTCGCTATCGGCCGGAGACGACCTTCGGTGAGATCATGCCGACCTTCGCCGGACCGCGGCTCAGGCTCAGCGCCTGAGCAGTGCTTTCGCTCGGAACTTTGGGATGATGGTCCTTGGGGCGATGGCCACACCAGTTTTTCGCGGTCTATCTGGTCCTGACCGTCGCGTCTCTCGCGATCGGCTCCGTGGTCGGGCGGCCCGGTACGGCACAGGGGACGAGCGGACGCCTGACCTCGGCCGTTCCGGCTCTGTCGGTGGCATCGGGTAGACACCTCGGTATGGCGGCAGACGAGACGACCTCAGCGCAGCCGGTGGCCGACGGGTCCATGGCGCCGGCCGGCCCGCAGTCGGCTGGCGCGGCCGTCGTACCCCGGACGGTCCACGCGGAGGCGTCCGCCCCGGCTGCGGGCGGTGGGGCGTTGCGGGTGCGGGCGCAGGAGCTGCTGCGCACCTTGGCCGGGCCGGGCGCGGTGCTGCGGGAGGACCAGTGGCAGGCGATCGACGCGCTGGTCACCCGGCGGCGGCGGGTGCTGCTCGTGCAGCGCACCGGCTGGGGCAAGTCGGCGGTGTACTTCCTCGCCACCGCCCTGCTGCGCGGCGAGGCCGGCCTCGGCTCGGCGGACCTGGGCCGCCGCACCGGCCCGACGGTGATCGTCTCGCCGCTGCTGGCCCTCATCCGCAACCAGGCGGCCGCCGTCTCCCGGCTGGGGATCCGCGCGGGTGAGATCCACTCCGGCAACGTCACCGAGTGGGACGAGGTCTACGCGGCGTTGCGCGCAGGCGAACTCGACGTGCTGCTCGTCGGGCCGGAACGGCTGAACAACCCGACGTTCCGCGACGACTACCTGCCTGAGCTCGTCGCCACCACCGGCCTGCTGGTGGTCGACGAGGCACACTGCATCTCCGACTGGGGGCACGACTTCCGCCCGGACTACCGCCGGCTGCGCACCCTGATCGCCGGGCTGCGCCCGCAGGTCCCGGTCCTCGCCACCACCGCGACCGCCAACCAGCGGGTGGTCGAGGACGTCAGCGAGCAGCTCGACGCCGGTGCCGGTGCCGGTGCGGGATCCGGGGCGGGGCCCGATGCGGTGGCGGTGTCGGGCACCCTGGTGCTGCGCGGGTCGCTCGACCGGGAGAGTCTGCGGCTCGCCGTCGTCGCCCTGCCCCGGGCCGAGCACCGCTTCGGTTGGCTTGCCGATCGGCTGGGCGAGCTGCCCGGATCGGGGATCGTCTACACGCTGACCAAGGCGGCGGCGGAGGAGCTGACCGCCTTCCTACGCGGCGAGGGGTACCCGGTCGCCTGCTACCACGGTGGCACCGAGGCGGCCGAACGTATCGCGGCCGAGGAGGACCTGCTCGCGAACCGGGTCAAGGCGCTCGTCGCCACCAGTGCGCTCGGGATGGGCTTCGACAAGCCGGATCTGGGCTTCGTCGTGCACGTCGGGGCGCCCTCGTCGCCGATCTCCTACTACCAGCAGATCGGGCGGGCCGGGCGGGCCGTCGAGACCGCGGAGGTCGTCCTTCTGCCGGCCGCGGAGGACCGCGACATCTGGCGCTACTTCGCCGACACCTCCTTTCCGCCCGAGCGCGTGGTCCGCGCGGTTCTCGGCGTGCTCGCCGGCGCCGCCCGGCCGATGTCCACCCAGGCCCTGCTGGCAGCCGTCGACCTCGGCCCCAGTCGGCTCGACCAGATGCTGAAGGTCCTCGACACCGACGGCGCGGTCCGCCGGGTCAAGGGTGGTTGGACGGCGACCGGAGCGCAATGGTCCTACGACGAGCCGCGCTACCGGCGGGTCGCCGCCGCGCGGGCCGCCGAGCAACAGGCGATGCTCGACTACATCGCCACCCCCGGTTGCCGGATGGAGTTCCTGCGCCGCCAGCTCGACGATCCCCAGGCCGCCCCCTGCGGGCGGTGCGACCGGTGCACCGGTCGCGCGTGGCCATCAGCCGTCTCGATGTCCGCCAGCACCCGGGCCCGCGAGGAGCTGATGCGCCCGGGGGTCGCCATCGAGCCGCGCCGGATATGGCCGACGGGCATGAACCGGCTGGGCATCAGCCTGTCCGGCCGCATCCCGCCGGCGGCCGGCGCCGAACCCGGACGGGTGGTGGCGCGGCTCGGTGACATCGGCTGGGGCAACCGCCTGCGGCCGATGTTCGCCGCAGGGCCCACGCCCGGCTCCGATCCGGGTCCCCGCCCCAGCCCCCGCCCCGGGGGCGACGCCGGGGGCGAGAACGCGGCGGACGGCCCGCTGCCCACAGACCTGGTGGAGGCGGTCGTGGGCACGCTCGCCCACTGGAACTGGGAACGTCGCCCGGCCGCGGTCGTCGCGATCGCCTCGCGCAGCCGGCCCCTGCTGGTGTCCAGCCTCGCCGAACACATCGCGACCATCGGCCGCCTGCCGCTGCTGGGTCAGCTTGATCGGGTCGGCGGCGGTCCGCACGCCGGACAGGTTCACAACAGCGCCCACCGGCTCGCCGGCCTGTGGGAGGCGTTCGCCGTCCCGCCGGGCCTGCACCGCGCACTCGGCGCGGTCGACGGTCCGATCCTGCTCGTCGACGACCGGGTCGTCACCGGCTGGACGATGACGGTGGCCGCCCGCCTGCTTCGCAAGGCCGGCGCGCCCGCGGTGCTGCCGTTCGCACTCGCCGTCGACACCACCTGACCACCCCCGCCCTCGGCGGCCAGTGCCGTGGCGCGTCGCCGGACACGGCTGGATGCGCCGCGCGGAGTGACAGTAGGACCGGAGATCGGCGTACCGGAATTCCTGAATGCGTCGGTCCCGACGGATCAGAGGCGGCGGAACAGCAGGGCGCGCTTGACCTCCTGGATCGCCTTGGTGACCTGGATACCACGCGGACAGGCGTTCGTGCAGTTGAACGTGGTCCGGCAGCGCCAGACACCCTCGCGCTCGTTGAGGATCTCCAGCCGCTCGTCGGCGCCGGCGTCGCGGCTGTCGAAGATGAAGCGGTGGGCGGCGACGATTGCCTGCGGCCCGAAGTAGTCCCCGTCGTTCCAGAACACCGGGCACGAGGTCGTGCAGGCCGCGCACATGATGCACTTGGTGGTGTCGTCGAAGCGGGCCCGGTCCTCGGCGGACTGCAGCCGCTCCCGGGTTGGCTCGTGGTCGTCCGTGATGAGGTAGGGCTTCACCGCCCGGAACGCGTCGAAGAACGGCTCCATGTCGACGATGAGGTCCTTCTCGACCGGCAGGCCCTTGATGGGCTCGATGGTGATCTCAGACCCGAGATCCTTCACGAGCACCTTGCAGGCGAGCCGGTTGACGCCGTTCACCCGCATCGCGTCCGACCCGCACACACCGTGGGCGCAGGAACGGCGCAACGCCAGCGAGCCGTCGACGTTCCACTTCACCCATATGATCGCGTCGAGCAGGCGATCGCTGGGATCGAACGGCACCTGGTAGCTCTCCCAGTGTGCCTCGTCGGTGAACTCCGGGTCGAAGCGGCGGATCTTGAGCGTGACGGTCACGGGCGCCGGTCCGGTCGCGGCCGGGCCCGGGGCCGCGGCGGGCCGGGAGTCGACGACGGTCATCAGTACTTGCGCTCCATCGGCTCGTAGCGGGTGACGACGACCGGCTTGTAGTCCAGCCGAATGTCCGTCTCGGGCGAAGCGGCCGTCGGCGGTCCCGACCGGTAGGCCATCGTGTGACGCATGAAGTTGACGTCGTCCCGGTTCGGGTAGTCCTCCCGCGAGTGGCCACCGCGGGACTCGTTGCGGGCCAGCGCCCCCACCACGAGGACCTCGGCGAGGTCGAGCAGGAAGCCGAGCTCGACCGCCTCCAGCAGCTCGGTGTTGTAGCGGCGCCCCCGGTCGGACACGCCGACCTGCTGGTAGCGGACCTTCAACGCGGCGATGTCGCTGAGCGCCTGCTTGAGCGTCGCCTCGGTGCGGTACACCGAGGCGTTGACGTCCATCGACTCCTGCAGCTCGGCGCGGATCGCGGCCGCGTTCTGCGTGCCGGCACCCCCGCGCAACCGGCCCAGCATGTCGTCGACGAACGACGCCGGATTCGCCGGCAGGTCGACGTGGCTCGCGGTGGCGTTCGCGTACTCGGCGGCGGCGATGCCGGCGCGCCGGCCAAACACGTTGATGTCGAGCAGCGAGTTCGTCCCCAGGCGGTTCGCGCCGTGCACGGACACGCACGCCACCTCGCCGGCGGCGTACAGGCCGGGGACGACGGTGTCGTTGTCCGCGAGGACCTGCGCGTCGATGTTCGTCGGGATGCCGCCCATCGCGTAGTGCGCTGTCGGCTGGATCGGGATCGGGTCGTCGTACGGCTCGATCCCGAGGTAGGTGCGGGCGAACTCGGTGATGTCCGGCAGCTTCGCGTCGAGCTGCTCGGGCGGCAGATGGGTGAGGTCGAGATACACGTGGTCGGCGTCGGGGCCGCAGCCGCGACCGGCGCGGATCTCGGTGTAGATGGCCCGGGCCACCATGTCGCGGGGGGCGAGGTCCTTGATGGTCGGCGCGTAGCGCTCCATGAACCGTTCGCCGTCGCGGTTGCGCAGGATCCCGCCCTCGCCGCGGGCGCCCTCGGTGAGCAGAATGCCCATCTTCCAGATGCCCGTCGGGTGGAACTGGAAGAACTCCATGTCCTCCAGCGGAATGCCGCGGCGAAATGCCAGACCCATGCCGTCGCCGGTAAGCGTGTGCGCATTCGACGTGACCTTGAACACCTTGCCGAACCCGCCGGTGGCGAAGACGACCGACTTGGCCTGGAAGACGTGGATCTCGCCGGTCTTCAGTTCATAGGCGACCACACCGGCCGCCGCACCCTCGTGCAGCAGCAGGTCGAGGACGTAGAACTCGTTGTAGAACTCGATGTCATGCCGGACGCACTGCTGGTACAGCGTCTGAAGGATCATGTGGCCGGTGCGGTCCGCCGCGTAGCAGGACCGGCGGACCGGCGCCTTGCCATGGTCGCGGGTGTGGCCGCCGAAGCGGCGCTGGTCGATCCGGCCTTCCGGGGTGCGGTTGAACGGCAGCCCCATCTTCTCCAGGTCGAGGACGGCGTCGATGGCCTCCTTCGCCATGATCTCGGCGGCGTCCTGGTCGACCAGGTAGTCGCCGCCCTTGATCGTGTCGAAGGTGTGCCACTCCCAGTTGTCCTCCTCGACGTTGGCCAGCGCGGCGGACATGCCGCCCTGGGCCGCGCCGGTGTGCGACCGGGTCGGGTAGAGCTTGGTGAGAACGGCGGTCCGGCAGCGCTGCCCCGCCTCGAGGGCGGCGCGCATGCCGGCGCCGCCCGCGCCGACGATGACCGCGTCGTACCTGTGGATCTGCACGCCTACCTCCTCACAGGTCCAGGGTCACAGATCGGGGTCGAAGGTGAAGATGACCAGCGTGCCGAGGGTGACGACCAGGAACGCCGAGGTGTAGAGCAGCATCTTCAGCCAGAACCGGGTCTGTGCCCGTTCGGCGTAGTCGTTGATCACGGTGCGCAGACCGTTGGTGCCGTGCAGCTCGGCGAGCAGCAGCATGACCAGGTCCCACATGCGCCAGAAGGGCGATGCCCAGCGGCCCGCGACGAAACCGAAGTTCACCCGCTGCACGCCGCCGTCGAGAATGTTCATGATGAACAGGTGGCCGAGTACCAGGAAGAACAGCAGCAGGCCGCTGATCCGCATGAACACCCAGGCGTAGAGCTCGAAGTTGCTGCGTACCTTCGCCGCGCCCGGCTTGGTCCGCTGTTGCGGCGAGCGCGGGGCGACGAGCTCCGGTGCGCCTCGATCGGCCGGCGCCGCCGCCGTCGTCGCCATCAGGCCGCGCTCCCGAACAGCGTCTCGGCGGTGTGCAGCAGCATCCGGTAGGCCGCGGGGACGAGCAGCACCACAAACAGCACAAGTTCGATATACAGCATCTGCTTCTGGTACTTGGGCCCGGACTCCCAGAAGTCGATCAGGATGATCCGGATGCCGTTGAGCGCGTGGAACAGCACGGCGGCCACCAGGCCGACCTCGAGCAGGTTCACGATCGGGCTCTTGTAGACCTCGATCACCTCGTTGTACGACGAGGGCGAGACCCGGACGAGAGCCGTGTCGAGCACGTGCGCGAACAGGAAGAAGAAGAGCAGGACGCCGGTGATCCGGTGGGCGACCCAGGACCACATCCCCTCTCGCCCGCGGTACAGCGTGCCCGCTGGTGCCTTCGGCAATGAAAGCTCCTCCGGATCGGCCAGCCGCTCGGCCAGAAAAGATCATTTCAGCTACGCTGGCGGCGCCGTGAAGCCCCGGTGCATCACCGGGGGGACCCCGCGTGCCTTCGGCCGATGCTAGTGCCGGGCCTGGTCAGCGGCGGGTCCGGGTCCGTCGCCAGCGGGTGAGCTATGCCACAGCGGGCCCGGCCCGGCCGCCGCCGTCACTACGCGGGGGCCGGGCCGGGGGCCCGCTGTCGGCGTCGGTGCCGGGACGGTGGGCGGCGGCGTTTTGACGGGCGGTGTCTTGACGGGCGGTGTCGTCGAGGGAGTCGTCGGTGCCGGTTTGGTCGGCGGCGGCGTCACCGGCGGTGTCTGCGTCAGTGACGGCAACGGCGTTTCCACCGGGGTCGTCTCCTGTGGGCTCGGTGTGGGCTCGAGCGCCGAGGGCATCGCCGACCGCGAGCGGCGGCTGCTGCCACGGTTCGGCGTCTGGGGGGTCACCACCGCCGGGGCGGTGGAGGGCGGCGTCGTCGTCGGTGGCGGGGTGGTCGCCGCGGTGGCAGGCGGGGTGGTCGTCTTCGGCCCCGTCACGTCGGTCGGTCCGGTCGGCGAGCCGCCCCCGGACAGGCCCACGGCCAAGGCGATCGCTGCGCCGGCCAGGACGGTGGCCGCGCCGGCCGCGATCGCGATGGTCCGTCGCCGACGCCCCGTGGGATCGTCGGGTCCCCGGCTCTGGCCGCCGGGCCCGCCTTGGTGCGCCGCCTCAGAGCGTCGGCGGGCCTCGTCGAGCGGGACGAGCCCGGCGGCGTGATCGTCGTCGAACAGCCCGAGGCTTGCCGTCGATGCCACGACGGGGACGATGCCGATGCGGGTCTCGTCGTCCGTCCCACCCTGCGTCGGCCCCGTCGCCTGGGCCGGCGGCCCGATCCTGGTGTGGGCATCGTGATCGACCTGGGGTCGAGTGAGGTGCGGTGCGGCAGGCCGGGACGGTTCGTACCGGGCCGGCCGGGGGCCCCCGCCGGTGGCGGGTGAGATGGCGGTCTCGTCCAGGGCTCCCAGCACCGGATCCGCGGTGATCTCGGCCTCGCCGGACTCGGCTGGCCCGCGCGACTGAGTGGGTCCGCCGACGAGCGGGGCCGGGACACCAGCGGTACGTGGGCCGGTGCCGGTGATCGGGGCCGCCGGCGCCGGGGCCGCCGGCTCGTCGAGGTTCTCCAGACCGACGTCGGCGGCGCTCGCACCCTCGTCGTCGTCCTCGGACCGGGGACGCGCGTGCATGACCGACGCCGGCACCGGGTTGGCGTTGCGGGCGACGGGAATTAGCCGGCGACGGATCTCCGTGACGTCAGGGCGTTCCTCCGCCGGGCGATCCATCAGGTCGCTGAGCAGGTTACGCAGGGGCCCCGCCAGTCGGAAGGCGCGGCGGCGACCCTCGACCACGGCGGTCAGCACCGCGTAGGTCTCCGGGCCCTCGAAGGGGGGCTGGCCCTCGACCGCCGAGTACAGCGTCGCGCCCAGGCCCCACAGGTCGCTCGCGGGGCTGCCCGAGGAGCCCCGGACCCGCTCGGGCGCGATGTAAGCGGGGGAGCCGACGAGCGCGCCGGTCCCTGTCAGGGTCACGTCACCCTCGGTCGCGGCGATGCCGAAGTCGGTGAGCCGGACCCGGCCATCCCGGCCGAGCAGGACGTTGCCGGGTTTGACGTCGCGGTGCAGCACGCCAGCGGAATGCGCTGCGGCGAGCGCGTCGGTCAGCGCCAGCCCGATCGCCGCGACCTGGTCGAACGGCAGTGGGCCGTGGGTACGGATCACGTCGCCGAGGCTGTCCGCGTCGACGAGCTCCATGATGATCCAGTGCCGCTGGTGCTCCTCGACCACGTCGTACACGGAGACGATGGCCGGGCTGTGTAGCCGGGCCAGCGCGCGGGCCTCCCGCAGCACCCGCGCCCGGATCGCGTCGCGCTCGTTCTGCGCCCCGGCCATCGGGACGAGGATCTCTTTGATGGCGACCGGCCGCTGGAGTAGTTCGTCCTCACCCCGCCAGACGACACCGGCTCCACCACGCCCAATGGGCGTGTCGAGACGGTAGCGCTGAGCTACGTAATGAGGCGTGCTGTGCCGAGAGGTGTCCGGGGGCACGCTTGCCGATTTGGCCATCGTGTCAAGTCTGACAGACGGACGGATCCGCGCGCTCGACAGTCGGCGGGTTTCCGGCCGCCGCGAGAGTCGGAAACCCGACGAAAGCCGCCATCACGGACCGGGCCGGAAGGGGCCGAAGAGTTGGTGCATCAATGCTTGATCCTGCAACCACAGATCCTCCCGGGTATGCCAGTAGAGGGCATATCCGTGGCCGTTGCGAACCACGCCCCGGTTGAGCACATGCACCATGACCCCGTCCGACCTGCGGTACCCGAACTCCCAGTCGGCCTGCTCGGTGCCATCCCCGCCGTCGCTGGGAGCCAACCGTACGCGCCGATAGTCCTGCACACTCCGGACAAAACCGGCTTCGTTGCGTTGCCAGTCGCCGATCGCGGAGGTGTTTGCCTGACTGACGCTACCGACCCGAAGGAACGCCCCGGTAGCCGGGTCCACGAAATCGACGTTGCCGGGGCCGCCGGGCCCCTGCCGGCGCTGCCAGGTCGACGGATAGGCCACCGACCAGCCGGCATCGGGATCCACGTAGGAGACCCAGCCCGGAGATGCGGTGACCGGGGTGGTGCCCCGGGCCACCGGATCGGCGGCCCCGACCGGCACGTCGGCGGGGCGGATGGGCGCGTCGCTCGCCGCGGCCCCCTGGGCCCTGTTCGTCCCGGCGGCGTTGCCGGAGTCCGGGCCGATCGATTCCGCCGGTACACCGACCCCACCGCGCCCGACAGCGACGTCGGCGGGCCCCGAGCCCTCCCTGCCGCTGATCAGGACCAGGACCACGATGATGGCCGCCGCGGCCAGCACGGCGAGTGCGGACACCGCGACGAGGCGGCGTCGGTGCAGGTTGGAGGCGGCGCCGGCCGTCCCCGTTGGTCCGATCGCAGCGGCGGGCTGGGCGCGCGGTCGGCTCCACGGCTGGCCGAACCGGCCGCGCCGCGCCGCCCCGACGGGTGCGGTCGGTGCCGAAGCCGCCCGCCCTGTGCCGCCGTTCCCGGTGGCCGGGCCGGCGGTGGCCGTGTTGTCGGATGCCGTTGAGGCCGCCTGGCCGAGGCCGGGGGTGGTCGGGAGCGGGCCGTCAGCTGCGCCGCGGCCAGCCAGCCGCGCCCGCGCCGGGATGCCCCCGAGTGCCCGCATCCGGTCCATCGAGCGCATGCGCTCCAGGGGACTGGTCAGGCGGGTCCGTACTGCCTGTGCGCGCACAGGCGCTGGCGATTCGTCCGCCGCGGGCCCCGGCGGCAAGTCGATCGACGGCATCGGGGCGGCCGTCGCTGGTGGGTGGATCCGGGCCGGTCTGGACGCTGGTACCGGCCCGACAGCACTAGACGGTCCTGCGCCGGCGGTGCTCGAGGGAGCGGCGTCGGGCTCAGGCCCTGCTGCCTTGACCTCGTCCGTCCGGGTCTCGTCCGTCCCGGTCTCGGTGGGAACCCCGTCCGCGCCGGCGATGTGCTTGCCGGCGGTGCCGCTTGCGGGCGCGTAGAGCAGCCCGGCGGTCGATTCAGCGCCTGCCGGCGGGGAGACCGTCGGTACGCCGGTCGCCGGCGTCTGGGGCGCCGATGTCGCGGCCGTCAGTTCGGAATAGCCGAGGTCGGAAGCGCCGGCCGAGGATCTCGGGGTCGTCGGGGCGGGAACGATGGATTCTCCGGCATCGCGGCGTTTCGTGGCCCGCGTCCCAGCGATCTCGTCCTGCCGATTTTCGGCCCCACCGCGTTGTTCGGACGTATAACTTTCATTGTCAGCACTATGTTCTTTTTCCGCCGGAGCTTGCTCTCGAGGGAGATCGGTGCCCTCGCCGTGCGGGCGGGATCCGTCATCGCCAAAAGGCTTGTCGGCCGGCTGCCGCGAACCGTGGCCGCGCGAATTGGCGCCGCCACCCGGCTCAACCGGGCCGCGGGGAACCTCCCCACCGGGAGAACGACCCGGACCAGCAGGATCGTCCCGGAGGCGCGGATCGTCAGCACTGTGAGAGATGGTCCCGGGACGGAGTCCATCGACCTCGTCGGCGGGACTGCGGGGGTCGACCCGGCCAGTGCCGCCGGACCGCTGGGGCAGCGCCGGCAGCGCATCCGGAGCGTCCGCCGCTGCCGCGGCGGTCACCGTCGCGGCGTGGGGCTCTGTCACGGTGGAGGACACCGTCATGGTGGAGGACACCGTCATGGTGGAGGGCGCGGGCGGGGCGACTGTGGCTGTGGCCGCGGGAGGTTGAGCCGTGGGGACCGTGGGTGCTGGCGAGGGCGTGGCGCCGATTTCCGAGGGTGAAGGCGGGGCGTCGGGGGAAGTGCGGGCCGGTGGGCGCGGCCGGGCCGGCCGGCCCGACCGTGACGAGCGGCGCTCGCCGCCGCGTTCCAGGATCTCGCGCAGCCGCTTGCGCACCGTGGAAAGCGGGGGACGGCTCAGGTCGTGCGGCGCCATCAGATCGTCGATCACCGGCGCCAGCGGACCGGCTCGGCGGAAGGGCTGGCGCCGGCCCTGCATGAGCGCGGCAAGCACCGAGATCGGGTCACCGCCGGCGAAGGGCGGGCAGCCTTCGACCGTGGTGAACAGCGTGGCGCCCAGGCCCCACCGGTCACCGGCGGCGCTGCCGGCGTCTCCGCGGGCCCGCTCGGGCGGTAGGTAGGCCGGCGACCCGAGCACCATCCCGGTGCTGGTGAGCCGGGCATCGCCGTGGCTGACCGCGATGCCGAAGTCCGTGAGCCGGGCCCGGCCGTCGGAGGTGATCAGCACATTGCTCGGCTTGACGTCTCGGTGGACGATGCCGAGGCGGTGCGCCGCCTCCAGCGCGTAGGCCAGACTGATGCCGATGCGACAGGTTTCGTCGACCGGCCGGGCGCCGAGGTCCGCGATGATCCGGGACAGTGCGTGTCCCTCGACGTATTCCATGACGATCCAGGGCAGGTCGCCGTCGTCGATGACGTCGAGTACGGCAACCGCTCCCGGATGGTGCAACCGCCCGGCGGCGCGCGCCTCGCGCAGCACCCGTTCCCGCGCTCGGTCACGCTCCAGGCCACTCTCGGTGATCGGTAGCCGGACCTCTTTGACCGCGACGACCCGCTGGAGCAGCTCGTCGGTGGCTCGGTGCACGACACCGAAACCGCCCTGCCCGAGGACGCCGTCGAGCCGGTAGCGCCCTCCGACGAGGGCCACCGCCCCGGCCGGACCCGGGTTGCCCGGAGACTCGCCTGCCATCAAGGACCTCCGGAGGGGACTGGCGCCGTCAGACGGCAGGGAATCTGGTAGGGACCCGCACCGGTTGGACCGGCCGTGCCGGTATTTTCGGAAGGATGTTCCGCCGGGTGATGGTCGGCGTGGGCGGCGCCTGCGACCTTGGCTATCACGTCGTGTGGTGCCCGAAGTACCGCTGCCCGGTCCTGACCGGCGCCGTCCGGGACCGCTGCGACGAGCCGGTCCGGGCCGAGTGCGCCGAGCACGACTGGCCGGTTGTCGTGTTGGAGATCGAACTGGACCATGTTCACCTGTTCGTCCAAGCTCACCCGGAGCATTCCCCGTCGTGCATCGTCAACCAGGTGAAGGGTTTCACGTCCCACGTGCTGCGCGGCGAGTTCGCGCATCTGCGGTCCCGGTCGTGCTTCGTTGCCACCGTCGGTGCCGTGGCTGTTGAGACTGTGCGACGGTATATCGACGCGCGGAACGAGTGGCCGTGGCGTAGGGGGTGGTCCGGTGCGGTGTGCGTACACGTTCCCGCTGCGCCCGACCGCCGGGCAGGTGATCGCGTTCGGCGAGATGCTCGATGATCATCGCGCTCTGTGCAACGCGGCGTTGCAGGAGCGGCGTGACGCCTACCGGCACCCGTCGAAGACCCGGGTCCGTTACGGTGATCAGTCGGCTCAGGTGAAGGACATCCGGGCGGATGATCCTGATCAGGCTCGGTGGTCGTTCTCCTCGCAGCAGGCCACGTTGCGCCGGTTGGAGAGGGCGTTCGCCGGGTTCTTCCGCCGCGTGAAGGCCGGTGGGATTCCTGGCTATCCGCGTTTCCAGGGCGCGGGCTGGTTCGACACCGTCGAGTGGCCCTCCGACGGCGATGGGTGCCGCTGGGACTCGCAGCCCGAGAACCCCACGCGGACGTTCGTGCGG
>NZ_CADCWT010000134.1 GCF_902806485.1 Candidatus Frankia alpina | reverse complement strand
CCAACACCACATTGATGTCACGCAAAGCGACAAAA
Source organism: Candidatus Frankia alpina (assembly GCF_902806485.1). Classification (GTDB taxonomy): domain Bacteria; phylum Actinomycetota; class Actinomycetes; order Frankiales; family Frankiaceae; genus Frankia; species Frankia alpina. Next base: position 13,283 of record NZ_CADCWT010000134.1, on the reverse strand, counting down.
CGTTACCAGGAAAGGCTCACTGACGACCCGAAAAACTGGAACACGACGGATCCGGGTGATATGGGCACACCGATACAAGGTGCGACCGGTTGGATCCAGTCATATTCTCCCAGACCGTACGGCGCGACCGCCAGCCGCCTCCCAATATCTTTCCTGGTGAATCCTGCGTGACCTGGAAACATCGCGGAACCGCTGGTCGGACGGGCAGTCCGGGAGCCGATCGAAGGATCGTCCGACAAACCGGCCTGATCGCAACCGCATACGCGGCCTAGTCAGGTGAACATCTCGTTGACTGCGACGCGATGGGCGAGGTGCAGGGAGTGGGCGATCCCCTGGCCAGGTCATGCTGGTAGCCGATCTTTTTCGGGTCCAAGCCGTCCTCGTGCGCGAGGACCGCCGCTCTGGCGACGTCCAGCCGAGCCGGGTGATCTGGTGGATGGTCAGGACCCGATGCTCGTGGATCACTCGGGTGATCCACCGGTCCCGGGGTGTGCGGTGGCGGACGAGCCAGAGCAGGTGGATCCCGCCCGTCCGCCGGTGACCGTCGCGTCCCGCAGGCCGAGGACACCGCGGGCCATCAGCAGGGTCAGGCAGTGCAGTACCTGCTCGCGGGTGAGCACCGGATGGCGCAGCCAGGCGTTGTAGGGGAACTCGGTGAGCACCGTCCACAACACGATCGTCGTGGTGGCCGGTGTCGTCGCAGTCGGCCAGCGGGGCGGCAGCCGGGCGGCGACGTCCTCGAGGTGGATGCGCACCGCGCGGGCCAGCGGCCACAGCGGCGGGTTGTCGAGGATCTCGCAGGTCCAGACGTGGAACACGGTGCCGTGCCGCTCGACGATGCGCAGCCAGTCGTCGAGCCATCGCGCCAGCTCGTCGACGGTGCCCACGGCGAGCAGCGCGTCGAAGTGGTCGCAGAGGCGCACCGCGGCGCGGTGCGCCAGGGTCGTGAAGATGGCCGTGCGGTCCGCCCAGTAGCGGTAGAAGGTTCCGTGCGCGACGCCGGAGCGGGCGATGATGTCGTTGACGCTGGTGCCGGCGAGCCCGCGGTGCTCGAAGGCCGCGACCGCCGCCTCGGCGATCGTCTCCACGGTGGAGCGCCCCCGACCGGTCACGGACCTGCGCAGGCCCGGCGGCAGCGGCCCGGCGGTGCAGGCCAGCGCGGCGAGATCCGGGCGGGTGACGGAGCCGGCGGGGGAGCGCGGGGCGGGGGAGGGCGGGGTCAGTTCGGGGGTGGGGAAGAACGCATGGTGGATCATGCCGGCGAGAGCGTCGTGCAACGCCTCGTCCTCGTCGGGGCGCCGCGCGATCGTGCCGCGGGCGTCGGAGACGATGTGTGTCCACTCCACGATGCAGATCAGGGCGACGGACAGCGCGCGGGTGTCCACCCCGCTGGTGTCGGCACGCGCCAGCCGCGGCGGCAGGCTCGCGGCGAGCACCTGCAGGTACTCCTCGGACGGGTCGTCGACGACGGAGGACTCCGCGGCGGGCAGCGGCCATTCCGCGAACACCGGTGAGTGCCGGCGCAGCACGGCGCCGAGCTCGCCCAGCCAGGCCCGGAACACCGCGAACCCCGCCGGTCCCGCGGTGAGCACCGGCAGCCGCTGGAAGTGGTCGACCAGGTCGGCGCCGAGCTCCTCGAAGAAGATCCGGAAGACCTCCAGCTTGCCGCGGAAGTACTGGTAGAAGGCGGCGTCGGAACGGCCGGTGGCCTCGGCCACCGCCTGGACGCTCGTGGCGTGGTAGCCGCGTTCGGTGAACAGCCGCCGCGCCGCGGTGATGATCTCCTGGCAGGCGCGGGCGCCCTCCGCGCCGATCGCCTGGCTGGCCGGATACGGGGCGCGCCGATGCCGCGGCAGCCACGCGCCCCCGCCGAGGGAGTCGGCGTCCGCGGCGTCCTCGCGCGGGCGGAGCGTGGGAAGCGGATCGGGCATCGGCAACCCGGCCTCCCTCGGGCCTCGTCGCGACGAGCGGTTCCCGGACGGTGATTCCGGCATCGCGTTGCGTGTGCAACGAGTGTAGGCGGAGAGATGTTCCGCCAGGTGGAGGGGTGTCCGTGGCGGCAGGTGGCGATCGAGGCCCACCCCGGGGTTCCAGAATGACAGGTGTCTTACTAGTGTGGTGGCTCACAAGCGGGCCGGCGGTCCGCGGTCGACAGACGTGAGAAGAGAGCATCCATGGGCTTGCTGGACGACCGGGTCGTATTCATCACCGTAGCGGCGCGCGGACAGGGCCGCTCGCACGCGGTGACGTTCGCCGAGCAGGGGGCGAACATCGTCGGCGTCGACATCTGTCGCGACCTCGAAGCCATGCCCTACAAGCTGGGCACCGCCGACGACCTGGCCGAGACGGCCCGGCTGGTGGAGAAGGCCGGCGGGCAGATGCTTACCGCCGAGGCCGACGTGCGTGACCGGGCCGCGCTGCAGGCCGCTTTCGACGCCGGGGTCGAGCGGTTCGGCCACATCGACACCGTCCTCGCCAACGCCGGGGTCATCCTCAGCAACAGCGCCGAGCGTGATGCCGACGAGGCGCTGCGCCTCGGCATCGACATCATGCAGATCGGCGTGTGGAACACCTTCCAGGTCGCGATCCCGCACCTGATCGACCGCGGCGAGGGCGGCAACCTCGTCGCCACCAGCTCCATGGCGGCGCTGCTGCCGCTCACCGACGGCCGCGGCGGGTCCGACGCCTACGGGATGGCCAAGAACGCCGTCATCGCGCTGGTCCGCTCGTATGCGAACTGGCTGGCCCCGCACCGCATCCGGGTCAACGCGGTGGCGCCGACGAACTGCGCCACCCCGATGGTCACCGAGAACCCGGCGCTGTTCGGTGTGATCGAGGCGAACCCCAACCTCGTCAACGCGATGCAGACGATGCTGCCCGACCTTCCCATCATCGAGCCCGGCGACGTCAGCCAGGCCATCCTGTTCCTCATCTCGTCGGCGGCCCGCTCCTTCACCGGCAGCCTGCTCAAGGTCGACGCCGGCATGGACGTCCGGCGCTAGGACCAGCAGCCAGCTCACCCGGCCGGATCACCGCCCCCGACGTGGTGGAGGCGGCGTACGAAGGAGGACCCGTGACGAGTACGACCCCCACCGCGACCCCCGCCCCCGCCACGGCCACCGCAGTCGGCGAGGCCCGGATGCTCATCGACGGCGAGCTGGTCGAGGCCACCGGCGGCGCCGTCTACGACAACATCAACCCGGCCACCGAGCAGGTGCTGGGCCAGACCAGCGACGCCGCCGCGGCCGACCTGGACCGGGCGATCGCCGCGGCGCGCCGTGCCTTCGACGAGTCGGCCTGGTCGACCGACCGGGAGCTGCGCCGCCGCTGCCTGGCGCAGCTCCAGCAGGCGCTGGAGGGCGAGCGGGAGGCGCTGCGCGCCGAGCTCGTCGCCGAGGCCGGCGCGCCCGTCGCCGTCACCGGCATCGCCCAGCTCGACTGGCCGCTGGCCGACGGGCTGCGCGCCCCGCTGGAGCTGATGGACAGCTTCCCCTGGGAGCGGTCCCTGCCGGACACCCAGCTCTTCGGCCCTAGCCACCGGGCCGTCTGGCAGGAGCCGGTCGGAGTGGTCGCGGCGATCGTGCCGTGGAACTTCCCGTTCGAGGTCACGATCAACAAGCTGGGCCCGGCGCTGGCGACCGGGAACACGGTCGTGCTCAAGCCCGCGCCGGACACGCCGTGGAACGCCACCCGCATCGGCCGGCTCATCGCCGAGCAGACCGACATCCCGCCGGGCGTTGTTAACGTGGTGCCCTGCTCGGACAACGCCGTCGCCGGCCAGCTCCTCGTCGACCCGCGGGTCGACATGGTGTCGTTCACCGGATCGACGCCGGTGGGCCGGCTCGTCGTGGAGAAGTCCGCGGCGACGATGAAGCGTACCCTGCTCGAGCTCGGCGGCAAGTCGGCGATGATCGTCCTCGACGACGCCGACCTCGCCGCGGTGCTGCCGCTGGCCGGCTTCGGCGCCTGCCTGCACGCCGGGCAGGGCTGCGCGCTGCTCACCCGGGTGCTGCTGCCCCGCGACCGCTACGCCGAGGGCGTGGAGATCCTCGGCGGGGTGATCGGCGCCCTGCCCTACGGCGACCCGACCGATCCGGCGAACCTCGCCGGGCCGCTCATCAACGCCCGCCAGCGCGAGCGGGTCCTCGGCTACATCGAGGCCGGCCGGGCGCAGGGGGCCCGGGTCGTCGTCGGCGGTGGGCGCCCCGAGCACCTGCCGCGCGGCTACTACGTGCAGCCGCCGCTGCTCGCCGACGTGGACAACACGATGACCGTCGCCCGGGAGGAGATCTTCGGGCCGGTGGTGTGCGCGATCCCGTTCGACGACGAGGCTGACGCGGTGCGCATCGCCAACGACAGCCCGTACGGCCTGTCCGGCGGGGTGTACTCGGCGTCGGTCGAGCGGGGGCTGGGCGTCGCCCGGCGCATCCGCACCGGCAGCATCAACGTCAACGGCGGGATGTTCTACGGCTCCGACGGCCCGTACGGGGGGTACAAGATGAGCGGTCTTGGCCGGCAGGGCGGCCTGGAGGGCTTCGCCTCCTACACCGAGGCCAAGACCGTCGGCTACGTCGGTGCCTGGCCCGGCCGCTGCCGCTGCCGGCGCGGGCTGGCTGGAGCGCGTGCTTGCGGTGCACGCGGGCAGCGCCCGCCCGGCGGTGCTCGACGCCGACGGTCCGGTCAGCGGCGCCGAGCACCGCCGGGCGGGCGACGTATGCCGCCGAGTTCCTCACCGAGCTCGGCGTGCCGGCGGGCACACCGGTGCCGGCGCTGCTCACCAGCAACCCCGACGCGCTGGCGCTGCTGCTCGGCGGGGCGGCGGCCGACCATCCGGTGGCCCCGCTCGGCCCGTGGCTGACCGCCGCCGAACTCGCCGGCCCGGTGCGCGCCGGCGGCACCGGTGTCCTGCTCGCCGAACCCGCCTGGGCCGCCGTCGCGGCCGAGGCCGCCGCCCTGGCCGGGCGGACCGGTCGCGCTGTACCTGCACACCTCGGGTACCACCGGGGCGGCCAAGCGGGTGCCCGTCACCCAGGAGGTGCTCGCCGCGCGCACCGAGCTGCTGTCCGGCCTGCTCGATCTCGGCCCGGACAGCCGCGACGCCACCGGCTCGCCGCTGCACCACATCGGCGGGCTCGGCAACACGCTCGTCGCGGTGACGGTCGGCGCGACCGTGCTGCCGACGGCGCGCTTCAGCCACCGGTGGTGGGCCGGCCTGCGGGAGCAGGGCGCCACGCACTGCTAGCTCGTCCCGACGATGATCGAGATGCTGCTGGCCGAGGGGACCCTCGACGCGGTGCCGCTGCGCACCCTGATCTACGGTGCTTCGCCGATCAGCCCCGAGACGCTGCGCCGGGTGCAGGCCGTCGACTGGTCAACCTGTTCGGTCAGACCGAGGGCAGCCCGCTGACCTGCCTGACCCCCGCCGACCACGACCGGGCCGCGGCGGGCGCCCCCGACCTGCTCACCACCGTCGGGTGGCCCGTGCCCGGACTGCGGCTGCGCATCGACGACCCGGACGACGCCGGCGTCGGCGAGGTGCTCGCCGCCGCGGCGCACCTGAGCGTGCACGCCGCCGACGGCTGGCTGCACAGCGGCGACCTCGGTTTCCTCGACGACGACGGCTACCTGCACCTCGTCGGTCGGCGCAACGACATGATCGTGCGCGGCGGGGAGAACGTGTACCCGCTGGAGATCGAGCACACGCTCGTCGAGCATCCCGGGGTGGCCGACGCCGGGATCGTCGGGGTGCCCGATGCCCGGCTGGGGGAGACGCTGGCCGCCTTCATCGTCCCCGCCGATCCCGACCGCCCGCCGCCCGCCGCCGAGCTGCGCAGCTTCGTGCGCGACCGGCTGGTCGGGTTCAAGGTGCCCGCCTACTGGTACGTCGTCGACGCGCTGCCGCTCAACGCCGCCGGCAAGCTCACCCGCCCCGCCCTGCGTGCCCGCCACGACGCCGCAGCCGCACAGACCGCCGCCAGCTCGTCGCCGTAGCGCGAGGGCGGGTGCGGGCCGGTCGGTGTCAGGAGCCGGTGGCGGCGGGCAGCTCGTGGCCGCAGAGGTTCTCACGGACGACGGTGAAGGCGTCCCCGGCCCGGTTCGCCTGGACGAACGACCAGCAGGTCGTCTGTTGGCCTCGGTCGCGGGCCAGGTCCATCGGCTGGATGAGCCCGCCGGCGTTGTAGTTGTGCACCGCGTTCAGAGCGGTGACGAAGCCCTCGCGGGTCGGGCACGTGCCGGCCTCGGTCAGCCCGCGCAGGAACAGGTCGGTGTCGATGTAGGCGATCATCGCCAGTTCCTGCTGCGGGTTGGGGACCTGCGGGGCGTAGCGCGCCATCGCCGTGCGGTACTGCTCGATCGCCGGGCCGCCGGCCTCGAACGGGCGGTAGAACACCGGGACGGTCACGCCGGCGAGCGCGCCGCCCGAGTCGTGCAGGAGCTGGGTGTCGTAGCCGCTGACCGACAGGACCGCGCGCAGGTTCACCCCGGCGGCGCGCACCGCGGTGAGAACCGTGGGCAGGTCGGGGGCGTTGATGACAGTGAGCAGGGTGTCGGCGCCGCTGTCGACGATGCGCCGGGCGACGGTCGCCGGGCTGTCCGCGTTCGCGGTGTAGGGGATCTCGTCGACGACCGGGATGCCGGCGGCCCGCGCGCTCTGGGTCATCTTGGCGCTGGTGTTGCCGACCCCAGCGGACAGCGCGGTGCGCAGCAGGACGGCCTTCGTCGCGCCCTGCGAGCGAAGGAACGTGCCGTAGGTGTCGGCCGCGGCGCCGGTGGTGGAGGAGAACGAGAACATGCTGCGGTGCTTCGTCCAGACCTCGCCGGTGGCCAGCCCGCCGACCGGGACGCCACGGTCGGCGAGGTACTGGGCGCTGCCGTCGGCGGCCAGGGAGTACTCCAGGACGCCGAAGACTCCTCGCTGCTCGACCAGGTCCCGGGCGGCGACCCCGTTGGCCGCCGGGTCGCCCTGGTCGTCCCGCCAGTCGTAGACGATCTTTCGTCCGTGGATGCCACCGGCGGCGTTCGCCAGGCCGATGCGGGCATCGACCCCGGCGCGGGTGGCGGCCAGCGAGGCCGCGGTCGGCCCGGAGTCGGGATAAAGAAGCCCGAGCCTGACCTCCGATGAGGTCACGCCCGGGCTGTCACAGGATGCCGCCGACGATGCCGTCGCGGACGAGCACGCGCTCGCCCCCGCGGCGAGTAACGCCAGCATCGCGGCGGCGCTCGATAACGATCTCGATAACGATAAGGAATAAGAACGACTACGCATCGTGAAACCCCGTGGGAACGTCGTGGAACGGAAATGAGGGAGCTGCTGGGAAAGAAGAAGGGCAGGGCCTGCGGGTCGTTCGATGAACGCGTCTCGCATCCGGCTGCGCACTCGGCGCCGAGCCCTCGACGGGTGGTGCCACCGCCGCCCCGGCGCTGGTCTCAGCTCTCGTAGCGGGGCGTGCCCCGGTAACCGAAGAACCGTTCGAAGTTCTCATCGTTGATCGGCCGCCGCTGGTTGCGCTCCTGGGCGTCGCGCAACGTGGCGAGCCGCGCGCGTTCCCGCCCGACACGCTCGGCGTCCGCCGGTTCGGCGCCTTCCAGCTCGGCGACCAGGGCGCTCTGCGCCTCGATCTCCTCGGCCAGGCGGACCGCCACCTCACCGTAGGTGAGCAGATCCTGGTCGTCTTCGTCCTCGTGCTGCGGGACAGCGGCGGGGTTGGTTCCTGCGTCGGTCATGCGTGCACTGTTCTTCCTGCTGTCCTCGCGGGGGACTGTAGCCCTCCGCGCCGGCGGAGCTCCACCTTGCGCCCGTCGATCCTCAGAGCTCGATGGGCACCCAGCCGGCGCCCTCGGACGACCGGTGCGCCGCGTCGATGATCTCCAGGCTCAGCAGCCCGTCGGTGAACGTGGGGACTCCGGTGGGCTTGCCGTCGAAGGCGGGCAGCCAGTCCTCGAGCATCAGCGCCATCGCCCGGCTGCCATGCCCGGCCAGGCCCTCGGGCAGGTGCTGCGGCGCGGCGGGCTCGCGTTCGACCGGGGCCAGCGGCGCCAGCCCCTTCTCGCTCGCCGGGCCCGCCTGGTAGACGGTGTGGCGCAGGCTGCTGTCGGCGACGATGGTGCCGTCCCCGCCGAGCAGCTCGAGGCGGAAGTGGTCGACGTTCGCGCCGATCGTGGACAGGCTCAGGATCGCGATCGCGCCGGAGGCGAGGCGCAGCAGCAGCGCGGAGGTGTCGTCCGCGGTCACGGCCAGCTCCCCACCGTCGGGCAGCGCCCGCGTCGGTACCGAGCTGCGCACGTCGGCGCACACCGCCACCGGCGGCCCCAACAGCGAGCACACGAAGTCCAGGTCGTGGACGAGCATGCCGGCGAGGTAGCCGCCGCCCTAGGCGGCCTGCAGGGGCCGGCCGGGATGCCAGTAGGAGGCGCTGCGGCTGACCCGGGCCACGTGCGGAGTGCCGAGCAGCCCGTCGCGCACCCGGTCGGTGATGGCCAGCCACTCGGGGTTCCAGCGGTTCTCGAAGCAGCAGCCGGTCGGTCGGCCCGACTCCTGCGCCGCGGCGACCATCTCCCGCGCCTGCGCCGGATCGGCGGCCAGCGGCTTCTCGCACAGCACCGCCTTGCCCGCGTCCAGCGCGGCGAGGGTGATCTCGTGGTGCAGCGCGGTCGGGGTCGCGATCGAGATCAGATCAAGGTCGTCGCGGCGCACGAACGAGCGCCAGTCGGTCGAGGTGTCCTCGATGCCCAGCCGGGTTGCCACCTTCCCGAGACGTTCCGGCGTCCGCGCGCACAGAGCCACCGGTTCGTAGCCCTGGGCCGCCCGGTATGCCGGGGCCTGGACGATCGCCCCCCAGCCGACTCCCACAATGCCCACCCGCAGCGTCACAGGACCACCCGCGCTGTCATGTTGCCTCCCAGGGGACGGCCACCCTGCCGCATCGTCGCGTTACCGGATCCAAAGTTTAATTAGTTGGACACTAATGCGGGACTGCTCGGAAGGGCAACGCGGGCCCGGCCGACGGCGCCGCGCAACCGCAGCAGGCCGCCTGGCCGGACAGCGCCCTACACTTACCTGCGCAGTGTCCTGTACCTGCGCAGTGTCCTGTACCTGCGCAGTGTCCTGTACCTGCGCAGTGTCCTGTACCTGCGCAGTGTCCTGTACCTGCATATCGCGTCGGGCGGAGGAAAACGTAAGGGGGCGCAGGGTGATGGTCGGGCCCGAGCGGGCGCTGATCCTGCCGTCGCGGCGGCGGGATCCGTATCCGGTCAGTCCCGTGATCGGTCCGGAAGGGGAGCGGGCCTGCGCGGAGATCGTCGCGGCGGCCCGTGCCCTGTTCGCGCGGCGCGGGTACCACGGGACCAGCATCTCGGCGATCGCCGAGGCCACCGGCCGTTCGGACACGGCTTTCTACCAGTACTTCCCGAGCAAGATAGCTCTGTTCGCCATCTTCTACGAGCAGCTCGGGCAGGATCTTGTCCGCCACTTCCACCGCCAGCGGGTCCTCGAGCCCGGACCGGCCGGGCTGGCCGAGTTCCGGGCCTGGCTCGATGGTCTCGACGAGGTCCTGCGCCGGCACTCGCCCGTCTTCGCCACCTGGCCGCTGGTCGCGGACGAGGAACTGGAGCCCGAAGATTCCTCCGAGCAGTACCTGCACGTGCTCGCGGAGGCGATGCGGCCCCGGCTTGCCCTCGCGGGCACCGGTCCGGTGGACACCCGCGTCATCGCGATCGCGAGCATCAGCCTCATGCAGTGGACGCACGTCGTCTTTGATCCACGCCGCCCCGATGTCCTGACCTCCGAGGCTTCCGTGCACGCCACGCTCGCGACGATCATTCACTCGTCGTTGTTCCCCCGAGACGGCGGCCCCACGGGCGCGGCGGGCGCCGGTCCGCCCTGGCCCGACCTGCTCCTCGAGTGGAGTACGGACCGTACAGATCCGCTCGGCGCCTGGCGCGAGACGGTTCCGCTCGGCCTTCGCCGGCGGGTCACCCGGCGGTCCGAGCCGACGATCCGGCGCATCCTCGCCGCCGCCAGGCAGGCGTTCGAGCGTGGCGGGCTGGCCGGAACGAGCGTCGACGACATCACGGCCGAGGCCGGCGTCGCCCACGGCACGTTCTACCAGTACTGGGAGGACCGGTATGCGATCTTTGCGACGCTGGCCCACCAGGCGGCGGTCGACCTCTGCGCCCATCTCGATGACCTGCTGCGGGCCGAACGCGCCACCGACGTCCTGACCTTGATCGACTGCTGGCTGGACGTCCTGCGACGGCACGGCCCCACCTTCCACGTGTGGACGACCGAGGTTCTGCCGACCGCCGAGCTGCGGCGGCTGAGCCGCCAGCTGCGGTCCTACCTCGACGAGGTCACCGCGCGGCTGCTGGCGCGGTGGGCGCCGCGACGTTCGCTGGACCCATCGGCGGCCGCCATCGTGCTGTGGGTTCTGCTCGGCGAGTTTCCTTACCATGCCTGGCAGCGCCTCCGGTGCTCGACCGCGAGGACGTCCATCGCTCGCTCGCGCTCCTGCTCGTCGGTGGCCTGCTCGGCGCACGCACGCCGTTGCCCGCCGGTGGGTCGCCACGCTGAGCGGGGGCGACCGGCACCAGGGGGACGCGGCCGGGGTCAGGCCCGCCCGGCGACGTCCGTACAGAACGTGACCAGATGCTCGCGTTCCACCGTGTCGGGCCCGGTGCCGGTCGCGACGTGGCGTTCGAGCGCGCCGAGCACGACGTCCAGCATCGCCCGCGCATCCAGCTCGGGGTGGGGCCGCCCGGCGGCGGCCAGCGGTGCGACCAGCAGTTCGCCGAGCTGGTCGTCGAGGGTCGCCCGCCCCGGGCTGGAACTGCCCGACCGCAGCGTCAGTCGACTGATCGCGATGCTCTGGGTGGCCACCTCGGGCACGGTGAGCTGCGTCAGTAGTCCCTGCACCCAGGCGGCGATCTGATCGGCGGGGCCGGTCTGCTTGGCCATCTGGTAGCCCAGGTAGAAGCGAACCCGCAGGACACCGCGTTCCATCACGGCGTGCATCAGCTCGTTCTTGCCGGCGAAGTAGCGGTAGAAGGTCTGGTTCGAGCTGCCGGCCTCGGCGACGATGTCGCTCACCCGCGGCTCCGCCGGTGCCACCCGGACCGCCACCCGTAGCGCGGCGTCGAGGATCTGCCCGAGTTCGTCGAGGGCGTCGCGCTGGTGGCGGCGCAGCGCTCGATCGACGGCGGCGCGTACGGACGCGGGCGCTCCGTCCCACTCCAGCCGGGTCGACTCCATGGCTGCAAGTGTGCCGTGCGCGGCGCGCGGCGCGGGGCCGGATCGGGCCATCTCGCAGAATCTGGTTCTCGGCAGGACAGAATGCTATTCTGATCCTCGTCCCGCTCCCGTCGACGAGGAGGTCCGGATGGGGAACCCGATCCAGTCAGCCAACCCGAGCCGGGGCCGGTGGTGAGCGCAGGCGGGGCAGCGCCGGGCGTGGGGCTCGACGCCGCCAGCCTGGCCCGCTGGCTCGACGCCGAGCAGGTGCCTGGCGTCGGCGAGCTGCCCGTCATCGACCGGCTCACCGGTGGCTCGCAGAACGAGCTGTACTCCCTGACCCGGGGGGGGCGAGCGTACGGTGCTGCGGATGCCGCCGCCCTCGGCGAGCGAGTCCCGGGTCGACGGGCTGCGCCGCGAGCTGCGGCTGGTGCGCGCGCTTCGGGGGACCGACGTGCCGCACGCCGAGCTCGTCGCCGGGGACGCCACCGGTGACGTGCTGGGAATGCCGTTCTACGTCATGCGTGCCGTCGACGGCTGGAGCCCGACCGGCTCCTGGCCGGCGCCGTTCGACACCGACCCGACCGCGCGCCGCGCCCTCGCGTTCGAACTCGTCGACGGCATTGCGAAGCTGTCCCGGGTCGACTGGCGGGCCCGCGGCCTCGAGGGGTTCGGCCGGCCGGAGAACTTCCACGAGCGGCAGGTCGACCGCTGGCTGGCCTTCCTCGGCGCCTACCGCTTCCGCGAGCTGCCCGGCCTCGACACCGCGGCCGACTGGCTGCGGGCGAACCGTCCGGCCGGTTTCGAACCCGGGATCATGCACGGCGACTACCAGTTCGCCAACGTGATGTTCCGCCACGGCACCCCGGCCCGGCTCGCCGCCATCATCGACTGGGAGATGACCACGATCGGTGACCCGCTGCTCGATCTCGGCTGGGCGCTGCTCGGCTGGGATGGCGAGCAGCCGCGCACCGAGGGCTTCTACCTCGACGTCTCCGGCATGCCGCGGCGCGCCGAACTGCTGGAGCACTACGAGCGGGTGAGCGGCCGCTCGACCGAGGACATCGACTACTACCTGGTGCTGGCCAACTGGAAGCTGGGCGTGGTGCTGGAGAAGAGCTATGCGGCCTTCACCGGCGGTGGGACGGTCGACCCCAAGGTCGAGGCGTTCGGGCCGCTGGTGCTGCAGTTGCTGGCCACCGCCGCCGACCTCGCTCGCTCCCGGCCGGCCCGGAGAGGCTGATCAATGGGCTACGCGGACACCCTGTTCGATCTGACCGACCGCGTCGTGCTGATCACCGGCGGCAGCCGCGGGCTCGGCCGGGAGATGGCCTTCGGCGCGGCGCGCTGCGGGGCCGACGTCGTCATCGCCAGCCGCGACCTCGACTCCTGCCAGGCCGCCGCCGCGCAGATCGAGGCCGAGACCGGCCGCAAGGCCCTGCCCTACGCGGTGCACGTCGGCCGCTGGGACGAGCTGCCCGGCCTCGTCGACGCCGCCTACGAACGGTTCGGCAAGGTCGACGCGCTGATCAACAACGCCGGGATGTCGCCGCTGTACGACACCCTCGGCAGCGTCAACGAGAAGCTGTTCGACGCGGTCGTCAACCTGAACCTCAAGGGTCCCGTCCGGCTGTCGGTGCTCGTCGGCGAACGGATGGTCGCCGCGGGCCGCGGCTCCATCGTGAACGTCAGCTCCACCGGCTCCATCCGGCCGACCCCGGCGATCCTGCCGTACGCCGCGGCCAAGGCCGGGCTCAACGCGCTCACCGAGGGCCTCGCGCTCGCCCTCGGCCCCCATGTGCGGGTCAACACCCTCATGTCCGGCCCGTTCTACACCGACGTCAGCCGGCACTGGGACCTCGACGCCGTCGGCGCGGCGACCCAGACGCACGCGCTGCGTCGCGCCGGCGACCCGCCCGAGATCGTCGGTTCCGCGCTGTACCTGATCTCGGATGCGTCCAGCTACACCTCCGCCGCGACCCTGCGGGTCGACGGCGGTATCCCCTGAGTCGACACCGTCCCCTGAGTCGACACCGTCCCCTGAGTCGACACCGTC
>NZ_CADCWT010000133.1 GCF_902806485.1 Candidatus Frankia alpina | reverse complement strand
CGTAATGCCCGTCAAGGGGATGGTATAAACCCCCAAAAATTGGTATGGATGTCTCCTATCTGCGGGGTATTGGGGGTCCACTCACGCGCCGCCCGGCACTCAGCGGTCAGACGGACCCGCTACCTGGTACCCCACCCACCGCCAGCCCGATCTCGGGCAGGTTTCCTTGACACCGTGGCCTGCATGGCCGCTGTGGATGTCACACTCGATGGGGGGGGACGGGCTTCGTCGGGGCCGGCTCCGCGCAGCCCGAAGCCCGACACCCGGAGGGGAGCCAACTAGTGGTGACCGACCCAGGTCTGCTCCACTGGCGTGACCCGGTGGCCGACATCGGCCACCTTGCCGAGATCGCCGACCGGGTCCGGGCGCGCGTCGAGACGGTCATCGACGGCAAGTCCGAAGCGATCACCACCGCGCTGGTGGTGCTCCTCGCCGAGGGTCATCTGCTCATCGAGGACGTCCCCGGGGTGGGCAAGACCATGCTCGCCAAGGCCCTCGCCCGCTCGATCGACGCCCGGGTGCGGCGCATCCAGTTCACCCCCGACCTGCTGCCCAGCGACGTCACCGGCGTCAGCGTGTACAACCAGGGCACCCGGGACTTCGAGTTCCGCCCCGGCCCGGTGTTCGCCAACATCGTCGTCGGCGACGAGATCAACCGGGCCGAGCCCAAGGCACAGTCCGCCCTGCTGGAGTGCATGGAGGAGCACCAGGTCACCGTCGACGGGGTCACCTACCGGCTGGAGTCGCCGTTCATGGTCATCGCGACTCAGAACCCGGTGGAGATGGAGGGCACCCGGGCGCTGCCCGAGGCCCAGCGGGACCGGTTCACCGCGCGGATCTCGATGGGCTACCCCTCCCCGGCCGCCGAGATGGCGATGCTCGACAACCACGGCAACGCCAACCCCCTGACGGGCATCACCCCGGTCACCGACGCCGCCGAGATCGCCCGGCTCATCGCCCTGGTGCGCACCGTGCACGTGTCCGCCGAAGTGCGGCACTACATCGTCGACCTGGTCGGCGGGACCCGGGTGCATCCCGAAATCGCGCTAGGGGCGTCCCCTCGGGCGGCGCTGCACCTCATTCGGGCCGCGCGCGCCCGCGCGGCGCTGGACCGGCGCGCCTTCGTCCTGCCCGACGACGTGCAGGAGATGGCAATCCCGGTGATGGCGCACCGCCTACTGCTGCACCCGGAGATCATGCTCTCCGGCGAGCCCGCCACCGAGGTCGCCTCCCGGGTCCTCACCGAAATCCTGCACCGGATCCCCATTCCCCGGCACGGCACCCGGCACGGCCGTTAGAGATCCGTGTGCGGGACTTTGTCGCGGCGCTGCGCGGCCTGACGATCCGCGGCCGGTCCTTCCTCGCCGCGGGGGCGGCCTGCGCCGTGTCCGCGATCATCCTCGGCGAGCAGGACCTGCTGCGCATCGGGCTGCTCATCGCGAGCCTGCCGGTACTCGCGGCGGCGGTCGTCTGCCGCACCCGCTACCGGCTGTCCTGCACGCGCCGACTCGAACCGCGCCGGGTCACCGCGGGTGACCGGGTCAGCGTACGCATCCAGCTGGAGAACGTCAGCCGCTCGTCGTCGTCGGTACTGCTGGTGGAGGACACAACGGGTTCCGGTCTGGGCGGCGGCGCCCGGTTCGTGCTCGACCGGATCGAGCCCGGCGGCAGCCGTGACCTCTCCTACGCCCTGCACGCATCGGTCCGCGGCCGCTACCAGATCGGACCGATGGCGATCCGGCTCAGCGATCCGTTCGGGCTCTGCGAGCTGTCCCGCAGCTTCCGCAGCCTGGACGAACTGATCGTCGCGCCCGCGATCGAGCGGTTGGCGCCGGCCCGGTCGGGCGTCGCGGCCAGTGTGAGCAACGAGCTGCGCCGGGCCACCGGCCTCGTCGGCGAGGACGAGACGACCACCCGCCCGTACCGGTCCGGCGATGACCTGCGCAGGGTGCACTGGAAGACGACGGCCCGCAGCGGCGAACTGATGGTCCGGCGCGAGGAGCACCCGCAGTCAGGCGCCGCGACAATCCTGCTCGACACCCGGGAGCGGGCCTGGCCGGACTCGGGCCCGGCGTCGGCATTCGAATGGGCGGTCAGCGCCGTCGGCGGGATCGGGATCCACCTGGTCCGCGGCGGCTACCGGGTCCGCCTGCTCACCGACCGGGGCCCGGTCACGACCACGGCCGGCGCGACCGCCTCCGGGCTGCTCGACGAACTGGCCACGCTCGTCCCGGCCGACGCGGAGTCGCTGCACCCGGCGCTCACCGCGCTGCGTCGCCCGGGGGGCGACCGGGGCGGGCTGCTCGTCGCCGTGCTCGGCCACACCGAGACGGCCCTGGCGACGACGCTGGCCGGACTACGCGCGCGCCGCGCCCCCGCGATCGCCGTCCTCGTCGACGTGACGAGCTGGAACCCGCACCCGTCGGCCGCCGCCGACCTCATCTCGACGCGGGCGGTGCTGACCCGCGCCGGCTGGGCGGTCTTCGTCGCGCGGCAGGGCATGAGCCTCGCCTCGGTGTGGCCGCGGGTGACGGCGGTGGCGAGCCAGTCGGGATACGCCGGTGCCCGCCGCGCGGTCGGCGGGCCAGCCGGCGCGGCCTGGGCCGCGGGCCAGCCCGGGGTCCCGCGCCGGGCGGCCCGGTGAACGTCCGCCCGGTTCCCACCGTCGTCGCCGCGGCCGCCTGCCTGCTGTCCACCAGCGCGCTGACCCGGCTGTTCGACGGGACGCTGTGGTGGATGCGGCCGGTCGTGATCGCCACCGTCGTCGCCGTGGCGACCGCGACGCTCGGCAGGTTACTGCGGCTGCCGGTCGCGGCCGGCTTCCTACTCAGCCTTGCCGGGCTCGTCGGCACCGTGACCGCGCTGTGCGCCCGGGGGACGGCGCTGGCCGGGGTGGTGCCGACCGCTGGGACCATGCGGACGCTGCGCGCGCTCATCACCGACGGCGGTTCGGACATCTCTCGGCTGGCGGCGCCGGTGCCGCACCGGCCGGGGCTGGTGGTCCTGACCGTCGTCGGCATCTACCTCGTCGTCATCGTCGTCGATCTGATCGTGGTGACGTTGGACCGCCCGGCCCTCGGCGGGCTGCCGCTGCTGGCCCTGTACGCGGTGTCCGCGGCGATCCTGCCCGGCGGGGTCGGCACCGTCCCGTTCCTGCTGGGGGCGGCGAGCTTCGTCGCGCTGCTGCTGCTGGACGGCCGGTTGGCGGTCGGTCGGTGGAGCCGGACGGTGTCCGACACCCGGCGCGGAAGCGGAAGCGGGCGCGGCGAGCGTGAGGGCCTCGGCGGTCGGCTCACCGTGAACGCGCTCGGGGTGGCGCTCGCCGCACTGCTGGTCGCCATCGTGGTGCCGCTCGGCCTGCCGTCGCTGGACGGCGAAGGGCTGGTGTCGCGCAAGGGCGGTTACGGCGCCGGGGACGGGCCGAGCTCAGCCAGCGTCGTGCAGCCGATCGTCTCGGTGAGCCAGCAGCTGCACGCCAGCAAGCAGGTTCCGCTGCTCAGCGTGCGCTCGCAGACCCCGCGATACCTGCGGCTGACGGCGTTGGAGAACTTCGACGGGCAGCTGTTCACCCTGCGTGCGCTCAATGCCACCCGGGACAACCGGGTCAGCGAGGGACTACCGAAGCCGCGGCTCGGCGGCACCACGGCGGAGGTCAGCGCGGACATCGCGGTCACCAGCCGGTTCGACGAGCTCTACCTGCCCGTCCCGGGCATCCCCACCCGGATCAAGGGGCTCACCGGCGACTGGCGGCTGGCCGCCCCGACCGGCACGATCTTCTCCACCCGGACGTCGACAGCAGGCGCGCGCTACCAGGTCGACGCGACCGTGCCGACCCCCACCCGGGCGCAGCTGGAGGCCGCGAGCGGGCGGTCCACCGCCGACCTGGCCGTGGACACCGCGCTCCCCGGCAACCTCGACCCTCGCCTGCGTCAGCTCGTCGAGTCCGTCACCGCGGGCGCGCGCACCCCGTACGAGAAGGTGTACGCGATCCAGCAGCACCTGCGCGGGCCGCTGTTCACCTATGACCTGACGGGCGCGCCGACCACCCAGGAGGGCGCACTCACCGAGTTCCTCTTCGAGTCACACCGGGGGTACTGC
Source organism: Candidatus Frankia alpina (assembly GCF_902806485.1). GTDB lineage: Bacteria > Actinomycetota > Actinomycetes > Frankiales > Frankiaceae > Frankia > Frankia alpina. The sequence continues at coordinate 9,256 of NZ_CADCWT010000133.1, read as the reverse complement.
GAGCAGTTCGCCTCCGCGATGACCGTCATGGTGCGGATGCTCGGCCTGCCCGCCCGAGTCGCCATCGGTTTCGTGCCCGGCGAGCGGCAGCCGGACGGCAGCTACCTGATCACAAACCGGCAGGCGCACGCCTGGCCGGAGGTGTGGTTCCCCTCGGTCGGCTGGGTGAGCTTCGAGCCGACCCGCCGATCCGACGGGGCGACGGCGGCGCCCTCGTATGCGCCGGCGGGCATCGACGACCCCGACGGGTCAGCCGCGCCGCCGGGACAGGAAAGCACGTCGGGGGCCCAGCCGCTGCCCGAGCCGATTCCGGTGCCGGTTCCCAGCGCCGGGACGAACCCCGACGATCCGACCGCGACGCAGCCCCCGACCGCGGGCGAGAACGCCGACGTCTCCGGGGGCATCCCGGCCTGGGTGATCTGGCTGTGTGCGACCGTACCGCCGGCGGTGGCCCTGCTGGTCACCCCGGCGATCATCCGGCTCCGGCGGCGGCGGGCCCGGCTGCGGCGCGGCGGAGCCGACGGCGCGGCCGACGGCGCGGCCGAGCCCGGCGGCGGCCCGCCCGGCCGGGCCGGCACACAGGCCGTCGACCAGGTGCACGACGCCTGGGCGGAACTGCTCGACGTCGCCTCCGACCTCGGTATCACGATCCGGGTCAGCGACTCGCCGCGGACCGGGGTCGCCCGGCTGACCGCCTACCTGGACGCCGAGCCCGTCCCCGGGCCGGGATCCGATCCCGCGGCCGACCCGCAGGCCGATCCCACCGCGGCGGCCCGGCCCGACCGGACCTCGACCGACCCGGCCCCGACCGACCTGCCGTACGCGCAGGCCCGCGAGGCGCTGGCCCGGCTGGCGGCCGCGGAGGAGCGAGCCCGCTACGCACCCTTGGAACTCGCCGACCCGCCGCCGCAGGCCGAGACAAGGCGGGACGTCGCCACCGCCTCCGCCACGCTCTGGGCGGTCGCCCCGCGAACCCGTCGGATCATGGCCCGCCTCGCGCCGCCGTCGGTGTTCCGCCGCCGCGATCCGGACGGGCCGGGCCCCGCTCGCGGCGGACGGCTCCGCCGCTACCTCCGGTGGCGCCCCACGGGCGCCGGACCGGACCGGCCCCGGCGGCGACGGGCCGGAAACCGTGGCGGTGGACGACGATGCCGACGCCCTCGTCTAGGGCCGGTCCTCCCAGCGGCGCCGCCAGCGCTCCTCGACCCGTTCCATGAAGGACGCCTTCGGTCGGGATCGCCCCTTCGACCAGCCCCGGCCGCCGGGTCGGCGACCGCCCGTGTCCCGCCCGCTGATGCGGCGCAGGTCGGCGGCCCCACGCAGCGCGGCAAACAGCATCATCAAGAACCCGAGGATGCCGAGAATGACGGTGAGCGGCACCTGGTTGAGCACCACGCCGACCACCAGGACGGCGAGCCCGAGTAGGAAGACCACCGCGCTGCGGCGCACCCGGCGCAGCAGGTACGTACGGGGGTCCGTCGACCGCACCGTGCTGGCGAACTTCGGGTCGTCCTCAACGAGGGCGCGCTCGATCTGCTCCAGAAGGCGCTGCTCGTTCTCCGAGAGCGGCATCGACGCTCCTCCCACGACCTACAGGCCCGGCAGACGGAACCTGACAACCAAGAATAGGCATGCGCGGGCGGGTGCGGTAGGCAACCCGTCATGCCGGTTGGAACCGAGCCAATCACCTCACCTGTCCCGTGCCCGAAGCAGCGCCGTTCATGCCCGAACACGCGGCCGTCACGTCGGGCCCGGCGGGGGCCCCGCGGGCCGGTCGAGCAGGGACGCCAGACCCACCGCATCCGCGCCGAATCGGTCGCGCGCCCGGTCGGCGACCCGGTCCAGCTCCGCCCAGCCCTCGGGCCGCTCCCCGAGCAGCAGCTGCCGGCCCCCGCGTCGACGAGGTTGCCGGCCCACACCCCCAGCAGGCGCACGGCCGTGACCTCCGCGGCGGCGCCTCGACCGCTCCCGAGCAGTCCCAGGTCCGCCACCAGGTCCGTCGCGGTGGAGTAGATCATCTGGGACACATCGGTGCCATCACGTAGCGTACGGGCACGAGTAACGGTCCGGAAGTCGGCGTAGCGCACCTTGACCGAGATCGTCCGGGCGCGCCGGTGCCGCTGCCGCAGCTGACCGGCCACCCGTCCGGACAGGCGCAGCAGCTCCCGGGCGAGCGCAGCCCGCTCGGTGACGTCGGTGGCGAAGGTCCGTTCGGCGCCGATGGTGACCTCCGTGCTGACGGGATCCACCTGTCTGCTCGTCGATCCCCCACGACAGCCGGTGCAGATGGGGTCCGGCGGCATCCCCGAGGGCCCGGCACAGCGTGTCCACCGGGGTGTCCGCGATGTCCCCGATCGTGCGCAGTCCCAGCCGGGTCAGGGTGGCCTCCGCCCGCGGGCCGACGCCCCACAGCGCCCCGGTCGGCAGCGGATGCAGGAAGGCGAGCACCTCGTCGGGGGCGATGACCGCAAGTCCGTCCGGCTTGCACCGGGTCGAGGCGATCTTGGCGACGAACATCGACGGCGCGACGCCGACCGAGCAGGTGAGGTTCTGCTCGGCTGCCACCCGGCGGCGGATGTCAGCCGCGATCCGCGGCGCCGGCCCGAAAAGTGCCCGGGCGCCGGTGACATCGAGGAAAGCCTCGTCGACCGACAACGGCGCGACCAGCGGGGTGACATCACGAAAGATCTTCATGATCTCGACCGAGGCCGCCCGATACGCGGCCTGGTCGGGCGGGACGACCACCGCGGTGGGGCACCGTCGCAGCGCCCGCGCCATCGGCATCGCACTGTGGACCCCGTACGCCCGGGCCTCGTAGGTCGCCGACAGCACCACACCGCGCTCGCCCCCCGCCACGATCATCGGCCGACCGCGCAGCTCGGGTCGGCGGCGCAGTTCCACCGAGGCGAAGAAGGCGTCCATGTCGACGGGCAGGATCGTGCTCTCAGCGCGCATGGGGCTCCGTGCCGCCCGGCCTGCGGGCGAGAACGTGCAGCTGGGCCGCCAGGTCCCGGAACGGCTCGCGGCCGACGGCCGCGAGCTCCAAGCGCAGCAGCCGCCGCGCGGCCAGGGGGTCGAGCAGGCGCTCCCCCGGCACCAGATCCGCGAAGATCCGTACTCCGTGGATGTCAAGCACCTCCGCACCCGCGGCCCGGACCAGCGCGGCGGCCTCGGCGATGGTGAACCGTCGGGGCACCCGCCCGCCGGCCCGCTCTCTGCCCGCCGACGAGCCGTGATCCACGCTGGGAGGCCGGTGCGCAGGGGGCTCGTCCCCGACGAGCGCCGCGAGGGCGTCGTCGAAGTGCCCGGCCAACGCGCGAGCGAGCACCGCGGCGGCGAGTCCGGCCACGACGACGCTGAGCGCACCGCCGGGACGCAGCACCCCCAGCGCGTGGGCAAGCGCGCTCTGCGGGTCATCCACGACGTCCAACACCGAATGGCACAGCAGCAGGTCGGCCTGCCCGGTGCCGACGAGGCCGGTCAGGTCATGCAGGTCCCCCTGCATCGCGGTGACCCGTCCGTCGAGCCCCCGCTCGGCGACGCGCCGGCGCAGGGCGGCCAGCGCGTCCGGCGAGGGGTCCACCACGATGACCGGATACCCGGCTGCCGCGATCGGCACGGCAAAGCCACCGCTGCCTCCGCCGGCGTCAACCACGACCGGCTGGTGGGCCCCCACCACCGGTTCACCCGGTACCCCCGTTCCGGCCCCCGCCGAACCAACCGCCCACCCGCCGGGTGGGCTGGTCTGGTTGGCCGGGGCCAGCGGCGCCGGGCGGGGCAGGACGGCCCACAGACCGTGCCAGATCGCGGCCTGCCGCAGATCGCCGCCGGTGACATGGTCGGCCATCACCATCGACTCCTCCCCTGGCCGCCCGCCGCGGTTCCCGCGGTCGGGCGCGGGCGGGTCAGCGGCCCACGACGAGGCCGATGGCGACGCCGACCGCGAGCCCGCCGACCGACAGTCCCAGGATCCACAACACCCAGGCATCGCGGCGGGCCACGACGGACGGCACGATCCGGTGCGCGCCGTGGTGCCGGAGCCCGGAACCGATGAGAGCCATCGATGATCTCCCGTTTCGTCACACGCAACACCCCAAGAGATGACTGATAGTGAATGACAACTACGCTACGCGCAACAGCGGCGAGAGAATCAAGCGAGGAGACCATTGGAAGTCCCGAGACCGGGAGATGTGGCGACCAACAGTGACCACACCCGCCAAGGCGGCCAGCGCCGCCGGACCGGCCGCGGCCGGACTAATCCGGCCACGGCGGGACCGGCGCCGGCGGGACCGGCGCCGGCAAGCACCGGCTGGGACGGCAGCCCCAGCGTGCCCTCGACGGTGCCGATGAACTGGTCGACCTGACGGATCAGGTCGTCGGCCTCCCGCCGGCCCACCACATTCAGGCCAGCCTCGGCGGCCGCCCGCCGGCCGGCGCCCGCCGCAAAGAAGTCCGCCCATTCGGCGAGCTCTGGAGCCACCCGCACGAGCAGACACCAGGCGCTAACCGGTCGGCCCCGCCGGTCCGGCCGGGGCCCCGCGCCCGGTCCGCCAGCACGGCGGCGGCGGCCCGCAGGGCGGCGAGATGGGCCGAAGGCGTACCGCTCCCCGGCCCGGGGGGCGTACTCCGCCTCTCCGAGACCGCGCCGGGCGGCGGTGAGCAGCTCGTCCCGGGAGCGGTGGGGCAGCCCCGCGGCGGGCAGGAGGGCCCGGCCGGGCAGTCTGCCGGATGCTCCACGCCCGGTCGACGTACCCTCCACCCCCACGGCTCCATCCGTGGGGCCCGCGCCGCTGGCAGATCGACTCACGACGGCCATGACACCCTCCCGGCACCAAACACATGTTCGAATACCTGGAAGATAGCCCCCTCCCGGCCGGCCCGTCAAACACCCAGATCTCGAACAGACGAGCGAGCCGGCTCGCCGGCGGTGCACTCGAGCAGGCGCAGGAACCAGGCCAGCACGAGCAGCGCCACCACATCGGGCAACCAGCCCAGGCGCGGGTCCGGGATATCCCCCCGACAGGTATCCCCCGGACCCGCGTCCGACGCCCGGACCATCCGGGCGACCCGGGCGACCGCCGGGTCGAGCAGGTCGGGATCGGCCATGACGAGCGCCGTCCCGTCCAGGGCGAACCGGATGATGTTGACCTCGTGGTGCCCCACCAGCCCGCTGGCGAACTCGCCGCGGGTCGGCGTGAGCCACCGCAGCTCGCAGCCGTCCGCCAGGCGCACCCGACCGCCGACCCGGTCCGCCACGAAGGCCGCGACCGGCACCCGCCCCATCGGCTCGACGAGCCGCACGCCCCGGCCGTCGAGGTCCATCTCCAGGACGAACGGACGCCGGGCGGCCATCAGCTCGACCCGCCCCCGCAACGCCCAGTCGGCGAGCACCGCCTGCTCGTCGGTCTCGACCTGCAGCTGCGGGATCGCGTTGTGCCGGCTCGCCGAGGTGACCCGGAAAACCAGCTCGTGCGGCAGACCGCCGGCCCGCCGTGGGAGGACGTCCGCCCCGGCGTCGGTCCGCGGCAACGGCCGCGTCCGGGCCTCCGACGCCCCGACCGGCATCGCCCCAGCCGGCTCCGGCTCGGCGGCCGCGGCGAGGGGTCGCGTGCAGGTAACGGGGCGTCCCCCGACCGCCCCAGCACGCAGCCCCGGCGCCCCCACCGGGGTCGGCGCACGCCGCGGCACGCTGGGCCGGCGCGACAGGATCCTCGCCACCGTGATCGCCATGATCCCGACACCTCCACACCACGCCGGCCGACTACCGGCGGTCCGTCGTCCTCGGTTCTCGTCGACCTGAAGTGCACAACAGGAGCATCAACGGCTAATGCACGCACGGTCACACCCGACGTTGAGCGAGCGTTGAGAGACTCCGTGCGCCGCGCCGGCATCGCCGCGGACGGGGACCTGACGCGGAAACGACAGCGTCTGCCGGGGATCGATGGTTGCCGCAGGTTCCCTTGCGGGCGCACGCTGCGATAAACAGACATCACTCGGGGTCCGTGACGACACTCGGGGCCGCGATGGAGAGGACCAGATGCCCGACCGTGACAGCCTGCAGTTCGCCATCCTGGGTCCGCTGGAGGTCACCGCGGCCGGGACACCCGTCACGCTGGGCGGCGCCCAGCGCAAGGTCCTGATGACCGTCCTGCTGCTCGAAGCCGGCAAGGCCGTGCCGATCCCCCGGCTGATGGAGGTGATCTGGGGCGACTCGCCGCCGGAAAAGGCGCTGCGCACCCACGTCAGCGAGCTGCGGCGGGTGATGGCGGACGACAAGCCGCCACGGGTGCTGCTCCGCAAGGGCGCCGGCTACCTGCTCGACGGGCGGGCGGAACAGATCGACGCCGAGCGGGTGCGGCGGCTGCTGGCGCAGGGCCGCCGCGCGGTGGACGACAGCGACCCCGTGAGCGCGATCGCCCCCCTGCAGGAGGCCCAGTCACTGTGGCGGGGGCCGCCGCTGGCCGACGTCGCCGATCATCCGTTCGCGCACGGCTACGCGGCGGCGCTGTCCGAGCTTCAGCTCGACGTGGCCAAGACGCGGATCGCCGCCGATCTGTCCCTGGGTCGGCACCGGGAGGTCATCGGCGATCTGCGGATGCTGGTCGATCGCCACCCACACGACGACGGCCTGCGCCGGGAGATGGTCGTCGCCTTCTTCCGGGACGGCCGGACCGAGAACGCCGCCCAGGCCTGCCGGGACGGCCTGGAGGCCCTGCACGAGCGTGGGCTGGACTCCCCGATGCTGCGCCGCCTGCAGGAGGACGTGCTACGCGGGGCACCGAGCCTCGCCTGGGCTCCGCCGCGATCGCTGGGCCGCCCCGCCCAGGCCGCACCCGCCGGTTCCGGCAGCCACCAGCTGCCACCGGACGCCCCGGAGTACACCGGGCGGGACACCATCCAGGCCCGGGCGCACGCCGTGCTCACTGATCAGACGGCCCTGGCCCGGGGCACCGTCACGGCGGCCTTCGCCGGCAAGGCGGGCGCCGGCAAGGCGGGCGCCGGCAAGACCGCCCTGGCCGTGCACATCGCGCACCGCATCCGCGCCGGGTTCACCGACGCCCTGTATGTGGACCTGCGCGGCAACAGCGAGCCGTTGGAGCCGTCGCGGGTGCTCGCCCGGTTCGTCCAGGCGCTCGGGGTCAGCCGGGCCGCGGTGCCGACCGACGCCGACGACCTGGCGGAGATGTACCGGGAGCTGCTCGCCACCCGCAAGGTCCTGATCATCCTGGACAACGCGGCGGGTGAGGCGCAGCTGCGCCCGCTGGTGCCGACGAGTCCGGGCTGCGCCGTGCTCATCACCAGCCGGTCTCGGCTGCCCGGGCTCACCGTGCCGTACTGGATGGTCGACGTCCTCATCCCCAGCGACGCGGTGGAGCTGCTGTCCAAGGTGGTCGGGGCGGCTCGGGTCGAGGCCGAGCCCGAGGCGGCGCGCGACATCGTCGGCCTGTGCGGGTATCTGCCGCTGGCGATCCAGATCGCCGGACGCAAGCTGGCGGCACACCCGCACTGGCGCCTGGCGCGCATGCCCGGCCGGCTCGCCAACGAGCGCGACCGGTTGTCCTGGCTGGAGGTCGGCGACCTGGAGATCCGGGCCAGCTTCCTGCTGAGCTACGAGGGTCGGCCAGGCGACGAGCAGCGCGCCTTCCGGCTGCTGTCGCTGCCCGCGGTCAACGACTTCGCGCCGTGGGCCGCGGTGGCCGTGCTCGACGTCGATCTGGACGAGGCAGAGGACGTCGTGGACCGCCTCGCCGACGCGCAGCTGCTGGAGCGGCGCGGCGTCGACGCGACCGGCACGGAGCGCTACCGGTTCCACGACCTGCTGCGGGTGTTCGCCCGGGAGCAGGAGACCAGCGTCGGAACCGCGATCGGCCAACCGACGACGACGCCCGAAGGTGGCGCCAGCGCCGACGCCGCGAGTGGCCGCGACGCCATCGACGCTGCGGAACTCGAGGATCCGCCGACGATGTCCGGTGAACACCGAGCGGCGCTGAGCCGACTGCTGTACGCCTATCAGGTGATGCTGCGTGAGGCGGTCGACACCTTCAGCCCCGGGCGCGTTCGGACCCTGTCCGCCGACGGGCCGGACGCCGGCTTCGCCGCGCAGGCCGCCGCCCGGTTCGCCCGCGCGGACCTCGCCAAGGTCGTCCGCCGGCCGATGGTCTGGTTCGGCGGGGAGCGCTCGAACCTGCTCGCCCTGATCGAGCAGGCGCAGGCGACCGGGCTCGACCAGCCGACCTGGCTGCTCGCCGCCGAGGCCGCGGAGTTCTACGCGTTCGCGGCGCACTGGAGCGACTGGGCGCGAACCCATGCCCTGGGCCTGGCCGCCGCCCGCCGCACGGGGCACCGACTCGCCGAGGCCGAGCTGCTCACCAGCCTTGGGGAGCGGGAGATCATCCTGACGTTCGAGGAGGCGTTCTGGCGGCTGGATGCCGCCGGGACCGACCCGGACGGCGAGCCGGCGGTGGCGGTCACCCAGGACGCGCTCGAGCGCCTGACGCTGGCCACGGAGCGCTTCACCCGGGCGCGGGAGATCTTCGCCGCGTTCGGCGCGGAGCTGGGCGAGGCGCGGGCCGTGCGCGGGCTCGCCGACGCCTGCCGCGGCCGCGGCGAGTTCGCCGCGGCGCTGGCCCAGTTCGAGACCTGTCTGGGGACGATGCGGCGGACCGGGGCCCGCCGCATCGAGGCGGAGACACTGGTCGCGGTCGCCATGACCCACGGCGACCGTGAGGAGCTCACCGACGGCATCACCTGCCTGACGATGAGCCTGTCGATCGCCCGGGAGCTCGCCAACCGGCCGCTGGAGGCACAGTCCCTGCGGCGGCTGGGCGATCTCTACAGCTACCGGCAGCGCCCCGAACAGGCGCTGACGGCCTACACCGAGAGCCTGCCGCTGCTGGCCGAGCTGCCCGATCCGCTGTGGGAGCCGCGCGTGCTGGTGCGCCGCGGTGACATCCTCGCCCAGCTCGACGACCACCCCGCGGCCCGGCGCTCCTGGCAGCAGGGCATCACGCTGCTGCGCCAGCTGGGCTCACCGGAGCTGGCCGCCGCCGAGGAGCGGCTGACCGCGCCGGTCACCACCGAGCCGACCCAGTTCACCGGTGGCCGGCTGCTCGGCGTGTTCGACCCGGCCTACTTCATCGCCCGGGTGACCGCTTCGCGGCGCAGCGTGCGGTTACTGAACACGTGGACGGACCTGGTCTCCGCGCCGCACCGGGACGCCTTCACCGGCGCGGTGCTGGCGGCGGTCGACGCCGGG
>NZ_CADCWT010000132.1 GCF_902806485.1 Candidatus Frankia alpina | reverse complement strand
GTTCGTCCTCGTGGTGTTCGCCCTCGCGGTGTTCGTCTGCGTGGTGTCCGTCCGTGGCGCGGGCCGGATTCGTCGGGGCGGTGGCGGCGGAGGGCAACGCCACGGAGTGCAGGCCGAGGTCGTCGACATGCCGGGCCGCCTCGGCGATGAGCGGCGCGGCGGCGCTCACCTTGGCCCACAGCAGGCGGTCCCGCCCGGCCAGAGCGTCGTCGAGCGCGGCGGGGATCCACTCCCGCGCCGGCCCACGGGCGCCATGTGCGGTCAGGTTGTCGAGGGCGCGGACAAGCGCGGTCACCGCCGCGCTCAGCGGGCCGGTCGGAGACGATCCGGCCCCGGCCGCGGTGACCTCGTCCAGGAAGCCGCGGGCCGCGGCGGTGGCGACCCCGGCTCGGGCCGTCTCGGCCGTCTGCCGGGCCATGCGGTCCGCGGTCACCAGCGCGGCGAAACGTTCCGCGGCCAGGATCGGCGGCACCGCGCGCACCGGGACGTCCGCCCGGTCCGCTGGCAGCGCCGCATCCTTCGATGCCGCGCTCAGCAGGGAGTACAGCTCCACCGCCTCGGCGTCGGTCAGCGGCGCGGGCCGCTCGCCGCCGGACCCGGCGGGCGGCACGGGCAGCGGCAACCAGCCGTGGGCCCCGCCACCGGCGCGCACCCGGACGGCGATGCTCGCCCGGGTCCCGCCCCAGCCCGCGGCGCCGACCTCGCTGTCCGGGTGCGCAGCGCGCTCGGCGGCCCGCGCGGCGCGGGCCCGCTCGGCGAGTTCGGCCCGGGCGCGCAGCGCCTCGGCCCGCCGCCGCGCGGCCTGCTCGATCCGGCGGTCGAGCGCCTCGGGATGGTAGACCGCCTTCTCCGCGGCCAGCGCGCTCGCGGCGAGCTCGGGCGAGCCCACCCCGTCCATCCCGCCGCGGTTCATCCCGCCGGCGTCCATCGCCCTGACCGCAACCCGGGCCGCACCATCGGCGGGGCCCGACGCCTCCTCGACGTCGGTGAACGACACGCACAGTCGCTGCAGCTCGGGCGGCAGCTTCTCCCGCAGCACCCGCAGGGCCTGCGCCTTCTGGCTGGTGACGAGGACGCGTTGACCCTCGGCAAGCAGCGCGGTGATCAGGTTCGCGATCGTGTGGGTCTTGCCGGTGCCGGGCGGGCCCTCGACGACGATGCCGTTGTCGTGGCGCAGCCGTTCGAGCACCCGGGCCTGTTCGGGGCTGGCCGGCAGCGGCAGCAACGGGTCGGCGCCGAGCTCGGCGCCGCTCGTCGCGCCCTCGGGGGCGAGCCAGGCGAGCCGTTCGGCGGCGTCCAGGGTCGCGACGAGCTGGACCAGGCCCAGCGGCGGCGGCCCGGCACCGCGCAGAGCCTCCAGCATCCGCTCGTAGTAGGTCAGCAACGAGGCCTGGTCACGCACACGCAGCACGAGCGCCGGGGCGGAGGTCACGTGGGGGCGGGTCGGGCCGTCCGGTGGTGGGGTGGTGCGTCCTGCGGTTCGAAGCCGTCCACCGGTACGTCCAGGGCCAGGGCCAGCCAGTCCCGCAGCAGCCGTGCGTCGTGCGCGCCGAGCGGGACCGGCGGCCGGTTGTGTAGGCGTTCATGCAGGTGGTTGGTCCGTTCCCGGCGGAATCCGGCGAGGCCGTTGAGTAGCGGGCCGTCGCCCAGCCGGGTGGCCCCGCCGGCCGGCACCCGCACCCGGATGTCCGAGCTGACCGGGTCGATCTCGCAGCTCACCCGGGTGGACAGCAGGTGCTCGCGGATGAGCGGGCCGCCGGGCGGCTGCCAGGTGAGCAGGCCGGTAGCCAGCACCAGTTCCAGCGCATCGCCCTCCTGAGCCACCCGGGCGGCGACGGCGTGCAGGGTGTTGTGCAGGGCGCGGCGCTCGGCGTCGGCGCGGGCACGCGTCGCCCAGATCCGCCAGCCGGGCAGCCAGTCCCGGTAGGCGGCCTCGGCCCGGTCGTCATCCGGGACCGCCGGATCGGGACCGGCCGCGATGTCGGCGCCTGGGTCGGCGGCGGGCCAGGCCGGGGGACGGGCAGGGTCGGCCTGGGCGGTGTCCGGCAGGTGGATCCGACCGGCGAGGATCGGCGGGGGCAGCGCGGCGGCGGCGGGAGCGGTCAGCAGGACCTCGCCGGCGCCGGCGTGCTCCGACAGCACGACGCCGGCCGGGATGTCGGCGAGCCAGACGGTGAGCGGGTGCTCGTCGACGGTCCGCACCCGCTCGGAGCGCGCCACCGCGACCTCGTGCAGGAAGCGCACCAGCCGGTGGCAGCGGTCGGCCAGCGCCGCCCGCTGCTCGGCGTCGGCGTGGCGCGCCGTCACAGGGTCGCCCGCCGCCCGCGCCTCGCGCCGGCGGCGGGCAGGGCGCGCCGCCCGTCGGGTGCCATCCGCAGTCCTCCCGTCTCCGTACCGTCCGCGCCGCCGCGATCGGAGCTCCGCAGCGAAGCTCCGAGCTGTCCCGACCACGGGGCCGCCACAACGATCCGGGCTGTGTCGAGCTCTCCGGGCCGCCGTGGATCGCCGGGCCTGCCGAGAAGCTCCGGGCCGCCGCGATCCGACCGGAATGCCGCAACGTGCGAATCTCGACCTACGAATAATGACGGCTGTCCCCGGCGGGCGGCGGGGCGGGTGGCACCTTCGCGCGAGCGAAGTCGCGCCCCATCGACGGCCGGCCGCCGTGGAGCGACCGTGGCCTCGGTGTATGCCGGCCGTTGGCCGGTCGGCGCTCGGGGCCGTCCCCTCGGCGTGCCGCCGCCGGCCGCCGGGAGCGGATGCGACAACATACGCATCCGTGAGGTCACGGTTCTATGCTGATTTGCACATTCACTCCCGGTACTCGCGGGCCTGCAGCCGGGACTGCGACCTGGAGCACCTGGCCTGGTGGGCGGCGCGCAAGGGTATCGCCGTCGTCGGCACCGGTGACTTCACTCATCCCGCGTGGTCGCAGGAGCTCGCCGAGAAGCTCGTTCCGGCCGAGCCCGGCCTGTTCCGGCTGCGGCCCGACCTGGAGCGCGACGTGCTGCGCACGCTGCCGGCCTCGTGCCGGACGGTGACCCGTTTCATGATCTCCAGCGAGATCTCCACGATCTACAAGCGGGGCGATCGGACCCGCAAGGTCCATCACCTGCTCTACGCGCCGACCCGGGAGGCCGCCGGGGCCATCACCGCGGCGCTCGCCCGCATCGGCAACCTGGCCGCGGACGGGCGGCCCATCCTGGGCCTGGACTCCCGCGACCTGCTGGAGATCACCCTGGCCGGCGGGCCGGGCTGCTACCTCGTGCCGGCGCACGTGTGGACCCCATGGTTCGCCGTACTGGGTTCCAAGTCCGGATTCGACGCCGTCGAGGACTGCTACGTCGACCTCGCCGGCGAGATCTTCGCCCTGGAGACCGGGCTGTCCGCCGACCCGGAGATGTTCTGGCGGATCTCCGGCCTGGACCGCTACCGCCTGGTGAGCAACTCCGACGCCCACTCGCCGCCCATGCTCGGCCGGGAGGCGACGGCCTTCACCTGCGAGCTGGACTACTTCGCCATCGAGGCGGCGCTGCGCGGCGGGGACGGGTTCGCCGGGACGATCGAGTTCTTCCCCGAGGAGGGCAAGTACCACCTCGACGGGCACCGCAAGTGCGGGGTGTGCCTGACCCCGGAGCAGACCCGCCAGGCCGGCGGGCGCTGCCCGACCTGCGGCGGCCTGCTGACCGTGGGCGTGCTCAACCGGGTCCAGACGTTGGCCGATCGGGGGGCGGGCGTGCGTCCCGCGACGGCCGCCGAGGTCACCTCGCTGGTGCCGCTGCCGGAGGTCGTCGGGGAGATCCTCGGGGTGGGGCCGAAGAGCAAGGCTGTCGCGGGCCAGGTCACCTCGTTGGTGTCCCGGCTCGGCCCGGAGCTCGCCATCCTCGCCGATGTTCCGGTACCGGCGATCGCCGAGGTGGCCTCGACCGAACTGGTCGAGGCGATCTCCCGGCTGCGGCGCGGCGAGGTGATCCGCCAGGCCGGCTTCGACGGTGAGTACGGCGTCATCCGGCTGTTCGAACCGCGTGAGCTCGCCGGGGACGGCGGCACCCTGTTCGACCTCGCCCCGTCCGCCCCCGCCCAGCCGTCCGCTCCTGTCCAGCCGTCCGCGGACGGGCCCGGCCCGTCGCTGGATGAGGCGCTCGCCGCGCACGGCGAGCCGGCCGGCGGCGGGGATCTGTCGGTGCTCGACGGCCTGGACCCGGACCAGCGACGCGCAGCGGCGCATCCGGCCGGCCCGCTGCTCGTCCTCGCCGGCCCCGGTACCGGCAAGACCTGCGCGCTGGTGCACGCGATCGCGCATCGGGTGGCCGAGCGCGACGTGCCCGCCGAGCAGTGCCTGGCGGTGACGTTCACCCGGCGGGCGGCGGGGGAGCTCACCGAGCGGCTCGACACGATGCTGGGCGAGCGGGCCCGCCGGGTGCTTGCGACGACGTTCCACGGCCTGGGGCTGACGATCGTCCGCGAGCAGCACGAGCGGCTGGCGCGGGGCGCGCAGGTCCAGGTCGCCGACGACGCCGTGCGGGCGGAGCTGCTCGACGCCGCGCTGCACGGCGAGGGCGACGCCCGCGCGCGGCGCCGGGTGTCGGCCGGCATCGCCGAGCTCAAGCGGCTTCGGGCACTCGGCCAGGCCCAGCGCGACCACGACCTGGTCGGCGTCCTCGCCCGCTACGACGCCGAGCTGCGGGAACGGGACATGGTCGACCTCGATGACCTCATCGTGCTGCCGCTGACCCTGCTGCGCGCCACACCAGACCTGGTCGAGCACTACCGGGCCCGTTGGCGTCATGTCTGGGTCGACGAGTATCAGGACACCGACGAGCTTCAGTACCGGCTGCTGGGGCTGCTGTGCCCACCGGCGGGCAACCTGTGCGTGATCGGTGACCCGGACCAGGCGATCTACCGCTTCCGCGGCGCCGACGTCGGCTTCTTCCTGCGGTTCGAGCAGGACTACCCGGGGGCGCGCACGGTCGCGCTCACCCGCGGCTACCGGTCGACCCGCACGATCGTGCGGGCGGCCCTCGATGTGATCGCCCCGGCGACGCTGGTGCCGGGCCGGACGCTGACCGCGGTGCGGGGCGCCGAGGGGGACGGCCCGGTGCTGCTTCGGCGCTACCGCAGCGAGGCGGAGGAGGCCATCGCGGTCGTCGACACCATCGACGCGGCGCTCGGCGGAACCTCCTTCCACGCGCTCGATTCCGGGGTGGACGGGTCGGCGGAGGCGGGCCTGTCGTTCGCGGACATCGCGGTGCTCTACCGGACCGCCCGTCAGGCAGATCCGATCATGGAGGCGTTGGCGAAGCGGGGATTCCCCTTCCAACGCCGTTCCCACCTTCCGCTGGCCGACGCCCCGGCGGTCGCCGCCCTGCTGGCGCTGTTGCGCCCGGCGCCCGGCGCTCGCACGGGCGGGCGGGCGGTGTCCGGGCTGCTGCGCGACGCGGCGGTGCGGGCGGTCGAGCTGGCGGCCGCGCTCGGCACCGAACTGGGCGTGGCGATGCCGGCGGGGTTCGCGGGCTTCCCCGGCGGACGGGTGTCGACCGAGGCCGAGCTGCGGCTCGCGGTGGAGCTGCTCTCGCCCGCCGCGGCCGCCGCCGGGACCGACCTAGAAGGCTTCCTCACCTCGGTCACGATGGCCAGCGAGGTCGACGGGCTCGACCCGCGGGCGGACCGCGTCAGCCTGCTCACCCTGCATGCGAGCAAGGGCCTGGAGTTCGGTCTGGTCTTCATCGTCGGCTGTGAGGACGGGCTGCTGCCGATGCGCTTCGGGCCCGCTCGCCGCGTCGCCGCGGCCGGCGGCGAGCAGACGCCGGGCGGGGAAGCGGACCCGGCCGCGGCGGCGATGCTCGCCGAAGCCGAGGAACGACGGCTGTTCTTCGTGGGCGTCACCCGGGCGCGCCACCGGCTGATCCTGACCTCCGCGGCGCATCGCCGCCCCGGCGCTGACGTCGAGACCCGGCCCTCACCGTTCCTCGCCGACATCGGCCCGGCGCTGCTGTCGACGGAGCAGGCGGCGAGCGCGCGGCAGCTGGCCCGCCGGCCGTCGGCGGGCCAGCAGCTCAGGCTCGTCTGAGTCCTGAGTCCTGAGTCTCAGCGCTTGCGCAGCACCATCGCGAGGTTCCAGGTGACGATCTCGCGGGCGCCGGGCACCTTCAGGATCACCTTCGCCCAGTCCGGCAGGTAACGCGGCAGCGCGTCGAGGATCTCAACGTCGGTGCGGTGGCGCGTCCAGGACAGGGTGTCGGCGACCGACACCGGGAACAGCGTCCGGCCGTAGATGTTCTTCGGTGCCTGGCCCTTGCGGCGCTCGAAGCGGGCCGCCGCCCGATCGCCGCCGAGGTAGTGCCACGGCGCCGTCTCGTGGCCACCCCAGGGTGACAGCCAGTTGGTGTAGCTGAGGAAGATCAGCCCGCCTGGGCGGGTGACCCGGACCAGCTCCGAGCACATCCGCCACGGGTCGGGGACGTGCTCCAGCACGTTGGACGTGTAGCACAGGTCGACGCTGCCGGACAGGAACGGCAGGTCCAACGCACTGCCCCGGACCCGGCCGGGAACCTCGATGCCCCCCGCCTCCATCTCCGAGACGTCCGGCTCGACCCAGACGTAGCGGGCACCGGCGTCGAGGAACGCCGGGCGGAAGTAGCCCGGGCCGCCGCCGACGTCCAGCACGAGCTGGCCGGTCAGGGAGGTGTACCGCATGAGCTGGCGGACGGAGTCCGCAGCGATCAACGAGTAGAACCCCGCCGGGTCGACGGGCTCCTTGCGGTGCGCGAGGAAGAGGGTCTTCGACCGGCCGAGGCCCCAACCGGAGTAGGGCAGCGTGCGCACGAGGGGGGCCTCGCCGTCCGGGGTGCCTTCCGGGCTGGTCAGGGGCGCCTGCGGGGTCGGTGTCGCCGGTGTCGCCGGTGGGGTCACGGACTGCGCCGCACTCGGCGAGGAGGGCGCCGCGCTCGCCGTTGTGGGCTCGGCGGAAGTCGCCGCTGATGCCGCCGTGTCAGACATGGCGGGGACAATAACACCCCTGCCGTGGGGGTCCGTCCGCCGCGGGCGAGGGTCGATCGGTGCCGCGCCCGCCGCGGGTTGCACCGTCCCCGGCGTATCGCGGCGCGCGTCGGGTGCGGAGACCGGAGCAACTCGCTACGTGTTTGCCCAGCTCGTGCGCTATTTGTGGAATCGGCGGGGTCCGTCGGTTTATCGTTTACCTGCTCAACGTTCCCTTGGTTCCGTTGGTATCTCCTCGTTCCCTGACCCCGCCGACGTGCGTTTCCGGTGAACCCAAGGATGGGTGATGGTAGTGGCGCGCCCGACCAGTCAGCCGAATCTGACGAATTTTCAGAAACTCGGATCCCCGCGACATTCTATGCTAATGATGATCATCAGGTCGGGCCTCCCGATCGCTTCGAGTCCTCGACCGGCGAGGTAGGGCGGGATGCCGAAGACCTTTGAAACCCTCGGGCGACCCCTGCCACCTGCGCCGAGTGCATTCTCCCCGGCCTGGCGGCACGTGCTCGATCGGCCGCTGGGTATCCGCGCGGAACTCGACCGCATGCGCCGCCATGCTCCCTTTTATGACGCTACGGTCGACGAGGTCGCCGGTCGCCGGATACGGATCGGTGATCACTGGCTCACCGATTTCGCCTCCTGTAACTATCTGGGACTCGATCTCGACCGGGAGATCATCGAAGCGGTTCCGGCGTACCTGGACCGGTGGGGAACACATCCGAGCTGGTCGCGGTTGATTGCCAGCCCACGCCCGTATGACGACATCGAGCGAACGCTGGCGGAGCTGCTCGGCGGGCAGGACGCACTGCTGCTGCCGACCATCACGCATATCCAGTATTCGGTGCTGCCGGCGCTGGTCGGCCGGGGTTCGCTGTTCGTCGAGCTGCACGCCCACCAGACCGCCCACGACGGGGGCGCGATGGTCGCCAGCCACGGCGGGACCGTCGCGCGGTTCCGCGAGGACCGGCTCGACCGGTTGGAGCGGTTGCTGCGCGCGGCCCCCCATCCCCGGGTCATCTGCGTCGACGGGGTGCACAGCATGAACGGGTAACGGGCCGCCCCTCGACGAGCTCCTCCCGCTCGCACGCGCCCACGACGCGTTGCTCTACGTCGACGACGCGCACGGCTTCGGTGTCGTCGGGGAGCGCGGTCCCGACGAGTCGAGCCCCTACGGCAGCCGCGGCAACGGCATCGTGCGCCATCTCGGCACCGGCTACGACAATCTGGTGCTCGTCGGCGGGTTCTCCAAGGCGTACTCGTCGCTGCTCGCGTTCGTCGCCTGCCCGACGGAGGTGAAGGAGTACCTGAAGTCCGCCGCCGGGCCGTACATTTTCTCCGGTCCGTCGCCGGTTGCGTCGCTGGCGACGGGCCTGGTCGGGCTGCGGGTCAACGAACGGCGCGGCGAGGCGTTGCGGGCCACGCTGCACCGGCTGACCAGCCGGTTCCTCGCCGGGCTGCGTGGGCTGGGCCTGGGAACGCTCAACACCAGCGGGTTCCCGATCGTCGAAATCCCGCTGCTGGATGCGGACAATGCCGACCCACTGGGTCGCTTTCTGTACGAGCACGGGGTCTTCGCCTCGGTGGTTCCCTTCCCCGTCGTCCCCCGCGACGAGGTCGGGGTGCGCGTGCAGATCACCGCTGCGAACACCGACGACGAGATCGACCACCTGCTCGCCGTCCTCGCCGAGGCCGCCGCCCGCTTCCCGCTGGTTGCTGCGACCGGCGGGCCCGATCTCGGCTGAGGCCGCAGGCGGGTGACCCCGGCGGCCGGTCAGCCCGCGGGTGGCACGAGGCGGGCGACGGGCCGCCGGTCGCGGTCGAGCCGGACGTCGGCGTCGCGCACCCGAGCCAGCACCGTGAGGTAGTCGGCCCGGGGGATCTCCAGCGCGCCGAGGGAGACGAGGTGGTCCGTCGTCATCTGAACGTCCAGCAGCACGCCCCCGGCGGCGGCGAAGCGCGCGTCGAAGTCGGCGAGGGCGACCTTCGAGGCGTCGGTGCGGGTGTGGAACATCGACTCGCCGGCGAACACGCCGCCGACTCCCACCCCGTAGACGCCGCCGACGAGCTCGTCGGCGTCCCAGACCTCCAGGCTGTGCGCCCACCCCAGGGTGTGCAGCCGCGTGTAACCGTCGATCAGCTCGTCGGTGATCCAACCCGACGTTCCGTCGCGTTGACAGCCGCGGACCACCTCGACGAAGGACTCGTCGACGGTCGTCGTCCACCCGCAGCTGCGCAACCGCTTGCGCAGCGACCGGTTCACCCGCACCCCGCGGGTGGGGATCACCGCCCGCGGGTCGGGGCTCCACCAGGGCAGGTCATAGCCGCCGGTGGGCCACGGAAACGCCCCCGCCCGGTAGGCGCCGACCAGCGTCGCCGGGTCCAGCGTGCCGCCGACCGCGACCGGTGCCCGCCCGGGGCTGCGTCGCAGCGAGAAGCCATCCCACACGGTGGGGCCCACCGCGCGAGGTGGCGCGGTCACCGCCACGGGCGGCCCGCCGGCGTCGAGCTGGGGGCCACCACAGCGTTGCGCACGGCACCCTCCCTCGTCGGGGCGCGCTCGCCGGTGCGGCGTGCCCCGCGGTCGGCCACCGGGTCGCAGGCCGCATCCCGGTCGCTCACCTCGCGGGGCATCGCGAACCCCGCCGCCTCCCGCGCCGCGCTCTCCAGATCGATCGTGCCAGCCGGCAGCGTCTGTTGCCGGAGTTGCTCGGTAATTTGCTCGGACGGGCCGGGTTCGCCGAAGAAGTAGCCCTGGGCGAGGTCGCAGCCGACATCGCGCAGCATCCGCACCGCCGCCGCGGTCTCCACCCCCTCGACGACGATCCGTAGGCCGAGCGCGTGCGCCAGACCCACGGTGGACCGCACGATTGCTTCGGCCCGGCTGTCGTCCTCCACCCGCTGGATGAACGACTTGTCGAGCTTGAGCACGTTCACCGGCAGCTCGAGTAGCCGCGCCAGCGACGAGTAGCCGGTGCCGTAGTCGTCGACGGCGATGCCGATGCCGAGCGCCCGCAGCTCCCGCAGGACGGTGGCCGACTGCACCCGGTCGAGCATGAGCGTCGTCTCGGTGATCTCCAGTTCCAGCGCGGTCGGGCTCAGGCCGAAGCCGGCGAGCATCCCGCTGACCTGGTCGGGGAAGTCGCGGTCGAACAGGTCGGAGGCGGACAGGTTGACCGCGACGGCGATGTCGAGACCGGCGGCGTGCCAGCGTCGGGCCTGGTCGAGCGCGGTGTGCAGCACCTCGATCGTCAGCATCCGCATGATCCCGGCCTGCTCGGCCAGTGGGACGAACTCCTCCGGGCCGAGCAGGCCCCGGGTCGGGTGCCGCCAGCGGACGAGGGCCTCGACGGCGTCCGCCCGCCCGGAGCTGAGATCGACCTTGACCTGGTAGTACACCTCCAACTGGCCGGTGCCGAGGGCGGCCCGCAGTGATTCGATCATGTCCAGTCGGATGAGGCTGTTTACGTCGGCGCCCGGCCGGTAGGACTCCACCCCGGTGCGGCGCGACTGTGCCGTGTACATCGCCACGTCGGCGCGTTGCAGCAGCGTGTGGGCATCCTGGGCATGGTCGGGGTAGACCGCCGCGCCGATGCTCGCGCCCACGTGCAGCGTCACACCCCCGACGTCGAAGGGATCGGCGAGGACGGTCAGCACCCGGTCGGCTACCCGGCGGGCGGCGTCGACGTCGGCGTGTTCGAGCAGCACCGCAAACTCGTCGCCGCCGAGGCGGGCGTGCAGGTCCCCCGGACGCAGGGCGTGGGAGATGCGCGTGCCGACCTGTGTCAGCAGCGTGTCCCCTACCTGGTGGCCCAGCGAGTCGTTGACCTCCTTGAACCGGTCGAGGTCGAGGAGTAGCAGGGCGAAGGTGTCCGGCCCGGTGGTGTGCTGCTCGGCCCGGGTCAGCCGCTCGATGAAGCCACGGCGGTTGGCCAGGCCGGTCAGGTCGTCGGTGCGGGCCAGCACCTTGCTCTCCGCGAGCTGCTGGACCTCGATGAAGGTGAAGGCCGTGCGGGCGAGGGCGGACAGCACCGTCGCCGCGGCAAGTGCCACGGTGACCGCCGGCAGATCGATCGTGGCGCCGAGCACCAGCAGGCCCAGCGCGACCGTCGCGAGCACCAGCGGCACGGCGATGACGCCCCAGCCGGACATTTTTGCCGGCGGCTGCCAGCGCGGGCGCAGCCAGGACGCCAACGCCGGCATGAGCACCGAGAACAGCCACAGGCTGGACAGCATGCCGCTCGACGGCGTGTGCCCGGCGATGACGAGCACGAGTAGCAGCGAGTCGGCCAGGGCGAAGCTCATCAGCCCGGCGCCCAGCAGCCACCACACCCGCCCCGGGCGCCAACCGAGCAGCCCGAACACGGTGACGACGAGCAGGATTAGCAGCAGATCCGCCACCGGGTAGATGACGATGACGATCATCGTCCACGCGCTGTACTCGGGGTTGGCTCGCGCCATCGCCACCCCGATGCCGCTGGTCAGTGCGGCCACCCCGAGCACCCCGACGACCGCGTCCAGCCAGATGCTGCGGTGCAGCCGCACCAGCCGCCGACGTAGCAGCAGGATCATGGCGACATAGCAGGCCGGGTAGAACAGCAGCCAGGCGAGATCCGCCAGCGAGGGCTGGATGTTGACGTCCTGCCGGTCCACCGCGACGTTGTGGTAGATTGCTCCGCAGCCGTAGCTGATCAGCCCGGCTCCGAGCAGTGCCCACGGGGCGCGCTCGCCGCGGATGAGGACGGCCCGGGACACGCAGATCAGGCCGGAGCCGATGGCGACGCCACACCTCAGCGACTGGGCCTCGTCGCCGAAGCGCGGCACGTCCACGAACGAGGCGACGGACAGGGTGAGCGTGGCGAGGATGAGGAGGAGCTGGGCGATCCGTATCAGGCGGAATCGACGTGGGGGAGGTGGCGATGTGGTCATCCGGTCATCCCCCCGCCGGATGTTGCGGGCGGGCTCGCGAGTCGGGACCGCGGTTGCGGACCGGTGCGGTCGGCGTGCGTGAGCCGGTAGAGCGCCCGTTGCGACGCGCTGCCCGCCGTATCGACCGCCGGGCACGGACCGGACCGCGTGGCCGCCCCCGTCGGCGTGGGCTTCGCCCCGGAGCCCAGCCGCTGGTCGCGGGACGTGACCGCCTGTCGGGTGGGCGAAGCGCTGCCATGATCTTCGCGCACAAGGGTACGGATACCCCGGAGCTCTCGCCACCCGGGCCCCCAGCGGCCGCTCTGGCGGCTACCGGACGGAACATGCCTGGATTGTCGTACATCCAGGTTTCCCGGCATAACGGGTGGAAGTCTGTCGTGGGATGCTTGTGGTGATGTTGGGTCTGGTGGGTGTATGTGGCGAGGATGCCGTTTTAATTGCGACTCTCCGTGTACAGATGTGGTGACTTTGGTCACTCGTGGGATCTTGCCTGTCGCCCCGGGCGTACTCGCAAAGATCATCGGGGCGCCCGACCTCCTCTCCGGCGGTCGGGCGCGGCTCGGTATCGGGGCGGCCTGGTACGAGGCTGAGGCGGTGGGCCTCGGCCTGCCGCTTCCGCCGGTGGCCGAACGGTTCGAACGCCTGGCGGAGACCCTCGAGATTTGGCTGCGGATGTGGCGCGACGACGAGATCCCCCATGCCGGCCGAACCCGGCGTCCAGGCGGTCCTCGGCCGTGTGCGGGACGTGCGGCGGCTCGAACCGCTGCACATCCGCGGCGAGTGAGTGATCCCGCTCGCCGCGGAGCTCGGCGCCGCGCCCTGAGGACGGCCCGCGGGTGGTGCCGGCCTGATCCGGCCGGCGATCTATCCCACTGACCCGGAAAACGTAGCGCGCTAGCCCCGCCCTTCAGAGCGGGGTTAGCGTATCGGGGCTGGTCGCTGCTGCCCTTCGATGTACTCGTGCACGAGTGTCAGTGGGGCATTTCCGGCCGAGACGGTGAGGTACGACGGCGACCAGAAGTGGCCGCGTATGAGGTGCTGGTTTACCCGGCCGGTGAACTCGGTGCGCAGCCGACGGGCGGAGACGCCCTTGAAGCTGTTCACCAGTGTTGAGACCGCGGCCTTGGGCGGGTACTCGACCAGCAGGTGGACGTGATCGTCCTGTCCGTTGAACTCGGTAAGGGTTACGCCGAAGTCGGAACACACGCTCCGCATGATCTGTTTGCAGCGGGTCAGCATCGTGTCGTCGAGCGCTCCACGCCGATACCTGGTCACAAAGACCAAGTGGGCGTGAAGCGAGGAAACTACATGCCTGCCTCGCCTGTAGTCGTCTGCTTCAGCCATAGACCAAGTATGCTGGAGGGTGTGGTCACCGTTCGCTACCGCTACCGCGCCTATCCCGAGTCGGGGCCCATGCCAGGATGCCCGCCGGGCGTTCCGGAACTGGTTCGGCTCCCTGTCCGGGAAGCGCAAAGG
>NZ_CADCWT010000131.1 GCF_902806485.1 Candidatus Frankia alpina | reverse complement strand
GCCAATACTCCGCGTAGCAGATCGCAACCTAGAACGATCTTCCCGGGGCCCTGGGGCGGACCGGACACCGTGGCCCGGCTGCTCAAGCAGGAAGGTTTCTCCCTGCAGGGCACGTCCCGTACGACCGAGGGCAGCCGCCATCCCGACCGGGACAGCCAGTTCCGCTATATCAACGACCGGGTGCGCGAGTTCACCGCGGCTGGGCAGCCGGTGGTCAGCGTGGACACCAAGAAGAAGGAAGTCCTCGGCGACTATGCGGTCGCCGGCCGGGAATGGCACCGCACCGGCCAGCCGGTGCCGGTACGAACTCATGACTTTCCCGAGAAGAACGCGCGGAAAGCGGTGCCCTACGGCGTCTACGACCTGGCCGCCGACACCGGCTGGGTATCGGTGGGCCGCGACGGGGACACCGCCGTGTTCGCGGTGGCAACCCTGCGCCGCTGGTGGGAAGGGGAGGGCCAGCACCGCTATCCGGCAGCGAACCGGCTGTTGATCACCGCCGATGCCGGTGGGGCGAACGGCTACCGGGTCCGGGCATGGAAGACCGAGCTGGCCGCTTTCGCCCACACGGCCGGTCTGGAGGTGACCGTCTGCCCCCCCCGGGAACCTCGAAATGGAACAGCATCGAGCACCGGCTGTTCTCCCGGATCAGCACAAACTGGCGCGGACGTCCCCTGACCAGCCACGAAGTCGTCGTCAACACGATCGAAGCGACCACCACCCGCACCGGACTGACCGTCCACGCCGAACTCGACCCCGGCGCCTACCCCACCGGCATCGTCGTACCCGACGAGGTCATGGCCACTCTGCCGCTGACCGCCCACGACTGGCACGGACAATGGAACTACACCCTGCGACCGCAGCCGCCGGCACCGGCCGCCGTCCCGCGTTACGCCGACCGCACCCAGCCGGACGACCGTGCCCCCGACTGGCTGCACCACCCCACCCTCACCGGCATGGAACGCCCCGCCTTCACCGCACTGCTGGCCATGGTCGAGCGCTATCTGCTCGACCACCCGCCGATCAGCCTGCACCACAAAAACGCCCGCTACCGCATTCTGCGCCGCGGCCCCCTGTCGCTGTCCGACCGGCTGCTGGTCACCGTGGTCCACCACCGCTGGACCACCCAGCACCAGGCGCTCACCCGGCTGCTGGGCTCACCCCGCGGAGCCGTCAGCGACGCGATCCACGAGATGACCCCCGTCCTCGACGGGCTCGACCGGCGCATCCCACCCGCACCGATCACCGCAACGACCGCGCAGGATCTCACCAACCTGATCGACAAGGGCAACATCGAACCCTGAAGTTATTTTCCGGCAGCTCCCTGGGGGTTCTACGGGAAGCTGTTCAGTGCCGAGTCGGCGAAGCGCCGGGCGGGTTCGACAGTAGGAGCAGGTCCAGGAGCCGGTCCGCGTCGCGTTCGGTGAGCGCGCTTCCTGTCACAGTCTGGAGCGCCAGGAGTGCGGTCTCCAGACGTCTCGTGACGAGTACTGGCGGAGTCCGGCTGCTGTCAGACAACCGCGCAATCACAGTGCGCGCGCGGCGACGCCACAAGTGCCCGCACGGCGTCCGATGCCGCCTGCTCGCCCGGGTCCTCGTCGTCGCTGGACATCAGGACCTCCAGCCTGGCGCCGAGCGCGGCCGCAAGCTGCTCCAACGCAGACAGCGTCGGGTTGCCGCGAGCGTTCTCCAGGTTCGCGATGTAGGGCACGGACAGGCCGGCATCCACCGCTACGGAGGCGATCGTCCGCCCAGCCTCCCGGCGCCGGGCCCGCAGCGCCTGACCAAGTTGAACTCTGTCCACCCCAACCCCTTAAGTGTCCTGTGAAGACAAGATGGTTACAAACTATCCTGTAGGGATACTCTGCTAGCCGTGGCCACGAGCGCGCTTCGCAACAGCGCCTTCCGTCTCCTGCTGACCGCCAGCACCGTCAGCGGGCTCGGCTCCTGGCTGCTGGCCGTAGCCCTGCCCTTCTACGTCTTCCACCTGACCGGCTCACCTGCCGCGACCGGACTCACCCTGGCGCTGGAGGCCCTGCCCGCCATGCTGATAGGGCCGTGGGTGGGCGCACTCCTCGACGGCTGGCCGCTGACGCGCGCGATGTGGCTGGCAGATCTCGCGGCCGGCACGGCTGTCGCCCTGCTCCTACTCGTGGACCATCCTGATCGCCTGTAGCTGCTCTATCTGGCCGCGTTCGGGAAAAGCCTCGCCACCACGGTCCTGCGGCCCGCCGCCCGCGCGCTGACACCCGTGGTGATCGGTGCCGGGCCCGACCTCGCCGCCGCGAACGCGCTCACCGCGTTGTCCTCAAGCATGCTGCGCCTTACCGCGCCGCCACTCGGCGCACTGCTCCTGGCAGGCCCGGGCCTCACCTGCGTGGTGCTCACCGATGTCGCCAGCTATCTCGCGTCGGCTGCCCTTGTCGCCCGCGCAGGTCACCACGCCGCGGGGGCCAGACAGCCGCCTCCGCCAGAGCGTCACCCGGCGGCCGGCCTGCGCGCTGGTCTCCGGCAGGTTGCCCGGGTCCCGCTCCTGCGAGGACTCCTGGTCGGCAACGGGGTCTTCCTGACCGCGAACGCGGCGTTGACCGTGCTGCTCGTCCCGTTCATCACCGAGCAGTTGCACGCGCCCGGATACGGCCTCGGCTACCTGATCTCGGGCCTGGGCGTGGGCTTCGTCGCGGGTTCCGCCCTCAGCGGTCGCATTCTCGGCAGGTTCAGCAGCCGACAGATCCTGGTGACGGCCCACCTGGCCGGCGGCGGCGCCTATTTCGCGCTGTTCAACGCGCCGGACCTCGCGGCCGCCGTGATGGCCGCGACTCTCGTCGGCCTGCCTGGCAGCATCCTGCTGGTCTGCGTCGAGACCCACGTCCAGCGTGCCGCGACAGCCGGCACGCTCGGCCGCGTCGGCGCCATCTTCTTCGCGACGGACTCCCTGGCAGCAGTCGCGGGCGCGCTCGGCGCACCGGCTCTCGTCGCCGTCCTCGGCCTCGCCCGCGCACTCAACACCATCAGCGCCGACGCGCTCCTCGCCGCACCCCTCACCTGGAAACTACTGCCAAACCCGCCGAGCCTGGCAGCAGCACCAGCTACAGACACCGCCCATGGCCAAGCAGCCACGAATCCAGCGAGCGTCCCGAGTGGCCAACAAAGCCATCCCAGCAGTTCGGAATACCCTCGCCGATGAAAATCTTGCCGACGATACGAGCGAAGTAGAGCAGGACAAGAGCCATGGCCCACGCACAGGAGTAGGGAAAGATTCCGCCGCCGGTCCGATGGTCATCCGGCTGGTTCTCTGCGGGCACCACCTATCCTGCCCCGCGTTCACCCGTACCGGTCAGCCGAGAACCCGCAGGAAAACAGCGATTAGCCGTACCCGGACTGGACGGGAACCCGACAAGACCAGGTAGCAGCGCGCATTAGTCCTGACGAATCGCGCGCGAGTGTGGGGAGATGTCCGCGAACGGCGGTGGCGAGCTCAGGCAGTGGTGGCGAGATCCTTCAGGGGGATTGCGAGGTCGGCGAACCGTTCGGCGTCCACGACCGCGTCGGCGGCGATGAGCCGGCGGGCGGCGACGGCGTCCATCGGGCGGTTCACGGTCGCGATCGCGGGCAGGCGGCCGTCGGGCGCGAACCAGCCGACGGACCAGCCCGGTGCCCGCTTGGCCTCCGGCGCCGCGATGGCGCCGGGATCCCCCGCCACACCAGCGTGTCCCCCGCCCCCGCCAGCCCGACGACCTGCACCATCCGGCCGAACTGCTCCGGCCAGAAGTAGGGCACCGGGTCGT
Source organism: Candidatus Frankia alpina (assembly GCF_902806485.1). Classification (GTDB taxonomy): domain Bacteria; phylum Actinomycetota; class Actinomycetes; order Frankiales; family Frankiaceae; genus Frankia; species Frankia alpina. The sequence continues at coordinate 9,620 of NZ_CADCWT010000131.1, read as the reverse complement.
AGACCGCCTCGCCCCCGAGCAGCGTGGTGGCGGCGACCGCGGGGCTGCCCTGTGCGCAGTCCCAGTGCTCCACCCGCAGCCGCCGATCGTAACGCCGCGACCACCACGCCGCGCAGTCCCCGACCACCGGAGGTCCGTCCACCACCGGGGATCCGTCCGCGCTCCAGGAGGAGGCGAGATGCTCGTCGACGACGACCTCGTCGGCCGGCAGCACGCCCTTGGACAACGGCGGCCGGTCGTAGGGCGGGTACTCCTCCGCGCCCAGCAGCACGATGCTCCCGGTGAACCCCTGCGCGCGCAGCTCCACCGCCGCCCGCCCGCCGGCGAGCCCCGCCCCCACGATGACGATTCTGTCCATGCAGCCAGAGCCCTCCACGACCGGGGCGGGCCAGCGCCCACCGACCCGACCTCCGGGACCGGACGCCCAGAACTCTAGTGGCACCCGGTGCCAGAGAATAAGGTTGATCCCAGCCGAGCCGAGCGGTCCCTGTGAACAGGCACGTCGCGGGCGAGACTGACACAATCTGCCACCGGCGCCAATGCCTGCAAGAGGCGAGCGCCGTAGCCGAGTGTGAATGACAGGAGTCGCCGCGTGTCGAACAGCCCGAGCCTGCCCTCCGCCCGACCCTGGCAGCCCGACGTCACGGAGCTGGCCAGCTACGGCCCGTACTCCCGGCCGGCGCCGATGCCGATGCGCTGGGAGCAGATCACCGCGCCCTGGTTAGGTGCGATGCTGGCCAACCGCTACCCGGGCATCGAGGTGACCGACCTGCGGACCGTGGAGCTGCGCAACACGCATACCACGAAGGGGCGGGTCGCCGTCACCTACAGCGAGGTCGGCCGGCGGGCGGGCCTGCCCGCGCACCTGTGCCTCAAGGCGAACTTCACCGGCCGCGCGAACCCCATGGACATCTGCCAGGTGGAGGCGCGTTTCTACCACGAGCTGGTCGAGGGCAGCCGGATCCCGGCGCCGCGGTTCTACTACGCCGACTGGGATCCCGACGGCAGCGGCCAGGGGCTGGCGGTCCTCGAGGACCTCATCGAGCTCGGCGGCGAGTTCGGCAGCAGCTTCCAGCACATCGGGGTCGACGCGGTCGGCCGGGCGCTCGACGACATGGCGGTCCTGCACGGCAGCTACTGGGCGAGCCCCCGGCTCGACGCGGCGAGCTGGCTGCCCACCTCGATGGACACCCGCGGCGACTGCGACCAGGCCCGCATCATGTGGTGGCTGGTCGAGGAGAACCTCAGCCGCGACGTCTACATCTCCCGGCTGCCGGCCTGGATGGTCGCCGACCCCCAGCGCTTCCTGCGCGCCTACGACCTGCTCAACCAGTACGCCCGCGAGCAGACCGGGCCGCGCACGATCGTGCACGGCGACGCCTACCTCGGCAACACCTACCTGCGCCCGGACGGCCACCGCATCTGGCTGGACTGGCAGATGGTCCGCAAGGGCCACGCCTGGCGCGACGTCAGCTACTTCATGGTCGGCGCGCTCACCGTGGAGGAGCGCCGCGCCCACGAACGCGAGCTGCTGGCCCGCTACCGGGAGGCGCTGCTGGCCACGGGTGCGCACGACGTGCCGGCCGCGGACGCGATCTGGGCGCAGTACCGGCGGTGGGCCATGTACGGGTTGCAGGCCTGAATGGGTACCAAGGACCACTGGAGGCAGGACAACCACACGATGATCGGACGCTTCTCCATCGCGACCGCCGACCTCGACACCCTGGCCCTGCTCGAGGCCCAGGCCGGCTGAGCCGCCCGCCGCGCACGGCTACGACGAGCCGATCATCGAAACGGCGTGGTCGTTCTGGTTTGTCGCGCCCACGGTCGGGTAGCCGAGGCGTATGTCGTAGCTGCAGATCGGATGGTGTCCCTGCACGGTAAGGCGAGGAGGACGTTGTGACCGCATACGAGACCCGTCCGACGACGACCGACGCCGGAGTGCCCGTCGCCAGCGACGAACACTCGTTGACCGTCGGGCCGGACGGCCCACTGCTGCTACAGGACCACTATCTGCTGGAACAGATGGCGAACTTCAACCGGGAGCGCATCCCGGAGCGCCAGCCACATGCCAAGGGCGGCGGCGCGTTCGGCACCTTCGGAGTGACCCAGGACGTCAGCGCCTTCACCCGGGCGGCGGTGTTCCAGCCCGGCTCCGAGACGGACGTCCTCATCCGGTTCTCGACCGTGGCGGGCGAGCGGGGCTCCCCCGACACCTGGCGCGACCCGCGCGGCTTCGCGGTGAAGTTCTACACCAGCGAGGGAAACCTCGACATCGTCGGCAACAACACGCCGGTGTTCTTCGTCCGGGACCCGTTGAAGTTCCAGCACTTCATCCGCTCGCAGAAGCGACGCGCCGACAACAACCTGCGCGACCACGACATGCAGTGGGATTTCTGGACGCTGTCCCCGGAATCCGCCCACCAGGTCACCTGGCTGATGGGCGACCGCGGCATCCCGCGCACGTGGCGGCACATGAACGGCTACTCGAGCCACACCTACCTGTGGATCAACGCGGCCGGCGAGCGGTACTGGGTGAAGTACCACTTCAAGACCGACCAGGGCGTCGAGTTCTTCACTCAGGACGAGGCCGACCAGATGGCGGCGATCGACACCGACTACCACCAGCGCGACCTGTATGAGCACCTCCGGGACGGGGAGTTCCCGAGCTGGACGCTGAAGATGCAGATCATGCCGTTCGAGGACGCGAAGACCTACCGGTTCAACCCGTTCGACCTGACCAAGGTCTGGCCGCACGGCGACTACCCGCTGCACGAGGTCGGCCGCCTCACCCTCAACCGCAACGTCAGCGACTACCACACCGAGATCGAGCAGGCCGCGTTCGAGCCGAACAACCTCGTCGCAGGCACCGGTCTGTCCCCCGACAAGATGCTGCTGGCCCGCGGGTTCAGCTACGCCGACGCCCACCGCGCCCGGCTCGGGGTGAACTACCGGCAGATCCCGGTGAACTCGCCGAAGGTCCCCGTCCACAGCTATTCCAAGGACGGCGCGATGCGGGTGCGCAACGTCAGCGATCCGGTGTATGCGCCTAATTCCTACGACGGCCCCCGGGCCCAGCCGGAGCTGACCGACGACGGCGGCCGCTGGCACGCCGACGGTGAGATGGTGCGCACCGCCTACACCCTGCGTCCCGACGACGACGACTGGGGCCAGGCCGGCACGATGGTCCGCGAGGTCCTCGACGACGCCGGCCGGGCCCGGCTGGTCGACAACATCGTCGGACACCTGCTCAACGGCGTCAGCGAGCCGGTCCTCGAGCATGCCTTCGAGTACTGGCGCAACGTCGACAAGGATCTCGGCGGCCGGATCGAGGCGGGCGTGCGGGCCAAGCAGCACCTGACCGACCCGAAGGCCGCGCAACAGGCCAACCCCGCCCGGTCCGACGCGCAGTCCAAGGCCTGAGCCAGGCGCGTCCGCCCCGCAGGCTCGTCGCCGACGCCGGGCAACGAACCACGACCGGGGCGGGCGGTGCCGGGTAGCGTGCCGACCATGCCTCTCGACGTGACGCCGCACCTGGACCCGGCCACCACCGCCATCGTGAACATGGAATGCCAGGAAAACCTCCTCGGCGACCGGCCGTTATTGCCCGGCCTCGCCGAGTCCGCCCGGCGCACCGGCCTGCTCGACAACCTGTCCGCGCTTTTCGATGCGGGTCGCAAGATGGGCGTGCGGATCTACTACTGCACCGACGAACGGCGCCCCGACGGCTTCGGCTTCGCGCACAACACGTTCGTGAGTCTGCGGTCGTCCTCGCCCGTCGGTACCACCGGCGGGCAGGGCCCGGTGATGCCCCAGATCGCGCCGCGCCCGGAGGATGTCGTGTTCCCCCGGGAGCAGGGCCTCACCGGCTTCTTCGCCACTGGCCTCGACCAGTACCTGCGCAACACGAAGGTCACCACCCTGATCGTCACCGGCGTCTCGTTGAACATCGCCGTCCTCGGCACCGCGATCGAGGCGATGAACCTCGGCTACAAGGTCGTCGTCCCACCGGACTGCATCGCGGGCGACCCGTACGAGTACGCCGAGCACGTCGTGCGCTACACCATGCGCAACATCGCCTTCGTGGTGCCCTCCACCACCATCACCGCCGCCTGGCGCTGACCACCCAGCCCCGGGAATCTCCCGCGCCGGTTATCCCGGGGCCAACCGGAGACACCTATCGCAGGACCGCCCCATGGCGGTGAGCCCGAGCGAGGGAGGCGCGGCATGAATGACGCCAGGACCGAGACCATCACCGGCGGTCGCCCGGCCGGGGCGCAGACCGGCCCGGATCCGCTCGGCATCTACCTCAACGACCACCTGGCCGGCTCCACCGCCGGGCTGCGGCTCGCCCGCCGCATGGCGACGGCCCACCGCGCAACGCCCTTCGGTGCCGCGCTGGCCCGGGTGGCCTCGGAGATCGCCGAGGACCGCGACGCGCTGCTCGAGCTGATGCGCGCGCTCGGCGTCCCCGAGCGGAAGTACAAGATCGCCGCCGGCTGGGCCGCCGAGGCGGCGGGCCGGCTGAAGTCCAACGGTCGGATCATGCGCCGCTCCGCGCTGAGCACCGTGATCGAGCTCGAGACGCTGCGGATCGGGGGGGCGGGCAAGTCGGCCGCCTGGCGCACCCTGCTGGCCGTGGCCGACCGCTACGACCGGCTCGACCAGGACCGCCTCGACGTGCTGCTCGAGCGTGCCCGCAGGCAGGCGCAGGAGCTCGACGAGCTGCGGATCACCGCCGCCCGGGCCGTCTTCTGCGGCGCAGACCCGACCTGACCCGGGCGGGCCGAGCTCCGTGGGCGGGCACCCCGACGATTTCACCTATCTCACCGAGGAGATAACAGGCCACCACGAGCGGAATCCATCCGCCAGCACTGTTTCCACGGCATCGGATGTGATATCGATGAATGCAGATAAGGGAGCTACTCAGGCAGACCACCCCAGCCTGGCACGATGGGGCCAGAATGAATGGTCTGAAGGTCGGAACAGGCGGATTCCGATGCTGGCTGGAACCTGCGGTGCGCCCCTCACACGGTCTTCACACGCCCGGCGTGATGTTCTGCATGCGGTCCCATCCGTCGAACTCGCGTCGGAGGGGAGGTGCGGGAGCGGTGCCCGGAACGATAGCGGTGATCGAGGACGATCCGGCGCTGCGGCGCGTCCTCGTCCGCGGACTCGAGGCGGTGGACTTCCAGATCGTGTGGGCGGTCCACGACGGCGCCTCCGCCCTCGGGCGGGTCGCCGCCGTCGCGGCCAGGCCCGACGCCCTCGTGCTGGACCTGGGTCTGCCGGACATGGACGGGATGGACGTCGTCAGCGCCCTGCGCGACCGCGGCGTCGAGGCACCCGTGCTGGTGCTGACGGCGAGGGATGCGCTGCCCGACCGGCTGCGCTGCTTCGCCCGCGGGGCCGACGACTACCTGACCAAGCCATTCGCGTTCGCCGAGCTCGCCGCCCGGCTGGACGTGCTGGTCCGGCGCCGCCGACCGGACGCGGGGGGCAAGGCGATCGCCCTGGATCCGCTGCGGTTCCGCCTGGGCAGCGGCGGGACGGCCGTTCCCCTGAGCCCGACCGAGTACCGCCTGCTGGCGACTCTGCTGGTGCGCCGCGGGGAGGTCGTCCGCCGGGAGACCCTGGTCTGTTCGGCCTGGCCGCCCGGCGCGATCGTGCGGGAGAACACGCTGGACTCCTATGTGACGAGGCTGCGGCGCGCCCTGCGGATGGCGGCGGTCGACGCCCGGCTCGACACCGTCCGCGGGATCGGATACCGGCTGAACTGACCCGACCGCCGCCCCCGCGCGCGCCTCAGGCCTGCGTCGTCCTCCCCTGGAGGCCATCGGGGGCGATCTCGTCCCGGTGCCGGACCGTGAGGTAGGCGACGAGCCCGACGATCGCGACCAGGAAGATCACCGTGGTCCCGACCGTGCCCAGACCGAGTCCGCCCTCGTCCCGCGGCTGGGACAGCAGGTCACCGGCGGAGGCTCCGAGCGGCCGGGTCAGGATATAAGCGATCCAGAAGGTGAGGACGGCATTCGCGGCGAGGGCGAAACGGGCGACCGCCACGGCGGCGATGGCCGCGGCGAACACGAGCACGGAGACCCCGTAGCCCAGGTTCAGCTTCTCCGCGACCAGATCACCCGCGGCCGTGCCCAGGGCGAAGGTGAACAGGATCGCCAGCCAGTAGAAGCCCTCCCGCCGAGTGGTGACGATGGTGTGGATCGACAACGTCCGCTCGACCGTGAACCACGCCGCGAACGTCGCGGCCAGCGCGACGGCGAACACGGCGGTGGTGGCTTCCAGCGGCACGCCGGCGTTGTCGGTCGGGTTGTCGGTGATGAGCGTGCCGACCACGCTGATCAGGACGACCGCGAGCCAGTAGACCCAGGGAACGTAACGCTCCAGCCGAAACTGGAAGAACAGCGCGACGACCAGCAGGGCGCCCATCACGTAGGTCGTGCTGGTCAGGCCCAGGCCGAGATTCGAGTCGAGAAAGTCCGCCGCGGTCTCACCGATGGTGGTGCAGAGGACCTTGATGATCCAGAAGAAGATCGTGACCTGTGAGACCTTGTTCAACGTCGTCCGGCCCCATGGTCCCGCCCGGCCAGTCACAGCAGTCATGCCGCGAGGCTCGCAGCACGGACCTGACGATAACCTGACTGCGTTTCCCGGCGGGATTCTCGCCCGGTCCGGCCCGCGGCACCGGCGTCGGCCTACAGGCCGAGGTCGCGGGCGATGAGCATCTTCTGCACCTCGCTGGTGCCCTCCCCGATCTCGAGGATCTTGGAGTCCCGCCAGTGCCGGGCCACCGGGTACTCGTTCATGAACCCGTACCCGCCGAAGATCTGGGTTGCCTCCCGCGCGTTGATGACGGCCGCCTCCGAGGAGAACAGCTTCGCCATCGCGGCCTGCTTCTTGAACGGCTGGCCGGCGAGCATCCGGGACGCGGCGTCGTAGTAGGCGGCCCGCGCGACGTACGTCCGCGTCTCCATCTCGGCGATCTTGAAGGCGATGGCCTGGTTGCGCCCGATCGGCGCACCGAACGCCTCCCGCTCGTTGGCGTAGCGCACGCTCTCGTCGACGCACGCCTGGGCGAGACCCACCGACAGTGCCGAGATGGCGATGCCCCCCTCGTCGAGGATGCTCAGGAAGTTCGCGTATCCCCGGCCCCGCTCGTCGAGCAGGTTCTCCGCCGGCACCCGCACGTCGTCGAACGTCAACGGGTGGGTGTCGGAGGCGTGCCAGCCGACCTTCGAGTAGGCGGGCTGCGCGGTGAAGCCCGCGGTCGGCACCGGCACCAGGATCGCCGAGATCTCCTTGCCGCCGGCGGCGGTCTGCCCGGTCACCGCGGTCACCGTCACCAGCCGGGTGATGTCCGTGCCCGAGTTGGTGATGAACGCCTTCGACCCGTTGATGACCCACTCGTCGCCGTCGAGGCCGGCGGTGGTGCGGGTGCCGCCCGCGTCGCTGCCGGCGCCGGGTTCGGTGAGCCCGAACGCGCCCAGGGCCCGTCCCGACGTCAGCAGTGGCAGCCACTGCTCCTTCTGCGCCGCCGAACCGAACCGGTACACCGGCATCGCGCCCAGCCCGACGCCGGCCTCCAGGGTGATCGCCACCGACGAGTCCGCCCGCGCGAGCTCCTCGATCACCAGGCACAGGGTGAAGTAGTCCGCGCCCTGCCCGCCGACGGACTGCGGGAACGGCAGGCCGAACAGCCCCATCTCGGCCATCTGCGCGACGACCTCGTAGGGGAAGGTCTTCGCCTCGTCGTGCGCCGCCGCCGCCGGCGCCACGACCTCGCGGGCGAACTGTTCGACGAGCTTGCGCAGCGACTCCTGATCCTCACTCAACCGGGTGTCGGGCATTACTGACTCCTTCAGGATTCGGCCGGGGCCGGGTCGACGACGGCGAGCACCGCGTCGAGGGTGACCTGCTCGCCGATGCCGACGAGGACGTCCTTGACCACGCCGGCAACCGGAGCCCCGACGGTGTGCTCCATCTTCATCGCCTCGACGACGACCAGTGGCGCGCCAACGGCCACCTCGTCGCCGGCGGCGGCATGTACCGCGATGACGGTGCCGGGCATGGGGGTGCGGGCCTCACCGCCGGCCTTGACGGCGGCCGCCGTCAAGCGGCGGTGTTCGGACACGGGCCACGCGGCGCCGTCGGCGCCCAGCCAAAGCGTGGCACCGTCGGCGACGGCCCGCCACCGGCGGGTGCGGCCGGCCAGGGTCACCACCAGCTCACTTCCGGCCGACAGTCGGCCCACCGACCCGCCCGGACCCGCCCCGGTTCCCGCGGTCGTGCCGGCTCCCGGGCTCGCCTCAGCCCACTCGACCGCGGCCGGGATCGGCTCGCCGCCGTCGACGGCGACCAGCGCGTCCGCGGGGGTGCCGCGGACGCCGACCTCGACCGGTCCGCCGAGGCCCGCGGCCGTGATCGTCCAGTGCAGCGACGAGTGCTCGCCGGGCCGCCATCCGCTGGGGACGTCCCAGGGGTCGACGAAGGGTGTGTCCGGCGTCAGCTCCAGCAGGCGGGCCAGCGCATACACGGCCGGCAGGTCGGCCGCGCCCGGGGCGGCGGCGACCAGGTCGTCGAGGTCCCGCTCGATCAGCCCGGTGTCGAGCCGGCCGGCGCGGGTGTCCGGATGGTCGAGCAGGGCCCGCAGAAAGCCGATGTTGGTGGTCACGCCGAGCACGCAGGTCCGGGCCAGCGCCCGGTCGAGCCGGTCCAGCGCGGTGTCCCGGTCCGGCCCGTAGGCAATGATCTTGGCGAGCATCGGGTCGTAGGTGGACCCGACGGTGGTGCCGAGCCGCAGCCCCGAGTCGACCCGGACGCCGGCGCCCGAAGGCTCCTCGAGACGCAGGACCCGCCCGCCGGTGGGCAGGAAGCCGCGCGCGGCGTCCTCCGCGTACACCCGGGCCTCCACCGCGTGACCGGTCAGCCGGATGTCGGCCTGGGTGTAGCTCAACGGTTCCCCGGCCGCGAGGCGGAGCTGTTCGGCGACGAGGTCGATCCCGGTCACCATCTCGGTGACCGGATGTTCGACCTGCAGGCGGGTGTTCATCTCCAGGAAGAAGAACTCCTCCGGGTTCGCCGCGGCGACAAGGAACTCGACCGTGCCCGCCCCGACGTAGCCGACCGAGGCGGCCGTGGCGACGGCCGCCGCCCCGATCCGGTCCCGCATCGCGGAGGACAGCAGGACCGACGGTGCCTCCTCGACGACCTTCTGATGGCGCCGCTGCAGGCTGCACTCCCGCTCGCCGAGGTGGACGGTCGTGCCGTGCGCGTCGGCGAGGACCTGCACCTCGAGGTGGCGGGGACGGTCCACGAACCGTTCGACGAACAGGGTGTCGTCGCCGAACGCCGCGGCGGCCTCGCGGCGGGCGCCGGCGATCTCCGCCTGCAGCCGGGCGGCGTCCGTGGCGACCCGCATGCCCTTGCCCCCGCCGCCCGCGGACGGCTTGAGCAGCACCGGGTAGCCGATCTGCGCGGCGGCTTCGACCAGGTCGGCGTCCGTCATCGCCGGGTCGTCGCGGCCCGGTACCACGGGCACCCCCGCCTCGGCGCAGGCCGCCGCGAACGCCGCGTTCTCCGACAGGAACCCGTAGCCGGGATGGACG
>NZ_CADCWT010000130.1 GCF_902806485.1 Candidatus Frankia alpina | reverse complement strand
TCCTTCACCTGACCACGTCTCGGCACCCACCGAACCTACACAATCAGAACCTAAGTTCCCTGTATTGGGTGTGGGCCGGGTGCGGTTCCGGTGGACCCGGCCGCTTTCCGGGGTGTCCCGTGGCTGACGGGTGCCCGGCTGGTCCGTGAGGCCAACGGCTGGCATGTGGTGTTCCGCCTCGAAACCCCCGACGTGCAACCGGAATCGCACGGTGGGCCGCCGGTCGGAGTCGATTGTGGGGTGACCCGAACACTGGCTCTGTCCGATGGAACGTTCCGGGACCTGCCTGTTCTGCTGTCGCCGGGTGAGGCGTCCCGTCTGCTTCGCCTGAAACGGAAGGCGGCCCGGCAGCGCCGGGCCCGGCCGCGGGACGCCCCGGCGTCGAACCGGCTCCGCCGGACCTATGACCAGATCGCCCTGGTGCGCGCGAGAACCAAACGCCGCCGCGACGACTGGGCACACAAGGTGACGACCGGGACCAGTCGGGAGTTCGGGCTGGTCGTCATCGAGGACCTGCGCGTCGGGGCCATGACCCGCTCGACCCGGGGCACCGTCGAGAACCCTTGGCGGAAGGTGCGGCAGAAAGCCGGGTTGAACCGGGGGATTCTGAACGCCGCCTGGGGGCACGTCGGCGCGCATCTCGTCTATAAGACGGCTCGCGTGGGCGGGGTGCTGGTGAGGGTTCCGGCGCCGTACACGTCGCAGCGCTGTCACGTCTGTGAGGTCGTCGACCGAGTGTCCCGTCCCGACCAGGCAACATTCCTGTGCACGTCGTGTGGCTGGTCGGGGAACGCGGATACCAACGCAATTCTGAATATCAGGGCGGCTGGACTGTCGTTCATGGGCGTGGAGATCTCCGGGTTGCCGGGGACTGCGAAACGCCAACCACCCGGAAAGGCGGCATGACCGCCACCGGGAATCCCCCTCGTTCACGAGGGTGAGGAAGTCAATACGGCGTGTTCCTGCGCGATCCCGATGGCCACAACGTCGAGGCCGTCCATCACGGGTTCTAGTGGACGGTGATCCCGCTTCCTTTATCAGCTATTGTTGGAAACCAACTTCTTGATATTGGTCTCGACGAGTTTGACCTTGGCCAGGATCTCCCCGGCTGTCGCGGTCCAGTGCCTGGACCTGCGTCTTCTTGTCGTAGCTGAGCACGACCGCGCCCTCGGGTGGGTAGAGGTAGAGGTCGACGATGTCCATGACCTTCTCCGCGAACTCCGGATCCCGGCTGAGCTTGAAAGTTCCTTGCCGCCAGGGCTGAAGACCGTTTTCCCGCCAGAGCTTGGCGACGAAGTGCCAGGAGACCGAGACTCCGGTGGTGCGGGTGACGTACTTCGCCATCTCCCGGGTCGACCAGTGCGTCAGGCCCGTCTCCACAGGTGGAGTGGAGCGCGTGAGAGCGAGGACACGGCTGCGGATGTTCGCGGGGATCTGCTCTCGCGGTGCGGCGCGCGAACGGTCAAGGAGCCCGGCGCTTCCCTCGGATCCGTACCGCGAGATCCACAGGTTTACGGTCGGCAACGAGACGCCGGCAAGTCTGACTATTTCCTTCTTGGGTAGATGCTCGGCGTGCCATAGAACGATTCGCGCCCGTGTTGCAACGTTCGCAGGAAGGTCGCGATCGTTAATCATGTCTCGGAGTTCCGCGATTTCCTCCACCGAAAGTTCCATGCCCCATTCTAGCCAAACACTGGCAATAAATGAAGCGGAATCACGCTACACTAGGCACGGGGAAGGACACGGCGATGGCCACCACCACCGCCCGCACCGAGGTCCTCGACATCTCCGTCGAGGTGACGGGGCCCGCCGACGGGCCGCCGGTGTTGCTGCTGCACGGCTGGCCGGACGCCGCCCGCGGCTGGCGCGGCGTGCAGGCCGGGCTGAACGGGCAGGGATGGCGCACGATCGTCCCGGACCTGCGGGGCAGCGGGGCGACCAGGTTCCGCCACCCCGGCACGCCGCGCGACGGCCAGGCCGTCGCCCTGGCCCAGGACGCACTCGACCTCGCCGACGCCCTCGGGCTGGAGCGGATCGCCGTGGTCGGCCACGACTGGGGCGCCCGCGTCGCCTACACCCTCGCCGCCCTGGCCCCGCAGCGCCTCACCGCCATCGCCGCGCTTGCCCTGGCCTACCAGCCACGCGGGAACTTCAGCATGCCGGGCTTCGAACAGGCCAGGGCGTTCTGGTACCAGTGGCTGATGTTCGTCGACGCCGGGGCGCGGGCGGTCCGCGCCGACCCCGTCGGCTTCGCCCGCATCCAGTGGGACACCTGGAGCCCACCCGGCTGGTTCGACGACGGCGAGTTCGCCGCCACCGCGCCGGCGTTCACCAATCCGGACTGGGCGGCGATCACCCTGAACGCCTACCGGGCGCGGTTCCGCGCGGACGAGCCCCGGGACCCCCGCTACGACGATCTGCGCCGCCGTCTCGCCGAGGTCGAGCGGATCGCGGTGCCCACCCTGATGATCCAGGGCGGCGACGACCGCTGCGACGAGCCGGCCGCGTCCGCGGGCCAGGCGGCATACTTCACCGGCGGGTACCGCCGGGTCGTCCTCGACGGTGTCGGTCACTTCCCCCACCGCGAGGCCACGGCGGCGGTGGGGGACCTGGTCGGCGACCATCTCCGGGCGGCGGACGGCCGCGCGCGGGCCCGCGGGCCCGGCTAGCTAGCCCTCGTCGGCCGGGGCGAGCAGGCGGGCGGGGAAGCCGCCGCGGCTGATCGGCCCCCACCGCTCGATGCGCAGCCGGAGCAGCACCTTCTCCTGGCGGCGCATGGCCTCGCGGTACTCGTCCCAGTCGGGGTGCTCGCCGCTGATGCAGCGGAAGTACTCCACCAGCTCCTCGACCGCGCCAGGCTGGTCGACGAGGGTGATCGCGCCGTCGACCTGGACCCAGTCGCCGTTGAACGCCTCCGACAGCACGCACATCGACGCCCGCGGGTCGCGGCGCGCGTTGCGGGTCTTCGCCCGCTCCGGGTAGGTCGACACGACGATGTCGCCCGCGGAGTCGACCCCCATCGTCACCGGGGACAGCTGCGGGCCGCCGTCGCGGCGGGTGGTGACGAGGATGCCGCGGTGGCGGGGGCGGACGAAGTCGAGCAGGCCGGCGCGGTCGACGCTGACATCCCTGGCTGCGGTCGGACTCATTCCGGCAGCGTAGTGCGGCCCCCAGCGCCGGACACCGGGCACCGGGCGCTGGAAGTCAGGCGTCGGGCGTCAGGCGCTGGCAGTCAGACCACGGGGGCCAGGTCGGCGCCGCCGCGGGCGGCGTCGAGGTCGGCTGTCTCGCCGGCGGCGGCCGCGCGCGCCCCGAAGCCCCAGATGTAGGCGATGAAGCCGGCCCAGGCCAGCGCGCCGATCCCGATCCGGACCGCCGTCGGCAGTCCCGACGGTGTCACGAACGCCTCGATGAAGCCGGAGACCGCCAGGGCCAGCGCGCTGCCGAGCGTGATCGGCACCGCCGCCCGCCCCTCCGCGGCCAGCGCTTCGACGCGGCGCCGCGGGCCCGGCGCGATGATCGACCAGCCCAGACGCAGCCCCACCGCGCCCGCGAGGAACACGACCGTGAGCTCCAGCAGGCCGTGCGGGAGGATCAGGCTCCAGAACTGACCGCTGCGCCCGCAGCTGGCCATGTACCCGCCGACCACCCCGGTGTTCAGCGCGTTCACCAGCAGCACCAGCAGAGTCGGCAGGCCGAGCAGCGCGCCGGCGGCGACCGCCGTCGCCGCTACCCAGGCGTTGTTCGTCCAGACCTGGCCGGCGAACGAGGAGGCCGGGTTCTCCGTGTAGTAGGACGCGAAGTCGGAGCGGCACAGCTCGGCGACGGCGCTCGGTGTGTGCAGGTTGGCCTGCGCGTCGGCGTCGTGGACGATCCACAGCCCGGCGGCCAGCGCGGCCAGCAGCGACCCGAGCGTCGTGGCGATCACCCACCACCGGCGTTCATAGACGGCGAGCGGGAACGTCACGGCGAAGAAGCGGCCGACGACGTGCCAGCCGGGGTCGGGGGCCCCGGCGACCACCGCGCGGGCGCGGGTCACCAGGTTGGTGAGGTCGTCGACGAGGCTGGTGTCGTAGGAACGGGTACGGATCACCGACAGGTGGGTCGCGGTCCGCTGGTAGAGCTCGACCAGCTCGTAGGCGCTCATCCGGCGCGTCCGGCCGGCCCGGTCGACGAGCCGGCCGAGGCGGATCCACTCCGGACGGTGCACGGCGACGAACGCATCGAGATCCATGACGGTCCCATCCTCGCAGACGGGCGGTGGCGCGGGGACGCCGCGGCGCCACCGCCCGTGACCCTGCCGTCCGTCAGGGCCCGTCGTCGCCGTCGAGGGCCAGGCCGGCGAAGTCCGCGAGGCCGCCCGCGAGCGCGGCGATGGTGGGGTACTTCCAGATGAAGTTGCCGGGCAGGGTGATGCCGAGGGCGGGTTCCAGCCGGGAGCGCAGCTCGAGGGCGAGCAGCGAGTCGAAGCCGAACGACCGCAACGGCGTGTCCGGGTCGAGCGTGCGCTGGTTCAGCCGGAGCACCACCCGCAGATGCTCGCCCAGATACTCCTCGAGCAGCGTCCGTCGGGGCACGCCCGCCGCCGCGGCCCGCAGCCTCGCCCGGATGTCGGCCGGGCCGTCGTCCTCGGCCGCCGCCTGGGTGCCACCATCCTGAATCACGGCCTGGAACACCGGCAGCGAGCGCCCGGACGGCGGTATCCATGCTGTGGGACCGCCGGGCAGCAGCCCGGCGTGCCGGCGGCCATGCGCGAGGATCGTTTCCAGGGCATGCAGACCCTCCCCGGTCGGGATGGTCTGGTAGCCCCTCTCCTTGAAGATCATGCCAGCGCCGATCTCACCCCAGATCCCCCAGTTGATCGAGATCGTCGGCAGTCCCTGCGCGCTGCGCCAGTCGGCGAAGCCGTCGAGCCAGGAGTTCGCCGAGGCGTAGGAGCCCTGGCCGAGGATGCCCAGCAGCGACGAGATCGACGAGTAGAGCACGAACCAGTCCAGCGGAAGGCCCTCGGTCGTCTCGTGCAGCCGGGCGGCGCCGAACACCTTGGGATGCCAGACGCCGTGCAGCTGATCTCTGGTGATGGTGGTCAGCGCCGCATCCTGGAGCACCATCGCCGAGTGCACGACGCCCCGCAGGGTGACGTCGGCGGTGGCGGCGGCGACGAGCCGCTCGGCGACTCCCGGCTCGGCGGCGTCGCCAAGCACCACCCGGATGTCGGTGCCCTGCGCGGCGAGCTCGGTGAGCCGCTCGTCGACCTCCGGGCTCGGCGCCGACCGGCCATTGAGCACGACGCGGCCGGCCCGGTGGGAAGTCAGCCAGGCCGCGGTCGCCAGACCCACCCCACCGAGACCCCCGGTGATGATGTACGACGCGCCGGGCCGCGCCGGGGCCGGGGCGGATAGCCACGGTCTGCCCGTCGTCCGGGACGGTCAGCACGATTTTGCCGATGTGGCGGGCGCCGGCCATGAGCCGGAACGCCTCCGCCGCCGATTCGAGCGGGAAGCTCTGCACCGGCAGCGGGACGAGGTCGCCGGCGGCGAACGCCGCGGAGAGCTCCCGGAGCAGGGCCACCACCCGGTGACGCTGCTCGCGGCACAACTCGATCGCGTTGACGCTGGCCAACGTGATGCTGTTGCGAAACGGCAACAGGCCGAGCGGGCTGTCAGCGAGGATGTCGCGCAGCCCGAGCTCGATGAACCGGCCGAACGGCGCCAGGGACTCCAGCCCCGCGCGGATCGCCGGCCCCGACAGGGAGTTGAGCACGACGTCGACGCCCCGCCCCCTGTTGCCGCGCGGGCCTCGTCGGCGAAGTCGAGTGAGCGGGAGTCCATGACGTGGCGCACGCCGATGCCACGCAGGTAGGCCCGCTTCTCCGGGGTGCCGGCGGTGGCGAGGACCTCGGCGCCGAGCAGCCGGGCGACGGCGATCGCGGCGAGCCCGGTCCCGCCGGTGCCCGAGTGGATGAGGACCGACTCGCCCGCGCGCAGGTCGGCGACCTCACGCAGGGCGTACCACGCCGTTGTGAAGGCGATCGGGATGCCGGCGGCGGTCGCGTCCACCCCGGCGGGGATCGGCATGGTCAGGTCGGCGTCGGTGGTCAGGAAGGCGCCGAACGCCCCGCCGCCGAGCAGGTCCACCGCGATGACCTCGTCCCCGGTGCGCCGGGTGGTGACTCCCGGGCCGACGGCCGTGACGACGCCGGCGCACTCGAACCCGATCGGCGTCGGCGGCAGCACCCCGAGGGCGAGCAGCACGTCGCGGAAGTTCACCCCGGCGGCGCGCACCCGCACCTCCACCTGCCCGGCGCCCGGGGGACGCCGTTCGGCGACGGCGAGCCGCAGGTCGTCGAGGCCGCCGGTCTCGCCGAAGCGCAGCGCGAAGCCATCGCGGCCGTAGTGCACCAGCTGGTGACCGGCGTCGTGCCGCTCGGCGGCCGTCATCGGCGACGGCACCACGCGGGCGACGGGCCCGGCGGAGCCGGGCGGCGCGAGCGCGTCGTCGGCGAGCAGCTCGTCGGCGAGATCGTCGGCGTCGGCGGCGAACGACGGGCCACGCCCGGTGCCGGCGGTGACGCCACCGGGGGCTGCGATGGCACCGACCCCCGCGGGCAGGACCCCGGCCGGGTCGGCGTCGAGGTGGACCATGCGGAACTCCGGGTGCTCGTGGGCGACGACCCGCAGCAGGCCACGCACCCCGCCCCGGTGGGGGTCGGGGACGGCCGCCGACGTCAGCGCCCGCGCGCCGCGGGTGACGGTGAACAGCCGGGGCGCGGCACCCGACAGCCCGGCAAGGGTCTGCACCACCGCCAGCAGCACCCGGGTCGCCCGTTCGGCAGTCGCCGGGGACAACGCCAGCGGATCGGCCGGGGTCGCGCCGTCGAGAACGACCACGACGCGCTCCGGCCGACCCGTGGTACTCCACCCCTGCCCGGTGCTGCGCACCCACAGCTGCGGGTCGGCGTCGATGCCGGGCAGCAGCCCGAACTCGGCGCCCGCACCGGCGGCTGCCAGCGCGGCCGCGAGATCGCGGCCGGAGCCGGTGGGGTCGCCGAGCACGAGCCAGCGGCCCGGCCGGCCGGCCCCGGCGGCCGGCGGACGCGGGGCGGGCTGCCAGGTCAGCCCGTACAGCCAGCCGTCGATGCGCGCGGCGAGTTCCGCCGGGGCCGAGCCCGTGGCGGCGGAGTCGACCGTGCGGTGGTGGATATAGCGCATCCCGTCGAGGTAGGCGACGAGCGTCCCGGTGGCGTCGAGCAGGCGGACGTGCCCGGCAGGGTTGCCGGCGTCATCGCCGTGCGGGTACTCCATCCAGCCGTGGACGTAGCGCACGGTCGAGGCATCGCCGAGCACCCGGATCTTGTCGATGCCGGCGGGCAGGACCAGCCCCTGCTCGGTCGCGGACGGCATGCTGACGACGAGCGCCTGGGCGCAGGCGTCGAGGAGCACGGGGTGGATCGGCAGGTCCTGCGCGGCGGCCGCGGCGTTCGGCGGGACGGCCACGGCTGCCCAGATCCCGCGCCCGTCAACCGCCGCGTGCAGATCGGTGATGGCAGCGAAGGCGGGCCCGTGCTCGATCCCGCGCTCGTGCAGGCTGCGGTAGACCTCGTCGGGCCCGACGCGGCGGGGGTGGGCCTCGACGAGGGCGAGCAGCGCCCCGCCGCCGTCCGGTGCGGCCCGGGGGCCCGCCGCAGCACGCCGGACATGCGGCGGCTCCAGCCGTCCTCGGCCTCGTCGCCGCAGGCGAAGATCTCGATCAGGGCCCGGTCCGGGTCCTGAGGTGTCGCGGTCATCAGCGCGTCGGTGTGATCGTCGAGGTCGAGCAGCTCCTCGAACGCGGTCTCGGTCAGCACGACCTCGCCCGGCCTGGCGCCGGGGAACACCTCACCCGCGGCACTGAGCGCGAACGCGCAGTACGCGGCGCCCGGCAGCACCACCCGGCCATGCACCCGGTGGTCGGCGAGCCAGGGGACGGCCGCGGTACCGACGTCGGAGCGCCACAGGTGCCGCAGGACGCCGCCCGGCACCTCGGTGTGCGGGCCCGGCAGCGGTGGGACGTCCGCGGCGGACGAACCCGTGCCGCGCCCCGCCGGGGCGGCCCGGTGACCGGGGACGGCCGAAGTACGCGGGCCGGGCAGAGGGGCGTCGATCCAGTGGCGGCGACGGTCGAGCACAAGCGGCGGGACGTCGACGAGCGTCCCGCCGGGATAGAGCACCGCCCAGTCGACGAGAACGCCGGCGCAGTGGGCTGCCGCGAGCGAGATCCGGAACTGCGCCCGGCCATCGCCGTCGCGGCGCAGCGTCGGCAGCACCACCGGGGTGCGGCTGCCACCGGCCAGGCTGTCGGCGATCGAGCGGGTCACCACCGGGTTCGGGGAGATCTCGACGAAGACGCGGTGCCCGTCGGCGGCGGCAGCGGCGAGGGCGTCGGTGAACCGGACGGTGCGGCGCAGGTTGGCGCTCCAGTAGGCGGCGTCGAACGCGGGCGGCGTGCGAGGGGAGTCCCCGAGCGTGCTGTAGAAGCCGATCTCAGGCCGGCGTGGGCTGAGGCCGGCGAGCTGCGTGGCAAGCTCGTCGAGCAACGGGTCGACCTGCGGCGAGTGGGAGGCGACGTCGACGGCGACCGGGTGGGCCGGGATACCGCGGGCGGTCCAGTGCGCGAGGAGTTCACCGATCCGGTCGGCGGCTCCGGCGACGACCGTCGATCCCGGCGCGGCCAGCACGGCCACCGAGACCTCCCGGTCCGCGCCGCTCGCGGCGAGATCGGCCTCGACCGTCTGCCGATCAAGTTCGACGGTCGCCATTGCCCCGGTTCCGGCGATGCGGGTGAGCAGCCGCGACCGCCGGCAGATCACCCGGGCACCGTCGGCGACGCTCAGCGCGCCCGCGACGACGGCCGCCGCGACCTCCCCCATGGAGTGCCCGATCACCGCGGCCGGCCGCACGCCGTGCGCCCGCCACAGCGCCGCGAGCCCCAGCTGCATGGCGAACAGCACCGGCTGGATGCGGTCGCAGCCCACCAGCTCCTCACCGGCGCGCAGCGCGGCAAGGACCGAGAACCCCGTCTCCGCCCGGATCAGCGGGTCGACCTCGGCGATCGTCGCGGCGAACGCCGGCTCCACGACCAGCAGGTCGCGACCTATTCCGGGCCACTGCGACCCCTGCCCCGAGAACACCCAGACCGTGTCCCGCGGCGCGCTCGCGATGGCGGTACCCGTCACCACGTTCGGCGCGGGACGCCCGGCGGCGAACGCGCGCAGGCCCGCGACCAGCTCCTCCCGGGAGGACGCGACCACCCCGAGCCGGCCGCGTCCCGTGGAGCGCCGGCGGGCCAGCGTGTAGGCGACATCGCGCACCGCGCCGATGGCCGGGTCGGCGCCGGCGGCGGGATCTGCGCGGGTGGCCGGGTCGGCGCCGGCGGCCAACCAGTCGGCCAGGCGGGTGGCGGCAGCCGGCAGCACTTCGGCCGAGCCGGCCGGAACGAGGACGACGTCCGGGCCGCCCGGCCCCGACACGATGCCGGTCGCCTGCTCGTCGGCGGCGGCCTGCGGCGCCTGCGCGACGACAGCGTGGGCGTTGAGCCGAAGGAGGACACCGCCGCGACCCGGGCCGGGGCCCGCACGGGCCAGTCGACCAGCGCGGTGGGGACGAAGAACCGGGACGGCACGTCCGCGATCGCTGGGTTCCACTCGTGGAAGTGCAGGTTCGCCGGGATCTGCGCGTGCTGCAGGCAGAGCACGGTCTTGAGCAGGCTGGTGACGCCGGAGGCGGGTTCGAGGTGGCCCAGGTTCGTCTTCACCGATCCCAGGGCGCAACGCTGGGTACCCGCGCCGTAGGCCCGCGACAGGGCCTTGAACTCGATCGGGTCGCCGACCGGCGTCCCGGTGCCGTGCGCCTCGACCAGGCCGACGTCCGCGGGGTCGACGCCGGCTCGGCTCAGCGCGGCCTGGGCCACGGCGTACTGCGCCGGCTCGGACGGGACGCTCAGCCCGTCGGTGCGGCCGTCCTGGTTCACCGCCGTGCCGCGGATCACCGCGAGCACCCGGTCACCGTCGCGCCGGGCGTCGGCCAGGCGTTTGAGCACGACCAGGCCGGCGCCCTCGCCGCGGCCGAAGCCGTCGGCGGCGGCGTCGAAGGCGTGGCAGCGGCTCGTCGGCGACAGCATGTTCATCCGGACCATCGACTTCGACGCCCGGGGCGAGAGCATCATCGCCACGCCCCCGGCGATCGCGACATCGCACTCGCCGCCCGCCAGGCTGCGGCAGGCCAGGTGCACGCCGACGAGTGAGGAGGAGCAGGCCGTGTCCACCGTCATGCACGGCCCGTTCAGACCCAGCAGGTAGGCGATGCGGCCGCTGGCCACGCACGGCCCGTTGACGAGCAGCGAGCCCTCCAGCTCCTCGGGAAGCCCGACGAACCGCTCGGCGTAGTCGGAGCTGTTCAGCCCGATGAACACGCCGGTCGGGGTGTCGGCGAGCCGCTGCGCCGGCAGGCCCGCGTGGTCGAACGCCTCCCAGGCCACCTCCAGCAGCAGCCTGTGCTGCGGGTCGAGCACGTCGGCCTCCCGCCGGGAGACGCCGAAGAAGTCCGCGTCGAAGCCGGCGATGTCCGCCAGATAGCCGGCCTGACGCGGCACCGACCAGCCGCGCGCCGCCAGGGTCGGGTCGAGGTACTCCTCAGCCACCCAACGCCCCGGCGGCGGCTCGCCGATAGTGTCGCGCCGGTCGACCAGCAGCTGCCACAGCGAAGCCGGGGAATCCACTCCTCCCGGCAGCCGGCAGCCCATCCCGATCACCGCGATGCCGCCGTCCTCGGTGGCACCGGCCGCGAACGCCGACTGCTCACCGGGCCGGGTGGCCGCATGTTCACTCATGACGTGTGCGGTTCCTTTCTCGACGGCGCCCCGCGCGGACGGACCGCGCGGGGCGGAAGGCCGGGAGGGCGGCGTCAGGCCGCGTCGGGAGAGCCCAGAAGGATCACGGCCTTGAGGCCGCCGATCTGGTAGGTAAAGCTGAGGGCGTAGTCAAAGTCGAGCGGGCGCGGGCTTGTACCCGGGATCGGGTCGAAGCTGAGATCCGCGGCCGGACGCTCGCAGCTGGCGGTGGGGCATGCCTCACCCCGGGCCATCATCAGCGTCGTCAGGGCCGCGCCCAGCGCGCCGGACTGCGCACCGCTGTGGCCGAAGCACGCTTCCTGGGAGCTGAGCAGCACCGCCGGCACTCTCGGCCCGTACAGCTCCCGCACGGCGTTGACCTCGACGTGCGTCACGTTGGGATCGCCGTCGCTACCCCCGTTGATGTAGGGGATCTCATCGATGCTCCACCGCTCGCCCAGGCAGCGGCGGACACCGGCCACCAGGGCAGCTCCGGTGATGTCCACCGCCAGCGGGCTGAACAGGCCGTCGCGGGTCGTGGCCTGCGCGAGCAGCCGCCCATGGGGGCGGGCACCGCGGCGCTCGGCATGGGCCCGGCTTTCCAGCACCACCGTCACCGATCCCTCGCCGAACCCGACGCTGCCGGCCCGTTCGTCGTACGGGTGCATCAGATGATCGGTGGAGGAGAGCTGGTCCTGGACGAGACCGGGCGCGCCGGCCGGGCCGCCCCGCTCGGCGGCGAGGAAGATTCCCTGCGCCTGGCGGGCGAGGTCCGCGTCACCGGAGTCGACCCCGGTGACGACCGCCACCGCCACCTCACCGGCCTGGATCATGCGCAACGCGTTCCCGAGCTGGATCGTCGAGGATGAGCAGCCGCAGGTGACCGAGAAGCTCGGCTCGCGAGTGCCGGCGACGGACGCCTGCAGCAGTGCGACGTTGTAAGGGGTGGTGCCGAGCTGGGTCGGGATGTACATCCCGACGGCGACGTCCGGGCCGAGTTCCTCGGGACGCGCATCGATCAGGTCGCGGTAGACACGCACGTTGTCATCGACGCTGCCGCGGCCGGTGAGGATGGCGGCCTCGGCGAGGTCGCCGGCGTGGTAGTCCAGCCCGCCGTCCGCGCACGCCTCCGCGAACGAGATCAGCCCGAGCCGATGGGTCCGGGTGAGCTGCCGGCGGTAAAGCCCGGGGATGTCGGGCAGCCGTTCGTCGAACATCTCCGCCGTGAGCGCGACGGAACCGTAGTAGATGTCGCCCCGGGTCAGGCAGGAGGCCCCTTTCGACGCCACCGCCCAGACGTCGTCCGCGGTGAAGCACGGGCGGTCGAGGCCGGGCAGGCAGAATCCCATCCCGGTCAGCAGAACGTCCCGTTCTCCGGGCACGTCGACAGTGCGGTCACTGGCCATCGCGGTCACTCCATAACGGCTGACGGCCGGCGTCGGCGGCGTGACCCCGCCTGGCACGACGGCATTCCCGGGCGGGACCCGGCCGATCTGGCCGATCTGGCCGCCACAGCTACCTTCGCGCGGGACTCGGGCGCTGTCGCCGTTTAGGTCATAGTGGTCGGCCCGACCCGGCAGACGCCGCGGGTATGGCCGGGCGTCAGGGCATGCGCCACAGATACAGGTGGCGGGGCCGGCCGGTGTGGCCGTAGTTCATGCTCCGGGTCACCAGGCGCTGCTCGGCGAGCCATTCGAGGTATCGGCGCGCCGTCACCCGGGACAGCCCGAGACCGCCGGCGACCTCGTAGGCGGACAACGGCCGCACCGCCCCGCGTAGGTGGTCGACCACGGCGTCGAGGGTGGCGGCGGACAGCCTCTTGGGCAGCGTCATGCCGGAGCCGTCGGGCTGCAGCCGGGACAGGACGGGGTCGACATCACGCTGGCCGACGGGACCGGCCGGGCCGGCGGTGATCTGCCGGCGAAAGGCGGAGTAACGCTCCAGGCAGTGCTGGAACACGGTGGCGGTGAACGGTTTCACCACGTACTGCAGGACGCCGTACGACATCGCCGCCTGGACCATCGCCGGATCCCGCACACGGGAGACGGCGATGATGTCGAGGGTCGAGCCGCGGGCGCGCAGAGCCCGGCACACGTCCAGCCCGCTCATGTCCGACAGGAAGAAGTCCAGCAGAATCAGATCGAGCCGACCGCGCGGGGCGGGCGAGAGCGCCTGCCTGTCGCTGCGGGCCACCCCGCTGACGACGAACCCGGGGACGCTCTCGACATAGCCGCGCAGCGCGGCGGCGAAGGCCGCGTCGTCCTCCACGATCAACGTGTTGATCGGCTGGTCGGGCATGCTGTCACGCTCCGGACGGTGAGGGCGCGGCACCGATACCGCGGGCAGGCTGCACCGCTGTCCCGCGCGGACAGCGTAACCGTCTTCTTGCTGACAGCAAAAAAATTCGCACACGAAAGTTTTGCCGAACGCGTGCGGCCCGGCGAAATGCGGCCACGATCGACCGCAAATCCGGTACGACTCGAGCAGCGTTATCGGCGCCCGGTAAACCCCGCGCGCCCGGTTGGGCGACGATCCGGCCTCCATCCGTCGACCCAATACCGGGAACTTAGGTTCTGATTGTGTAGGTTCGGTGGGTG
>NZ_CADCWT010000129.1 GCF_902806485.1 Candidatus Frankia alpina | reverse complement strand
TGACGATGTTCAGGTTTTCGAAGCGGATCAGGTCGAAACGGCGAGCCAGGCTGGTGCTGGCCTCCTCGACGAAGTCCTTGCGGATATCGGCCTCGCGGACTTTGAGCTTCGCGGCCTTGCCGTACTCGGCATGCTTCGCGCCCGAGCCTTTCGGCGCCCGGGCTGCCCGGCGCTGGGCCTTGCACAGCTTCGCCTGTTCCCGCTTCGTCAGGGTCGGGCAGTGCAGCATCTTCCCAGCCGACAAGGCGGCCGTGATGACCACACCCCGGCGACGCCGACAACCTCACCTGTGCCCGGCGCCTCGATCGGCTCAGGCTTGACCGCGAACGCCACATGCCAGCGGCCCGCCCGATCCCGCATGATCCGGTAGGACTTGGCGCCGTCGGGGACATCACGCGTCCGGCGGAACTTCACCCAGCCGACCTTTGGTACCCAGCACTGGGACCATTTCCGGTTCAGCTTGCCGACGCGGAAGTCCTTCCCGACGACACGGAACCCGTCCGACTGGCTGCGCCTACGGAAATCAGGCTTGCGGTGCGAGCCGTTGAAAAAGTTCTTCATGGCTTGGTCGAAGTTCCGCAGCGCCTGCTGCTGGACGTTGACCGAGCCGGCGGCGAGCCAGTCGAACGCGGCCCGCGCCTCGGTCAACTGCCGGTTCCGTTCGGCATGTCCGGGCGGGCGGACACCGCCACGGGTGAAGTAGGACTGCTGTTCGACGCACGGGTTCCACAGGAACCGTTCGTGTGCGCAGTGCGTATCCAACACCGGCACCTGCTCGGCGGTCGGGTAGAGGCGGTACCGGCTCACCGTTGCCGCCTCCGCTCCGCTCGCAGTCCTTCGGTGAGAAGCACGATCGCCGCCGCATTGATCGAGATTCCGATCTCGGCCGAGTACTCCTCGATCTGCCGTTTGAGGTCGGGCGGGACGCGAAGGTTCAGCGACTCGCGCGGCAATCCTCTAGGCACAACCACCATGCTATCAGAACGGATGTGCGAACGATGGTGGCGTTCCGGCACGGGGCGGCGTTTCCTCCGCCGCCTGAAGGCGGCAGCCCCCACGCCGCAACTTCGGTGGATGTGGCCAGACGATCGGCCGGCAGGAGCTGGGCGGTGATGAACAACCGGCGTGGCACGCGGAAATCCAGGTTGGCCAGCGAGGAGGTGCCGGACCGTGCGGCGCCGTTCGCCGAGAAGATGGCGTACTACCGGTCCCAGCACACCGGGCGGGCTATCCGGCTGAGCCATCTGGTCGGCATCCCGGGGGTGGCCTTCGCCCTGCCGGTCGTGCTCGTCCGGCCCAGGATCGGCCTGCCGGTGTTCGCGGCGAGCTGGGCCGTGCAGGTCGCCGGGCACGTGCTGTTCGAGCACAATCGCCCCGCGCTGACCAAGGGCCCGCTGACCTACCAGCTGTGCGGTTTGGCCTTCTGGTGTGAGGAGGTCGCCGATCTCGTCGGCGGGCGCGGGCTGGGCGGCGTCGGCGACGCCTCGCCGGTCAGCCGTGCAGCGGCATCCGGCCCGCGGGCGGCTGGCCCTGGATCGAACCGGGCCCGAATCCGGGCGGCCCGGCCGCTCCGGGCGCCGGCGCGGCGTCCGCCGCCCGGGTGACCTTGGGCTCGATCCGGCGCAGCATGACCGTGGTGAGCGCCAGTGCGGCGACGCCGATCACGACGCCGATCAGGATGTCGAGCGCCCAGGTGCCCGCGCTGTGCTCCCAGAGCCGGTCGGGGGGGTCGGTGCGCAGGGTCGGGTTGCCGAGCTTGCTCACCACGTTGAGGTCGTCGGTGGAAGCCAGCGCCGCGAATCCCCACCGGGCCGGGACGAGGAAGCTGATCTGCTCCAGCACGAGCCGGCCGGTCATGGAGGTCAGGCCGCCGGAGAACACGAGCTGGCCCATGGTGACCAGGACGAGGATCGGCATCGCCTTGTCCGCGTTGTCGATCAGGGTGGAGACGAACAGGCCGATCATCATCGACGCCAGCGCCGCGACGATCACCGCGAGCAGGCACTCCAGCAGCGGCGAACCAGCACGGCGGCCTGCGGCGGGGTGCGTCCCACCACCGCGATGAGCGTGAAGACCAGGCACTGCGCGGTGGTGATCGCGGTCAACAAGATGATTTTGGAACCGAGGTAGGCGGTGCGGGACAGCCCGATCGTCCGCTCCCGCCGGTAGATCGCGCGTTCCTTGACGATCTCGCGGATCGAGTTGGCCATCCCCATGAAGCAGGCGCACAGCACCAGCACGACGAGCACCTTGGTGGCGTCGGGGTTCGGTGACTGCGGTAACGGGCCCAGGCCGTCGGGGGCCTTGAGTATCCGCGGCACGATGCCGAGCAGGAACGGGTAGGCGATGATCAGCCGCAGGTAGGACCGGCCGGCCAGGACGACCCGCCAGTAGCGTCGGGTCAGCGTCGAAAGCTGCGCGTGCACCGGCTGCTGGCGGACGCTGGGCAGCTCCGGCGGCGCCTTGCGCACCGCCGGCGCCACCACCGCCGAGGGTACGAAGAACTCCGACGCCCGGAAGCGGGCGGCCATCTGCTCGCCCGGGGTGGCCTCCAGCTCGCGGAAGTCCTGCTTGCCGAAGAAGCGCAGCGCCCCGTCCGCCGGGCCGAAGTAGGCGACGTGCCCGCCGGGCGCGAGCACCAGGATGAAGTCGCACAGGTCCAGGAACAGCACGCTGTGCGTGACGACGATGACGGTCCGGCCGCTCTCGTCGGTGGACCCCGCGCCGCCACCCTTCGCGAGGCCGCGCAGCGTCTCCATCACCGACTGGTCGTTGGCCGGGTCGAGGCCGGAGGTCGGCTCGTCGAGGAAGAGCAGCGACGGGCGGGTGAGCAGTTCGAGCGCGACGCTGGTGCGCTTCTTCTGCCCGCCGGAGAGCCGGGAGACCCGGGTGTCGGCGTGCGCGGACAGCCCGAGCTGGCCGATGACCTCCTCGACCCGGGCGCGCCGCTCGTCCGCGGTGGTGTCGGCCGGGAAGCGCAGCTCGGAGCCGTAGAGCAGGGCCTCGCGCACGGTGAGCTGGTCGTGCAGCGGGTCGGCCTGGGGCACGTAGCCGATGCGGCGGCGCAGCTCGTCGTACTCGGCGTAGAGGTCCCGGCCGGCGTAGCGCACCGAGCCGCGGTCGGCGGGCCGAAAGCCGGTGAGCGCGTTGAGCAGGGTGGACTTTCCGGCCCCCTGGGGCCGACGACGCCGAGCAGGGACCGACCGGGCAGCCGGAAGGTCATGTCGTGCATGAGCTGCTTCGTGCCGGCCCAGACGGAGACGTTCTGGACCTCGAAGGCGACGTCCCCGGAGTCGACGTACTCGACGAGCGAGCTGCCTTCGAGCTGAAACAGGTGGTGGCCGATGGCGATGACGTCGCGCTGCATCACCGGGGCCCGGCTGATCCGGTGACCGTTGACGAACGTGCCGTTCGCGGACGCGAGGTCGACCAGCTCCACCCCGCCGAGCGAGATGTGCAGCTCGGCGTGATGACGGGAGGCGAGCAGGTCCCCGACGTTGATCTCGTTGTCGCGGGAGCGCCCCATCCGCATCTGGCCGGGCTTGAGGGGATGCACGCGACGCCGGTCGCGCACGATCGCGCTCTGCGCCGTCACCGGATCGATCGACAGGCCCCCCGACGCCCCCGACACAGCCCCGGCCGGCCCCGGGGGGCTGCCCCGGCACTCCCCCGCCGATCGGCGCCGACGTGACCGACGTGGGTGCGAAGGCCCCGAGGTCCTCGACGGAGATGGCCGCCGCGTCCGGCCCGCCCGTCGGAGCCGTCGGCGGGATGGCCGGCCGGACCGGTCGGGGCAGGAGCACCACCTCCGGGCCATCGGCGGCGCCGAGACGCAGCCGCAGCTCGCCGACGATGTCGACGTCGCCCAACCGCCGGCCGTCGCACCACAGCCCGTTGGCGCTGATGTCCTCCACCCGCCAGCCGACCGCCGAGGGGCGCAGCACCAGATGCCGGCGCGACACCCCCCCGTCGTTGATCACAATATCCGCGGCCCGGGCCCGCCCCACCACGACAGGAGCGTCGCCGGTGAGCGTCACCTCCCCCGCAGGGGTGTGGACGCGCAGAGCAGTCCCAGCCACCAGCGCTCTCCCTCGATCGCCAGACGCACCATAGTGTGCCCGCGCGAGGGTCATTTTCCGGCCTCCTTCCGCGACATGTCCGAAAGTCGACCGTCATCGGTCAGGGGACGGCTCCGCTGTCGGGCGTCCCACGGGCGGAAAGTGCCTACTCCACCTCCGCCATCCTTGCAAGAGGTAAATGAATAGTTACAGTTTGTTCGATACCCGGCAACCGTAGGACGGCGAATCGGTGGTATCGGTCACCATGGAGGGGTGACTGGAAGGGGTGGGGCGGATCCGGTGAACGGCAGGGGCGCGCAGGGGCGGGGTTCCGGCCGGCAGGCGCGCCGGTTCCAGCCGCACAGCCTGCCGACGCGGATCGGTGCCGATCCACGTCAGGCCCGCTGGGCGGACGCGATGAAGACGGCGCTCAACCGCGAGCAGATCAGCCTGCCGGCGCTCGCCGAGCGGGTGGTCGGCCCGCTCGGCCTGCAGGGCACCCACAAGCTGCGCCGCTGGCTGAGCAACGAGACGACCGTCCCGGCGCACGCGATCATCGAGCTGGCCCGGGCCGTCGGCGCCCACGAGAGCGACATGCTCGCCGCCTACGGCCTGCGCAGCCCGTCCATCAGCAAACTCGTCCGCCGGGCCGAGGAGGCCGAGGAGCGGGAGCAGCAGCTGCGCGCCCGCTGCGCGCAGGAGGGTCGGACCACCGGCGGCGCGCTGTTCGCGGCGGCGGCCCCCGGCGGCCGGTGGTCGGTGACCGTGCGGCCGCACTGGCGGGGCCGGCGCCACCGCTGCCACTTCGCCGACCACGTCCTGCTCGAGCGCGTCGACGCGATCAGCGAGCGGGCCGACGCCGAACGCGACTTCGCCGAGGTCTTCGAGCGCACCGCCGCGAGCTGGGACGCCACACCGCTGCTGGTCGAGGGGCTGCCCGTGGGCCCGTTGCCGCCGCTGATCGTCCACCGCTTCACGGCGCCGCACGAGCCCACGGCCCATCACGCCCCCACCGACGCGCCCGGGGTCGGTGCGCAGGGCGTCGTCGTCACCGGCCTGCAGTGGACGAGTTCCTACACGGTGGCGGCGCTGTTGGCCAAGGCGCTCGGCTGGGGTCTGGGCAGCTTCGCCCACGCGGCCCGGTCGGTGCACGGCGGGGCGCGGCTCGACTTCGCCCTTGCCGACGAGATCATGCAGGACTGGCTGCGGCGCCCGGACAACTCGCCGCGCCGGGTCTGGGCGCACGTGCTCACCGAACCGCCGGGGCCGACTGCGCCCAGTGCTCGGCTGCTCGGGGACGCGGGGCCCGACGTGCGAGTGATCATGATGGTGCCGGAGCCGGAGCTCATCGAGATCATCGCAGCGCTGTCCGGGGCGGCACCGGCGGAGTTGGCCGCGCAGAGCCGGGCCTGGGGTGAACTGCTCGCGCCGCATCCACGGCTGCTGCACGTGCCCGCGCCCGCTCCGCGCGCAGCGGACGGCTCGGTGCTGCGGGCGGATGATCCACGTTTCCTCGACGCCTACTTCGACGCCTCCGTCGACGCGGCGTTCGACGCCCTGCGCCGGCTCGCGGGCGACCGTCCGGTGAGCGCGCTGGTCCCCGAACAGGCCCGGCTGAGCGACCCGTTCGCGGCGCTGGTCGCGGGTGGGGCTCAGGCTGCGAGCACCGGGGACCCGGCAGCCACGGTGCCGCCGGACTCACCCGCCGCCATCCCGACATCACCGACACCGCCGACGCCATCACCACCGACGTCATGGACACCGGCGTCACGGACACCGGCGTCACCGGCTTCGGCCCCGTCGGCGGTCGGCGTCGCGGGCTGAGCGGTGCGCCGCAGCGCGGCGGCGAGGTCGTCGTGATCGGCCCGCGCGGCGGCCGGCCCGAACTCCTCGACCAGCGCCGCACGCAGCGCGCGCACCGCGACGGCGCCCGTGCCGTGCAGTCCGGCGACGGTCGCGGCGGGCCCGGTGATCCGATAGCCGGCGACTTCCAGCCGCACCGACTCCGCGGCCGGTGCCGCGTCCCCGGCCGCCTCCCACAGCGGCCGGGTCGACGGCGGCCGAGCGCACCGGCCACCCGGGCCGCCCCACCCGCCGGAGTCCCGGGCGGGCTCGTCGAGCCGCGCGCCGCAGCCAGCGAAGGCGCTGAACGGTGGCACGACAGGCCCCTTGTCGGCCAGTGGCCGCGCGAGGTAGCGCCGATGGCGCCGGGGCGAGGACGCCTCGACCGCGGCCGTCACCCGGCGGATCCAGGCCGCCATCTCGGCCGGAGTGGTGCCGTAGCGGTCGGCCCAGGCCGGCAGCGGCCAGCCGACGCCGGCGCCGGCGGGCACATCGCTGCCAAGCCACGTCATCAGGTGCGCCAGCAGGGCCCGGTCGGCGGGATCGGGCAGCGCCTCGCGGGCCCAGCCGGCGTCAGGCACGCATTCGGGCCGCTGCTGCAGGCCGTGCGCGCGCCGCCGGTCCCGGCGCAGCTCACCGAGGGCCGAGCGCACCGCCCGGACGAGGTAGCCGTGCGGGATGGCCGGTCCCCGCCGGTCGAGGCGGTCGAGGCGGTCGACGACCCGTTCCAGCAGGGGCACGGCGTCGTCGAAGCACCCGAGATCGCAGGCGACGAGGACGCTGCGTTGGATCGCTCGCGGCCCCGTGGGGCACGGCGTTCCGCCGTGGCGGGCCGACCCGCGGGACAGGGTGTCGTTGACCGCGCGGACAGCCGCCGCGAACGTCATCTGGTCCATGTGTTCCGAGCGTGCCGCCCAGGTCTCTCCCGTGGACTCCCGCGAACTGCCGAGTCTACCGGTTCGGCCGGCAGAAAATGCCAGTCCGGCACGGCGGCGTGGACGGCTGCTCCGCGTCGGCCTCAACGCATCTGGCCGGCGCCGGCGTAGGGGTGCGGGCTGACCAGCGGGGCATTCTCGGCGAAGCGGGAAAGGCGGAAGTCGGCGGCGGGGATGAGCGGATGGCTGGAATCCCCGTCGACGACGAGGTCCGCGACGAGCTCACCGACCGCAACCGAGATCTTGAACCCGTGCCCGCTGAACCCCGCCGCGACGAACAGCCTGTCGACCGGCGTCGCCGAGATGATCGGGTTGTAGTCGGGGGTGACGTCGTAGCAGCCGGCGTAGGACGATGACAGTGCCACCCCGGGCAGGCCCGGGAAGCGATGGGCGAACCGGCCGACGGCGCGCTCCACGTACTGCGGGTCCGCGGTACCGGGATAGGCGTCGGGGTCGACCCACTGCGGGCGGCTGTGGTCGCTGTTGCCGACCAGCAGCTCGCCGGAACGTTCCGGGCGGACGTACTGCAGGCCGACCAGGTCGGACAGCACCGGCACATTCTTGATTGGCGCGCCCGGTGCCACCAGCAGGATCTGCTCCCGCTGGGCACGCAGCGGCAGGTCGACGCCGACCCCCGCGGCCAGCCCCGCCGACCACACACCCGCCGCGACCACGACCGTGCCGGCCGCGATCCGGCTGCCGTCAGCCAGCTCCACCCCGATCGCACGCCCGCGGTCAGGATGCGGGTCACCGGGGCACCCTGGCGCACCCGGACCCCGCCCTGGCGGGCCGCGGCCAGGTACGCATGGCAGGTCCGGTGGGCGTCGCCGTAGCCGCCGCGCGGCTCATAGGCGAACGCGGCGAAGTCGGCGAGGTCGGCTGCCGGCCACAGCTCAGCTACCTCCGCGGGATCGGCGAGGCGGGTGTCGATACCGACCGCCGCCGCCTCGACGTTGGCCGCCAGCGCCGCGGCGTCACCCGGCCCGACACCGACGAGGTAGCCCACCTGTTCGAAGCCGACCCCGTCGGCCACCCCGAGGATCTCGGCGGCATGGGTGAACAACTGCACGCCATGCCAGGCCATCACGGCGAGCGAGCGCACCCCGTAGTGGCAGCGGATGATGCCACTGGACCGGCCCCGTCCCGCCGGAACCGATGGTGGCCCGTTCGAGGACCAGCACGTTACACACGCCCTTGCGGGTCAGCGCCCAGGCGATCGCGGCCCCCTCGATGCCGCCGCCGACGATGACGACGTCGACGCTTGCCTGCACGGTCATCGGCCCGGGATCCGGTCGGTCCCCGCCAGCGGCACCCCGGCCAGCGCCGCCGCCTCGACGGGAAGTGCGACGAGGTCCTCGGGTTCGAGCCGGTGCACGTCGCTCCTGCCGCAGGCGCGGGCGAGCATCGTCGTCGCCAGCGCCAGCGCCAGCGTCCGCAGGTAGTTGGCGCACGGCTTGCCGTCGAGATCGACGAAGGTCGCCAGGACGAAGGTCGTGCCGTCGGCGGCAGCCCGTTCCGCCAGCGACGCACTCCCGGAGCCCGACGTGCCGGTCACGGTCGAACCACCCCAACGTGTCTCCTCACATGAACCAGCGTCAACCGACATTTGACGGGAGGACGATGTCGACCGAACGGCACCGGAGTAACAATCCCGTAACGTTCCGCTCCGAAAGAATGTGCCACCGGACGCCGACGAGACGCGCAGGCCCAATCGGCTTGACGGCCGGGCACGGTCACGGCCGCACGGGGGTCGAGAATTGCAGGAGCCTGGTGCCGGTTCTCCACCTCGCAGCCGCCGTCAACGCAGCCACCATCAACCTCCAGCAACTACCTGTACTAGCCCAATTACCGAAAGACGCGACTCTCGACGATACCGAGACCGCGTGTTGCCACTCGCCGGTTGGCTGACCTTCGCCGCTTACCGGTCCGGGGCGGGCTAGGCGCTCGGATCGAGGGTGTCCCGCGCGGCGCCCCCGGAGGGCCGGGGCACCTGCGGCGCGTCGGTCCCGCCGGAGGGGGCGGTCCCACCGGGTGTGCCGGTCGAGGGAGCCGCATCGGGCTTCGGGGGCGGCTGCGAGGACCGGGCCTGCGCCTGCGCGACGACGGCCTTCGCGTCGTAGCGAATCAGCGCGGGTACCGCGGCCGTCGCCAGCAGCAGGCAGCCGATGCCGGCCAGCCCCCCGCTGATCACGGAGAACACCGGTGAGGTGGCCGCCGCGACGCCGCCGGCCTCCAGGTCCCCGAGCCGCGGCCCACCGGTAACGACGACGAGGAACACGCCCTGCAGCCGCCCGCGCATCTCGTCGGGGGTCGCGACGTTGAGGATCGCGTTGCGCAGGATGGCGCTGACCATGTCGGCGGCGCCCGCGAGCGCCAGCAACGCCAGGCCGAGCGCGATGTCGTGGGCCAGGCCGAAGCCGACGATCGCCCCGCCCCACAACTCGATCGAGACCACCACCGCGAGCCCCTGGCGGCGGACCCCGCCGAGTGGGCCGGACAGCCCGGCGGCCAGCAGGGAGCCGACGGCGACCGCCGAGTACATCGCGCCCGCCGTCGCACTCCCCCCGCCGAAACGGCCCTCGGCGAGCGCCGGGAACAGTGCCCGCGGCATCCCGAACACCATCGCGATGAGGTCGACGACGAAGGTCATCAACAGCACCGGCTGACCGTGCAGGAACCGGAGCCCCTCGGCGACGCTGGCGACCCCGGCGCCGCGCCCGCCGCCGCGCGGTGGCATCGCCGGCAGCCGGGCCAGCCCGTACAGCGGGACGGCGAAGGTGACCAGGTCGATCGCGTAGGCGACCGAGAAGCCGCCGGCGGCCACCGTCACGCCGGCGATGAGCGGGCCGAACACCCCGGCGGCCGTGCCGCCGATCTGGGCCAGGGCGCTGGCGGCCGGCAGGTGCTCGAGCGGGATCAGGTTCGGCGTCATCGCCCGGCGTGCCGGCTGGTCGGCGGCCAGCAGCGCGGACTGCACGGCGACCAGGCACATCAGCGGCCAGGCGGCGTCGTCGACGGCGCCGGCGAGCGTCAGCAGCAGGAATGCCGCCGAGACCACCGCCAGCCCACCAGAGGTGATCATCTCGAGGCGACGGCGATCCACCGCGTCCACGATGGCGCCGCCGAACAGCCCGCCGCCGACCAGCGGCACCAGTGCCACCAGGCCGACCTGGAACGACGAGCGGGGATGGCGAAGACCTGCAGCAGCACCGCGGTGGCGGTGATCTGGGAACCGAGGGAGGAAATCGTCTCCCCCGCCCACAGCCGGCGATAGGCCGGATACTCACGCAGCGGGGAGATGTCGGCGAGCAGCTTGGGCACCACCCACGCTACCGTGCCAGACCGGTCGCCCAGGCGGCCTTTCCCGCCCGCGGCGGCGGCCGGTCAGAGCTTGCGGTAGCGGGCCTCGAAGAACGAGTAGATGCCGAACAGCGCCAGGCCGATGGCGCAGAACGTCAGCAGCCACTGGCCGTAGGGGATGCGGGCGGCGATGTCGACGGTCCGGCTGTGGCGGGCCTGCCGCGCCGCGCCATTGGCCTGACCGCCGGTCTGCACCGGCACAGTGATCACTCCCGCGGACCATGGGATCGGTTGATCCGGATGAAGCGATGCCCGACAGAGCGCGCACAAAACCGGACGAGGCACGCTCAGGCCGACGTCGGCACCAGATACCGAAGCAGCACCACATCGTCGAGTTGTCGGACCTCGGCCAGCCGCAGCGGGGAGTGGACGTCCTGCGGGAACGCCCCGGGGCCGACGAACGTCGGCGCGTCGGGCTCGCCGA
The DNA here is from genome assembly GCF_902806485.1 of Candidatus Frankia alpina. Lineage (GTDB taxonomy): Bacteria > Actinomycetota > Actinomycetes > Frankiales > Frankiaceae > Frankia > Frankia alpina. The sequence goes on along the minus strand of NZ_CADCWT010000129.1, from coordinate 2,846 downwards.
CGAAGAACGGGGCGACGGCGAGGTGCAGCTCGTCGACGAGCCCGGCGGTGAGGAAGGCGGTGTGCACCGAGGTTCCCCCCTCGACCAGCAGGCGGCGCACGCCCCGGCGGTCGAGGTCGGCGAGCACGGCGGCGACGTCCACCAGCGGCCGACCAGGCAGGTCGACGACGCTCACCCGCCCGCCGGGAACAAGGGCGGCGGACCAGAACGGCGGTGGCGCCGCGCTGCCGGCGCCCCGGTAGACGAGGGTTTCGACCGAGTCGGTGCCGAACACGCGGGAGCGCGAATCGAGATCGCCGCCGCCGGAGAGCACCACCTTGACCGGCGTCGGCGGCAGGCCGGCGGCGACCCGGGCGGCCCGGCGATGCTCGGCGCGCACGGCGAGGCGGGGGTTGTCCCGGCGCACGGTCGCGGCACCGACGAGGATCGCGTCGCAGCCGGCGCGCACCTCGTCGACCCGGTCAAGATCCGCCGGGCTGGACAGAATCAGCCGCGCGTCGGAGCCGTCGTCGATCCGGCCGTCCAGCGACATCGCGCAGCTGCAGATGACGTAGGGGCGGCCCACCGCCGAGTGCTCGCCGTCCACGTGCAGCAGCATTACACGCCGAGCGGGAGCCGCCCGCGGGGCCGTCACGGTACGGGACTACCGTGAACAGTTGTGCGGATCGCGACGTGGAACATCAACTCCGCGAAGGCCAGGCAGGCCCGGCTGATCGAGTGGCTGGACCGCGCCGAACCGGACGTGGTGTGCCTGCAGGAGACGAAGCTGTCGGACGACGCCTTCCTCGAGCTGTTCGACGAGGACCTGTTCCGGCGCGGCTACCGGGTGGCCCATCACGGCGACGGCCGGTGGAACGGCGTGGCGATCCTGTCGCGGGGCAGCCTCGACGACGTCGTGCGGGGGCTGCCGGGGGGCCCCGGCTTCCCCGGCCCCGAGCCCCGCGCGGTCGCCGCGACCTGCGACGGCATCCGGATCTGGTCGTTGTACGTGCCGAACGGGCGCACCGTCGATGACCCGCACTTCGCATACAAGCTGTCCTGGCTGGCCGCGTTGCGCGACGTCGTCGCCGCGGAGGTGACCCGGGGCCCGCTGATGACCCTGGGCGACTTCAACATCGCTCCGACGGATGCAGACGTGTGGGATGTGGCGGCGTTCGCGGGCGCCACGCATGTCACGCCGGCCGAGCGCGCCGCGCTCGGGGAGCTCACCGAAGCCGGTCTCATCGACGTCCTGCGTGCCCGCTGGCCCGACGACGTCGTCTACACCTACTGGGACTACCGCCAGCTCTGCTTCCCGAAGAACTTCGGCGTGCGCATCGACCTGACGCTGACCTCCGCCGACGTGGCGGGCCGGGTGCGCGCGGTGTGGGTGGACCGGGCGGCCCGCAAGGGCACCGGCACCAGCGACCACGCGCCCGTCATCGTCGACCTGGACACCGCCCCGGACGGCGACGTGGGCCCGATGGTGCCGCCGCCGTCGGGCCGCGGCTCGGCAGGCCGCGCGGGCGGCGGACGGTCGTCGTCCACCGGCGAGTCGCCGCGCCGCCGCTGACGCCGGCGCCGGGCTCGGGACGACCTCCGCCCGGGCCCGACGCCGCGGCGCATCCGGGCTGCGGAGGGACTCGCACCCCGGATGGACCGTCACTCGGCCGGCGTACTCGCGGACTCGTGGTCGTGGTCGTGGTCGGACTCGTGGTCGCCGCTCGCGGCGGTGACCGCGATGCGGGTCGTCTTCGGCTCGGCCGCCGCACCGGCGAGCCGAACGGTCAGCACGCCCCGCTCGTAGCCGGCGGAGATCCGCGAGGCGTCGACCCGCTCGGGGAGCTGGAACTCCCGGCGGAAGCTACCGGACCAGCGCTCACGGTGGACGCGACCGGCGCGCTCCTGCTCGCGCCGCCCATCGCGCTTGCCGCGGACGACCAGCCGACCGCGGTCGATCTCCACGACCACGTCGTGCTCCACGTCGACGCCGGGCAGCTCGAGGTTGATCAGCACATCCTCGCCCTCGGTGACGACGTCGACCGAGGGAACGGCGAACTCCACGCTCTGGGAGCGGCCGGTGAGCGCCGGGCGCCGCGGGCTCCACGCGCGCCGAACGATCTCGTCGAACTCCCGGTCCATCCGTCCCAGCGCCGCGAACGGGTCCCACAGGTAGGTGCTCACAAGGGCCTCCCTCATCTTGATCATTTTTCGGGTGTCACGGCGGGCTGGGCCGCCCCGAAGCGCCCTCCAGCGATCCTTCGCCGCCGAGCCTTCGGTTAAAGCCTGCCCGTCGTTCACAGTTCATTAGTCTAGGTCGCTCAATCTTTGCGATGCAAGTGTAGGCAGCACTTTTGGTTCATGGTGACGTAGGCAACGCCAAAGCCGCACCCCCCTCGACCGCGGCGACAGGGGAGAGCCCCTCCCCCGATCACCCGCGGAGGTACCCCGAACCCCGCCGCCGCGGCGCGGGGGGCGGCCTGTTCGGGCTGCCCGAGAAGTGCTCGACACTCCCCCCCGCGCGGGGGCGACGCGGCGAGGGAGCGCCGATGCGGCCTGCGTACTCGGAACAACCCGCGCATCCGGGATGGACGCGCCGGAGCATCCACCGACGGCTACCGACGGCCGGGCGGCCGGGCGGGCAAATCCACGGAACACGCCGACCGCCTAGGCCGCCGCGTCCCGACCCAGCGGCACCGGGACCGTGACGCGCCCATCGGGGAAAATGCCCGAAGACCGCAGATCAACCCCGGGCGACCGGTTCGCTCCGCTGCCGGAATACCCGGCAACACCAGCAAATCTCTACAGAGTGAGCCTTTCCCGGTAACGTTTCGTCGCTTTGCGTGACATCAATGTTGTGTTGGTGT
>NZ_CADCWT010000128.1 GCF_902806485.1 Candidatus Frankia alpina | reverse complement strand
CGGACAGGCAGGTCCTCGAGGGCCACCATTTGGTTCTCACGGACCAGCCTCGTGGACAGCGTGTGCAGACAATCCCGGCGCCGATCGGCGATCCGACCATAGATCCGGGCGACCCTCGCGCGGGCCTTCGCCCGGTTCACCGAGCCCTTCTGCTTGCGGGCAAGGTTCCGCTGGGCGCGGGCGAGCCGGACACGGTCCCATTCCTCGCGCTTCGGGTTGATGACCTTCTCCCCCGTCGACAGCGCCACCAGCGCGGTGATCCCCGCATCGACCCCCACCCGCACGTCCACCGGCGGCAGACTCGCCACAGCCTCCTCGACCAAGATCGACAGGTGGAACTGGCCGCGGCTGTTCCACAACACCGTCACCTGCGACGGCACCGCACCCGCAGGCAGCGGACGAGACCAGACGACGTCCAACGGCCGGCCCTGCTTCGCCAACCTGGCCCGACCATCCCGGTAGGTGAAACAACCACGGAAGTAGGTCGCCGCATCGACGGTCCGACCCTTCTTCTTAAACGATGGAAAGCCCGCCCGCTTCGCCCAGAAGTTCACAAACGCCGAATGAAGATGCCGCAGTATGGCCTGCAACGGGCCTTTCGACGGTTCGGCCAACCACAGCGTCTCCGGATCCCGCTTCCACTCGGTGAGCATCCTGCTGGTATCGGCATTGGTGACCCGGCGCTGCTCCTCCCCCCATGCCCGGGACCGCTCGGCGAGCGCCCGGTTGTACACGTAGCGAACACAACCAAACGTCACGGCAAGCTGCGCGGACTGCTCCGAATCCGGGTAGAACCGGTAACGGTATGCCCGCTTGGCCGTCCGGCTTCCCACAGCCATCAGAATAGCACACCTGTTCGACAGGTCGGAACCGTTGTTGATGCGCCAACCCCGCCCTGAACGACGGGTCCTGCGCGCTACGTTTCATAGTCACGCCGACGACGCTACCAAGAGTGACGGAACATCGCAGAAACAGTACGCGGGCGGGGTGAACCCTAGCCCGAGTTTCCATCGATCTTGGTCTCTTCCAAGCCTTTTCGTAGGTGAGAGAAAAATCGATCTTGATTTGGGTGTAGTACCTAACTCACCGTCGAGGTGCGTACCGCCCAAGATCGAACAGGTCGTGGAGCTGGTGCTGGACCGGCTCCATCCGGGTGAGCATCCGCCGGGCTCGGGGTCGGCCGCGTTCGCCCTGGTGGAGCAGCACGGTCTCGCCGATCCCGCCGAGTTCACCGAGCAGGGCCGGTACCGACAGGCGCAGGCCGGCGCGTTCGGCCTCGCGGCGCATCAGGTGTGCGACCGCGAGGGCGAGCACGCAGGTGAACAGGTGCATCCGGATCTTGTGGTCGGTGAAATGGCGGATCGGGGAGAAGGAGACGACATGCGGGTCCTTGGCCTGGCGGAAGCCGGCCTCGAGGTCCTCCTGGGAGCGGTAGGCGTCGATGACCTGCTCGACCGTCCAGTCGTCGTGGTCGGTCACGAGGATCCGTTTACCGAAGATCTCCTCCTCCAGCGTCGTCTGGCTGGTCTCGTCACGACGCCAGGTCAGCCGGAACGTGGCCGGGGTGTCGCCGGTCAGCTCGACGGCCAGCACCCGGGCTGGACCGTCACCCCGCCACTGACCTTCGCGTCCCCGACCAGGGTGTCGATGATCCCGGCCACGTCCAGGCGGGTCAGCACGCTCCAGACCGCGGCGACGTCACCGAACCGGCGGTGCACGGTAGCGGCCGGCAGCGCCGGATCACCCCCGCCCGCCTGCCCGGTCAGCCGGGCGATCACCTCGTCTTCGGCACCGAGGTAGACCTGGTCGACGATCCGGGGCTGGCCATCGACCCGGGCAGACGTCGCGGCATAGAGATACGTCTTCCCCGAGATCCGCTTCTTCACGATCGACGCCACTTTTTAGGTACTACACCTTCCCAGTCATGATCGCAATGATCTGGTCACGTAACGACGCAGGTCAGACGCCCGAGCCAGGCTGACGATCATGACGAGAAGGGTTAAGCTACCCGCGAGTCCGGAAACTCGGGCTAGCTCGCCTTGGCTATCAACCTGGCACAGCGGGGAGCGACGACGTCCAGCAGATCCTCGATCTCCTCGACGCAGCCGCCGCAGCCCGTGCCGGCGGCGCAACGCTCGCCGATCTCGTCCACATCCCGAGCACCGGCGGCGATCACGTTGCGTAGCGTCCGGTCGGACACCGCGAAGCAAGAACAGACGAGCACCGCACCTCACCAGCCCGAGGCGGCCAGCCCACCCGGGGCTGGCCGGCAGTTGGCGAACCCTGCCCGGAAAACCGCGGCGCCAGCCCTGACGGACCGACGCCTTAGCTTAGGCTTCCCTAATTGCAGGGTGCCACGGGTGAGCCCCTCGGCGCAAGACGGCCGTATCGCCTGTCCTCACCGGGCACCTGCGTCCCCGGATCCCACGAATATGGGCCGACCGACCCGGGAAGCGGGGTCTGATCGGCCCGTCCGACCCCATACCGCCGTCGGCTACACGCCCCCGGCGGCCGGCAGGAGCGCAACAGCCGCGTCCGGCTCGGTCACCCGAAAGGTGAAGCTCTCCTCCAGGTACAGGTCGACGGTGTCCGTCGTGTGCGACGCGTACCCGATCGAGAGATCCTGGCCGGACTCGAGCACGAAGTCGCCGCCGCGCAGGCTGAGCACGACCGCGCCGGTGACCCCGGGGGCCTGGACGACGGGCCCGTCGAGGATCTGCTGGAGATGGGCGAGCAGCAGGTAGCCGCCGTGCTCGGCGGTCTCGATCACCGCGGTGTAGCCGTCCGGCTCGAGGGCCAGGGCGTACGGCCCGGCGATGCCGGCACGGCGCAGCAGAGCGATGGCCTTGGCCACGGTACGCGGCCAAGTGTCGGTCCCCGCCGCCAGCGGCAGCTGGGGATGCGCCGACGCCTGCGTGATGCCGACCAGGCCTGCCTGGTCGTAGCCGTGGAAGACGACCGAGTTCTCGGTGACGGCGATGCGGCGCACCGCCTCCTCCAGCGGCGCGAGGTCGATGTCGTCGGCGCCGCGGTCGGCGTCGGCGAGCTGGGCGCGGTCCAGGGTGAAGCCGACGCGCAGCTCGATGACCGGCTGCACCTTGCGGACCCGGGCCTGCACCCCGTCCGCCGGCGGCGAGGACAGCGAGCCGACCCGGCCCAGCGGGGTGGCGGAGTAATCCCAGCCGTGCGGCCCGGCGAAGTCCACCACCTTGCGGGCGGCCAGGTTCATCGTGAGCCGGGCCTTCGCCTCGTCGTCCACCGCCTTCCAGGCAGCGTCCGTCAGCGGGGCATGGCCACGCAGCAGATGATTCACTCGCCTACACCTTTCAGACTGCCGATTCCGAGGGAGCCGTCACCGGGCCCCGCCGCCTGCCGCTGCGCCACCGTGCCCGCGCCGCCGGCCTCGCCGGAGCCGCGCGGCCCCATGGCATCCGCCTCGGCCTCGGTCACCGGCCCGGCGGTGAACAGGTAGGTCCGTAGCTGGGTGTCCAGTACCGGGTCGTGGCGACGCAGCCATTCCAGCGTCATCGCCGCGTGTTCCTTCTCCTCGTCCCGGTTGTGCGCCAGTACCTGCACCAGGTCCGGGTCCGTCGCGGCGTCGACCCGCTGGTCGTACCAGTCGACGGCCTCCAGCTCCTCCATCAGCGAGACAATCGCCCGGTGGCGGTCGACCGTCAGCGCGGAGAGCTTGTCGGGCTGCTCGTGCAGCCCCATGCTTGAGTCGCCCATGTCGTCTGCCTACCACGCCGACCCGGTGTTACGCCGCAACGGTTGTGACATCCCACGCACCGTCGCCGTCCTCAGCGCGACGGCAACGGGATGATCTCGATGCGACGGTTGGCGGCACGGCCCTGCGGGGTGCGATTGTTCCCGATCGGTTCGCGTGCTCCGAAGCCCGCGGCCCGCACGAGATCAGCGGGCACGCCCCGGCCCGTCAGGTAGTCGGCGGCGGTCTGGGCCCGGTTCAGCGACAGCGCCTGGTTGAGCGCGGGCGGCCCCGAGATGTCGGTGTGGCCGCCGACGAGAACGGCGAGATCCCCGCCGCGCAGCGCCTCGGCGACCTTGTCCAGGCGGGCCCGCGCCGACGGGGTCAGCCGCGCCCCGGCCACCGGGAAGGTGACGCCGTGACCGTCGAGGGCGGCCCGCACGGCCGCCAAGGTGCCGGACGAACCGGTGGAGGTCGCCCCCGAACCGGTGGCGGTCGTCCCCGAGTCGGTGGCGGTGCCGCCCGGCGCGGACGATCCCGACTGCTGGCTCGCGGCCGGGGCGCGACCGGGCCGGGCGGCGGAGCCGGATCCGGCGCGGGTGACGGCGACATGGTTCGCCAGCGTGGCGCCGGGGACGGCGGAACTCGTCGCGGCCAGCACCGCGGCGCCGAGCCGGCGGCGGGCGGCCTCGTCGGGCGCACCACCGGTGAGGGCGACGGTCGTGCCGGAAACCGTCGCGGAGTGTTCGCCGGCCACCCCGCGCAGCGCCGTGGCGAGGGCGGCGACGGCCTCCACCGGCGGCTCGACGGCCGCCGGGTCGACGAGCACCTGACCACGCACCGTACCGCCGGCCGCATCGGCGACGGCGGCGAGCAGTGCGGCGCGGCTCGCCCCGTCAGGCACGGTCGCGGTGACCGCCAGGCCGCCTCCGGCCACGGCGAGCACCAGCGGCTTGGCCGGGCGAGTGGCAATCACCACATCGCCGCCGAGGCGGGCCGACGTGGTGCCGGAGACCGCGGCCGAGACCCGTGCCTGTTCCGCGGCGGCCGCGTTGGGGAAACGCCCGGACACGATCGCCTCCCGACCCTCGATGCGTACCTGGGCGTGCACGCCCCCGGCCGCCCGGACGGCAGCCGTCGCCCGCGCGGCCAGGTCATCCTGGATGGGGCCGCGGCGCAGCGCGAAAGCGATCAGGGCGAGCAGCAGCCAGGCCAACACCAACGACACGGCGAACGCGACCGGGCGGGGACGGTGCAGTCGCGCGGCCAAGGACGGGGACATCGATCGGACTCCGAGCTGGATCGGACCAGACGCGCAACCCGGGACGGCGCGGAAGGGTCGGACATGCATCTTCCGCGACGCGGCCTGGACAGGCGGCGGGGAGGCTACGCGGCCGACACCGGCCACGACACAACCTTCGCACATCGCCCACCCAGGCAACACACCGGGGGCTGACAAACCGCCCATTCAGGACGCTCCGTCATCGCGATCCCTGGGCCGGGCGGGACTCGCCCGGATCAGACCGCGCGCGCACCATCCGGTCGGACGACCCGCTCCGACCGCAACGACAACTCGGGCATGGTGGGAGCAGGCACGGGGGGCACCGTCGCCGCGCCCGGCGTCTCCTGTCGTCCGGCGGCCGGCGCCGCCCGCGGCGAGGCGGGTTCCGCCGGCGGCGCCGGCCGGGCCGCGGTCGGATCTGCGGACGACTCGGACGACTCGGACGACCCCTGCGACTCGGACGACTCGGGCTGACCGAACAGCTCCGACGACTCAGACGAGTCGGGCACCAAGGCGTCTGCGGCGCGGCTTGGGCCCGCGGTCGGATCCTGGTCCATGGCCGGCTCCGGATCGGCGGCCACGTCCGGATCGGCACGGGGACGCGCCGCCGTGACCAAGGCCGTGGCCGCCGCCGCCGTGGCCGAGGCCGTGGCCGAGGCGGCAGGCGCGACGGGCGCCGCGCCCGACCTACCGACGTTCGCAACCGCGGCCGGGGTCGCCCGGACCCGTCGGCGCCAGGCGAACACCAGCGCAACGGAACCGGCGGCGACTCCGAGGACCATCCAGCCGGCCACCGCGTCGAGCAGGTAGTGGTTCGCGGTCGACATGACGACGAAGAACGTGGCCGCCGGGTAAAGCACCCCGAGGATCCGGGTTACCCGCCGGCGTCCGAAGCGCACGAGCAGGAACCCGCACCACAGCGACCAGCCGCAGTGCAGCGACGGCAGCGCCGCGTACTGGTTGGTCAGCCTCTCCAGGCCGTTCGGGGCGGCGCTGGCGCTGCCACTCCACCAGCCCCAGCCCGCAAAGTGCGACATGGTGTCGGTGTACGAGGTGCCGGTGAGCAGGCGGGGCGGCGCCGTCGGGAAGAGGAAGAACCCGAGCAGGCAGATCAGCGTGGTCACCGCGAGCGTCCAGCGGATCTGCGCGTAGTGCCGGGTGTGCCGGCGGTGCGTCCACACCAACATGCCCGGCGTGACCACGAAGTGCAGCGTCGCGTAGTAGTAACAGCAAACGACCGCCAGCACCGGAACGTTCTGCAGCCACCGGTTGAGGCTGAGCTCGATGTCAACGTGCAGGAAGGTCTCGAACCGCAGCAGGTCGTGGCCCATCCGCATCGCCTCGCCGGCCGAGGCGTCGGCGACGGATCGAGTGCCGGTGTACGAGTAGTACAGGACGGCCAACATCAGCAGCTCCACCCACCAGACCGGCAGACCGGTGGCCTGGTTGCGCAAGCGCCTCACAATGCACCCCTCGAACGTCGCACTCTTCCCGACCGTCGCGCTCTTCCCGGACCGGCCCTCGCTCCGGCTGGGGTCGCCACGCCAGCCCTGCACGTCCGCCCCACCCGGCCACGGCCCGCCGGGGCGCCGCGACAGCGCGCTCTTCATGCTTCCACTCAACAGCATGGGCCGATTGGTGCCGTCACGGGCCGATCGGCGACCCGGTCCGGACGGAAATTCACCGAAATTCCTGCGTGCCCGTTCAGCAGGAAACCGCCGCGCTCCCGGCGAGGTCCGGCCGCGACGTCGGGCACACTGCGGCACGCGCCAGGACGACGCCGACGCGACGCCGATTACCCCCGCACGGCGGCCGACCGGTCACCACCCGCGCGGGTGGTGACCGGTCGGCCGCCGGAAGGGGATCGGTTCAGGCGCCGCCGGCCCCAGTGGCCCCGGGCACAGCGGACGGACCCGAGGCACCCGAGGCACCCGAGGCACCCGGTACGACGGTGCTGGCCGCCGGCGCGGTGGGCGCCGCCGTCTCGGGCTGGTCCGACACGGGCAGCGCGCTGCCCGCCTTCCAGACCGCCCACGGCACCGACCAGAAGTTCCCGAGCTGGCTGGTGTCCGGCGGGCGGCCGGTGTTGGCGATGTCGACGATGTCACCGAGCCGGCTGATGCCGTAAAACCACTGCGCGTCGGCCCGGGAGGCGTTCACGCAGCCGTGGGAGACGTTCGCCCGCCCCTGGGAGGCCACGGACCAGGGTGCGGAGTGCACGTACTGCCCGCCACTGGTGTAGTTCACCGCCCACTGGACCTTTTCGTAGTAGTAATCCGGGTTGCCCTTCGGGATGCCCACCGTCGCCGAGTCCATAATCACCTCGGGCGACTTGCCGAGGACGTTGTGGGGACCGTCCATCGACGGGGATGTGGGCTTGCCGAGGCTCACCGGCATCGTGCGCAGCAACTGCCCGTTGCGGAACACCTGCATGATGTGGGCGGCGGCGTCAACCTTGGAGATCTGCGCCGAGCCGACGACGAAGTCCATCGCCCGGTCCTTCACGCCGAGGCGTCCTCCGCCTGCGTCGTATCCGGCGAGGTCCGCCTCCACATGCACCTTCGTTCCCGGCGCCCAGTACTGCTGCGGGCGCCAGACGACGAGCCGGTTGGAGATCCAGTTCCAGGCACCGAGGACCGGCGGGTCGGTACGCACGGACAGCATGCGCTGCACGGCGGCGCGGTCCGGCGCGGGGGCGCTGAAGGTCAGGCTGATCGGCGCGCCGACCCCGACCGTCTGCCCGGCGACCGGGTCCCAGGAGACCTTGAACGACTTCGCCGGAACCCCGGTGACGAAACTCGTGCGCACCGACTTCGTCCCGACGATCCGGGCTGCCGGGCCGGTGGTGGCGGCGACCTGGTAGCGGGAGTCGGAGAACAGGCCGCCCGTGGACGTCCACGTGCGCCGGTCGGCCGAGAAGGTGCCGAGCAGCACCCCCGTCTCGGTCTTCTCGGACGCGCTCGCCTCCCGGGCGACGCTCACGTCGGCCAGCGGGGCGTTGGCGCGGACGACGACGTGATCGGTGAGGGTGACCCCTGTCATGTCGTCGCCCGGGGTGACGGTCACGCTCGCCGCGGGATCCGGCGCGGCGACGCCTGCCGGCTTCGAGGAGCTGCCGGACGAGCAGGCGGCGACGGCCAGTGCCGTGACGAAGGCGAGCACCCCGCCCGCCCACCGGCGACGATGCCCGAAAGTGCCGGCCGACCGCGGACCCGGACGGCTCGGGCTCCACCCACGGGAATCACGTGAGGGAATCATTACCGAGCGAGACATGTAATGCCCTCTTCCGAAGAACACGACCGGCATCATCGCCGGACGGAAGCCTAGGTCTGAACGGTACCCATGGGTCGGCACCTCGTCCCGTCGATCACTGGATTGACTGGTGTCAGCCGCCCGACAATCACTCCAAGTGGAGCAGATAGGCACGGAGGGTAGCACCCTCCGGGTATCCCCCATAAACCCCTCCCCTTTCACCTCTTCCGACGCACAGGTACCGGATAAGGTTGCGCCCCGGGGATGACAATTCGCGGATCCACCGAAAACGACGACCAGGACCCATGGCGCCACCAAAGACGGCGCAATCGGTCACGCCGAGAGGTAAGAATCCGCAACTCGGGGACGACCGGGCGACACATCCCGTCGGGGCCGTCGGCGGACCATTGCGAAGTCCGTGGAAATCCGGCGGGACACCGCACATTCGTTGGGCAGTCCGTGATCGACGGCCCGCGGACCAGGGGCGGCGGGGCCGGTGGCGGCAGCCGGATCCAGCCCCGGCCACCGCGGGACCGCGGGACCGCGGGACCGCGGGACGATCATCGGGCGGCCTCGGGCACCGACGACCCGCGGCCGTCCGGCAGAAACAGCCACGAAACCTACGGAAGGACCGCGCCGTCACACCGCTGCCGCAGGATTAGGCGGGGCCACAGGCGGTCCGGCCGGGGTCGCCGCCCGGCCGCGCGGGGTGCGGCGCCACGGGCCGAGGCCCGGCCCCGGACCGAATCAGACTCATCGTTGGGCGACCCTCACCGCGAGGGAACGTACGTCCCCGCGACCAGGGAGGCTCGATGGCGATCGTGCTCGGACCGAACCAGTTCGGCAAGGCGGAGATCCGCCTTGTCCACGTGGACCGCACGGGTCCGGTACATCACCTCATCGATCTGAACGTGTCCACCGCGCTTCGCGGCGACTTCGCCGCTGCGCACCTGACCGGCGACAACTCCCACGTCCTCACCACCGATGCGCAGAAAAACACCGTCTACGCCTTCGCCCGGGAGCACGGAATCGGCCAGATCGAGGATTTCGCGATCCGGCTCGGCCGGCACTTCGTCGACTCCTTCTCATGGATCGATGGCGCTCAGATAGAGATCGAGCAGTACCACTGGAATCGGATTTCGGTCGACGGAGCACCGCACAACCATGCGTTCAGCCGGGCGAGTGGGGAAAGACGGAACACCGTTGTCACGGTGGACAGCGATGCCGCATTCGTCGTTTCCGGACTCGCCGGGCTGGTCGTGCTCAAGTCGACCGGGTCGGAGTTCTGGGGATTTCCCCGCGATCGCTACACGACGCTCGCCGAGACCACCGACCGCATCCTCGCGACCGAGGTGACGGCCCGCTGGCGTTACATCGGGACCGGCCACGACTTCGGACCGCTGTTCGACGGCGTCCGCAAGTCCCTGATCAGCACGTTCGCCGGCGTCCACAGCCTGGCGCTACAGCAGACGCTCTACCGGATGGGCGAGGCGGCCCTGACCGCCCACCCGCAGGTCGCCGAGGTCCGGATGTCGATGCCGAACAAGCATCACTTCCTGGTCGACCTCGAACCGTTCGGGCTGGACAACCCGGACGTCGTCTACCAGGCGCCGGACCGTCCCTACGGGCGGATCGAAGCGACGGTACTGCGCGACGACGCGCCCGCCCCGGGCCCGAGCTGGCAGGCCGTCCCCGGCTTCTGCTGACCGCTCATCAGGCGTCGTCGCCCACCCGGCAGATCGCGAGCCGGTCCGCGGGGGCGACGGCCAGGGCGCGAGCCGCGTCGCCGTCGCGGACCGCGAGCGCGGCCATGCCCGCCGCATCCACGTAGAGCACCAGTTCGCCGGGCTGCACCGACGCGAACGTCACCCCCACGGCCAGCTCGGTCACCCGCGTCACCGGATCAGTCCCTGCACCCTCGGCCTCGTCACCGGCCTCGTCACCGGGCGCACCGCCGGATCGACCGGCGTCGGGGACGACGGCCCAGAGCCGCACTCGGGCGGGAGGGCGCAGCCCGGCGTCGGCGAGTAGTGGCCCGGCGGCCGCGAGCTGGACGTTGCCGAAGGTGTCGACGAGCAGCACCTCGGCCTCGAGTACCCCGTCCGGCCTCAGCCGGGCGTGCGGGACGGGCAGGCGGACGAGTGTCGCCGGGTCAAGCGGTGCGCCGAGGGCGGCCAGCTCCGTCCCCCCGGCGAGCTCGGCCGCGGCGGGCGCGAACACGTCACGGCCGTGGAACGTCGCGGGCGTCCCGGCTGGTACCGGCAGTGTCACCGCAGCCTGGACCCCGCCGAGCCGCTCGGCCGCGGCGATCAGCAGTCCGTTGTCGGGGCCGACGAGGTCCCCGCCGGCCGCGCGCAACGCCACCGCCCGGCGGGCCGTCCCCACCCCCGGGTCCACCACGGCGAGGTGAACACCGCGTGGCAGCGACCCGACCGTCTGGACGAGCACCGTCGCCGCCCGTCGCACGTCACCGGGCGGCACGAGATGGGTGATGTCGATGATGCGGGCCGTCGGCACCGTCCGCAGGATCACCCCGTGGCAGGCCGCGACGAACCCGTCCGCGAGGCCGTAGTCGGTGAGGAAGCTGACGCAGGTCAACCCGACGGGGGCGTCCCGGGCTGGCCGTGCACCCAGCCCTCCTCGTCGACCCAACCCTCGCTGTCGACCACGCGGTGCGGATCGGCGGTCAGCGCGGCCGGCGCGTCCTGCACCGTCTGGACCGGCTCGAAGACGGCGGGGCTGCTCCGCTCGGGGGCCGGGCCGCCGTTGGCGAAGACGACCGCGGCCCAGGGCAGGATCACGGCGATCGCGACGGCGACGAATCGCAACCAGCCGTGAAAGGCAACCACGGCGAGCACGAAACAGATGACGCGGAACAGCATCGAGGCCAGATAACGCAGCTGCCGGCGGTCTATGTCCGACTGCCGCGACCGGCTGGCGGACGTGATGAGCACCGTCTCCTGCCGCTTGAACATCACCCGTACACCTCGATGATTCTCCCTGCCCGGCTCGTCCCCGCCCGCGTCCCGTATCGCCCCCTCCCAATATGCTCCTCACCCGGGCGTGGGGAAAACGGCGGCGATCAGGCGCCGCGCCCCGCCGGCCGCCCGCCGGCCGTCCGAACCGCGGCCACCCAGGCCGGACGGCGCTTTCGCACGAAGCTGTGCGGGAACGTTCACGTACCGGTCGGCTGGCTGTCCGCGGAACGGCTCCAGGCCCTGCCACCGTGCTCGGTGTGCGCGTAGCCGTGATCACCGAGTCGTTCCTCCCCCACGTCGACGGGGTGACGAACACGGTGTGCCGAGTCCTGGAGCATCTGCACGACCGCGGGCACGAGGCGATGGTCGTCGCGCCGGCCCCGGCACCGGCCGCCCGGCGCACCGCCCCCCGCACGCACGCCGGCGCACCGGTGCTGTGGGCGCCGTCAGCGCCGTTGCCCGGATACCCGGCGTTCCGCTTCGCCGTGCCGTGGCCCGCCCTGTCCGCGGCGTTGCGGGAGTTCGCCCCGGACATCGTGCATCTGGCGGCCCCGGCCGGGCTCGGCGCGCAGGCGGTGTTCGCGGCCCGGCGGCTCGACGTACCAAGCGTCGCCGTCTACCAGACCGACATCGCGACGTTCGCCGCCCGCTACGGGCTGGCCACCGCCGAACGCACGATCTGGCGCTGGCTCGCCACCGTGCACCGGCTGGCGGCACGCACGCTCGCCCCGTCCTGGGACTCCGTCGACGCCCTGCTCCGGCAGGGAGTGCAGCGGGTCGCCCGCTGGAGCCGGGGCGTGGACCTCGAACGCTTCGATCCAGGACACCGCGACGCCGACCTGCGCCGCCGGCTCGCTCCGGGCGGCGAGCTGCTCGTCGGCTATGTCGGCCGGCTCGCCCGGGAGAAGCGGGTGGACCTGCTGGGCGCGGTCGCCGATCTGCCGGGCACCCGGCTCGTCGTCGTCGGCGACGGCCCGTCACACTCGACGCTCGCCCGGACGCTGCCGGACGCCGCCTTCCTGGGTTTCCTCAGCGGACGCGAGCTGTCCGCCGCGGTGGCGAGCCTGGACGTGTTCGTGCACACCGGCATGCACGAGACGTTCTGCCAGGCCGCCCAGGAGGCGAAGGCCAGCAGGGTACCGGTGGTCGCCCCGGCGGCCGGCGGGCTGCTCGACGTCGTGGAACACGGCCGCACCGGCCTGCACTACGCGCCCGGGAGTCCGACGGCCCTGCGGACCCAGGTCGCCACGCTCGTCGGCGACCCGCAGCGGCGGGCGGCCATGGCGCTGGCCGCCCGGGACTCGGTCGCCGGATGCGGCTGGACCGCGGTCGGAGACGAACTGCTCGGCCACTATCGCGACGTCCTCGGCACCGGCGGCCGCGGCGGATACGCCGGACTGGCGGGCGACCGGAAGGCGGCCCGACGAGACCACAGGCGGACACCATGAAGATCGTGCAGGCGGCGAACTTTGTCGCGCCGGCCTCCGGCGGCATTCGGACGACGCTGCGTCACCTCGCCGCGGGCTACACGGCGGCCGGTCACGAGGTCGTGCAGATCGTGCCCGGGGAGCGTGACGAGGCCGACCAGCGCCCCGACGCGCTGGTCCTGCGGGTCCGCGCGCCCCGCCTACCCGGCACCGGCTACCGGGTCATCACCCAGCCGTGGCGGGTGGCGGACCTGCTCGACCGCGAGCAGCCCGACCGGCTGGAGGTTCACGACCGGGCGACGCTGCGCCCCCTGGGCGGGTGGGCGCGGCGCCGTGGCGTGCCGTCACTGGTCGTCAGCCACGAACGACTCGACCGGCTGCTCGGCACGTGGACGCCATCGGCGATGCGGGGCGTACTGCCCGTCACGGCGGCGGCGGACCGGGCGAACGCATCGCTCGCCGCCGCGTTCGACGCGGTCGTCACGACGACGGCCTGGGCCGCAGCAGAGTTCGTCCGGCTCGGCACGCCGAACCTGCGCCACATCCCGCTCGGGGTGGAACTCGACCGGTTCCACCCCGATCACCGCGACCGCACGCTGCGCCGCGCATTCGCCCGGGACCAGGAGGCGCTGCTGGTCGTGGCCAGCCGGCTGGCACCGGAGAAGCGGGTCGACACGGCCGTGGACGCGGTCGCCGAACTCGTCCGCCGACGGGTTGCGGTCCGCCTGGTGATCGCCGGCGACGGTGCGCACCGCGGCCGGCTGGAACGGCGAGCCGCCGGGCTGCCCGTGACCTTCCTCGGCTTCGTCGCCGACCGCGAGCGACTCGCTGGCCTGCTGGCCAGCGCCGACCTCGCGCTCGCCCCGGGGCCGGTGGAGACGTTCGGGCTGGCCGCCCTGGAGGCGCTCGCGAGCGGTACGCCGGTCGTGGTGAACCATGCCAGCGCGCTGGCCGAGCTGGTGGTGCCGGGCGTGGGCGCGATCGCCGCCGGGAGCGGGTTCACGTTCGCCGACGCGGTCGTCGACCTGCTGTCGGCCTCGCCCGCCGGGGACCCCGAGCGGCGCGCGGCCGCCCGGGCCCGGGCCGAGCAGTTCACCTGGTCGGCCACCGTCGCCGGCTTCCTCACCTGCCA
>NZ_CADCWT010000127.1 GCF_902806485.1 Candidatus Frankia alpina | reverse complement strand
TTGCCGTTGCCCGTCTTGCTGTTGCCGGTGCTGGGGTTGGTGTGTTCGCCGGTGCGACTGTCGGTGTGGGGGTCGTCGCCGCCGGGAGAGGTATCGACGGTGGTGAGTGTTTCGCGTAGGCGGGCGGCGAGTTTGACGAGCTGGTGGGGGTCGAACGTGCGGGCATAGCCCACTCGACGAACAGCAGACCCCGGATCCGCCGCGACCCGACCGGCCAGCCGGCACACCCCCTCGAGCAGCCCCTCCAGCTCCCCGTCCGACAGCTGCCACGCGTCTGCGGCCAGCAGCCCCTCGACCTGCCCGGAGATCACCGCCAGCCGCGCCGGCGGACCCGGATCGCCCCCGACGTCCTCATCGAAACCCATGAGTCAACGGTAGAACAACCCACACCGGATGTCGAACATATGTTCGTACGCTGTGGGCGGAGACGACACGGGAACCAACCCGCACCCCGGCGTCCCGCGCCCCGCAGCCCCAGCCGAACAAGCCGGATGCGATGGAGGCGGCCGCCGGGCCTGGTCGTGGCCCAACAGACCACAGACCACGGGCCCGCTCAGCGGGCCGGCGGGATCAGCAGGCGCGCAGGAAACGGTCGAGGACGCGGACACCGAAGCGCAGGGATTCGACCGGCACCCGCTCGTCCACACCGTGGAACATTCCGGAGAAGTCCAGGTCCGCGGGCAGCAGCAGCGGGGAGAAGCCGAAGCAGCGGATCCCCAGCCTGGAGAACGACTTGGCGTCCGTCCCGCCGGAGAGCATGTAGGGAACCGCCCGGGCAATCGGGTCCTCCGCGCGCAGCGAGGCGCCCATCGCCTCCACCAGCGCCCCGTCGAAACCGGTCTCGACCGCGTCGTCGTGGACGACCCACTCCCGCCGGATGTCCGGCCCGAGGATCTCGTCAAGCTGGCGGATGAACTCCTCTTCCTGGCCCGGCAGGTAGCGGCCGTCGACGTAGGCGGTGGCCTCGCCCGGGATGACGTTGACCTTCTCGCCGGCCTGCAACTGGGTGGGGTTGACGGTGTTGCGCAGCGTCGCGCCGATCATCCGGGCGACCGGGCCGAGCTTGCTGACCGTGGCCTGCAGGTCGTCGAGGTCGAACTCGATGCCGAGCGCCTCCCCCAGCTCGTTGAGGAACACCCGCACCGTCGGCGTGAGCACCAGCGGGAACTCGTGGCGGCCCAGGCGCGCCACCGCCTCGCACAGCGCCGTGACCGCATTGTCGTCGCTGATCATCGACCCGTGCCCGGCCCGGCCGGACGCGGTCAGCTTCATCCACCCGAGCCCCTTCTCGGCCGTCTCGATGAGGTAGAGCCGCAGGTCGTCGGAGACGGTGTAGGAGAAGCCGCCGACCTCGCCGATCGCCTCGGTGCAGTCGGCGAACAGGTCGGGATGGTGCTCGACCAGCCAGCGGGCGCCGAGCACGCCGCCGGCCTCCTCGTCGGCGAGGAAGGCGACGACGAGATCACGCGGGGGACGGCGGCCGGAGCGGGCGAGGTCGCGCACGACCGCGAGGGTCATCGCGTCCATGTCCTTCATGTCGACGGCGCCGCGCCCCCACAGGCAGCCGTCGACCTCCTCACCGGAGAACGGCGCGACCCGCCACTGGCTGGCGTCGGCGGGCACCACGTCGAGGTGGCCGTGGATGAGCAGCGGCGCGCGGGACGGGTCGGTGCCCTCGATCCGGGCGATGACGCTGGTGCGCCCCGGCTCCGACTCCAGGATCGTCGGTTCGATGCCCACCTCGGCGAGCTTCGCGGCGACGTACTCGGCGATCGGGCGCTCGTGGCCGTCGCCGTTGCCGCGGTTGACCGACTGGAAGCGGAGCAGATCCCGACAGAGCTCGACCACCTCGCCCTCGGCGTCCGGTGCGCTCACCGGCAGCCGGATGCCACCGGTCGGGTCTGGGGACGAAGACGGCGTGCTAGGCATGCCTCCAGTCTGCTCCGCCCGGGATGCGAATGCCGCCCGCGGACCGTAGCGTGAAACCCGGCTGTAACCGACCAGCAGCAATACGTCGCCGCGTCCCCGACCGAGGTGGCCCCACGGTGATCGCCCGAGGCGTGATCCGCGGCGGCGGCCGCGATCCGCCCTGTGGGAGGTCCCGTGACCATCTACCCGTGCCCGCGCTCCGACCTGGCCTGCACCGAACGCTTTCCCAGCACCGGCGACCTCGACTACCACCTCCACGTGACCCACGGCTACCGGAGCATCTGGCGGATCGCCTCGAGCCTGCGCCCGGAGCACCGAATGCCGGTCGGCCCCCGCCCGGCCCGCCACGTCCCCGACGGCCTGGTCGAGGGCCAGGGCACCCTCACCCTGAGCGAACGGGCGTCCACACTGCAGCTCGAGCGCGCGCCGGACACCGGCATCCGGACAGACGGCGGCCCGGCCGATGCCGGCGCACTGACTGGCATCCGTCCATCGGCCACGGTCGCCGCCGGTCATCGCCGACGACGACGGCACGTCCGCATCTCCCACTGACCCGCCATCGGCCGCAGGCCCGCCCCCTGCGCCACGGCGCCAACCAGACCCGGACCGCCGAGGGGCCGGGCACCGGGGCGCCGCCGGGCAGACCGACTGCCACGTGGGCCGTAGTACGGACGCCACGCCGATGCCGCGACGCATTCTGGTGATGTACGCCGGGCAGGCGATGGAACATGGCCCCGCCGAGCCTGATCAACGTCCCGCCAGGCTGCCCGTTTCACCCCCGCTGTACCTACCGCGAGCTCGCCGGCCCCGACGATCATGGTGTTCCGCGGCGGCGGGCGCCGACCGCGGCCGATTGCGGTGCATTCTGCACGGTCTGGGCCCGCGAACCGTGCGTTTCGTACCGCACAACGTCCCCGACCCCGACCTTGGTGATCATGATGTCCGCAAAACCGCAACAAGCGTCCGGGCGGTCGGGTTTGGCTGCCCGCAGCGAATACATGAGTGGTACCCGCTGATGTCCCTCGGGCAGCCGGAAGCCGTCCGGTCCGCGGACCAGCGAATCGAACTGCGCGTACCGGGCGATGTCACGCTCGTGCAGGAACTCGATCCGCAGCCCGGCGCCGGCGATCGCCGAGATCACGCTGCCGAACCGGTGCTCGTACTGCACGGTGGTGTTCTGCCTCGTGGCGGCGAGCCGGTCGGCGTAGCTACCCGTGTCGGTCGAGACGTACGGGCCCTCGTCGAAGCAGCACACGCTCGGCCCAGTGCGCCCGGTTCAGCACCCGCCCGTCCGATTCCGGCTGATCCGCGATCCCTCGCCTGCGCGTCACGGGTGCAGCCTGCGCCAGACGGAGACATGGGCCGGGCCGGGCTGGTCGAGGTGAAGAGTTCGCCATTCCATCCCGCCCACCGCTCGGCGAGTTCCAGGCCGGCGAGTCGGCCCATCAGATCCAGCTCGCTCGGCCAAGCATACCGGATGTCGACCGGATAGGTGCCCACACCACCCGGCCGCAGGGCAGCCGCCGCGTTCGCGAAACAGCGCACCTGCGTGTCCTTGGTCGACCAGCGCGAAGAAGGTGCTGAACACGACATACACCAGCCCGAACGGTCCGCCTGGGGCGTCGACATCGGCGAAGTCGCCGACCACGACCTCGACCCCGGACCCGCCTGGTTTGTCCCGCAGCCGGGCGACCATTCGAGGGGAGGCGTCGATTCCGACGACGGCTGTCCCACAGGCCGCGAGCGGCAGCGCGAGGCGCCCCGTTCCGACGCCGAGTTCCAGCGCGGGCCCTGCGCCGACCCGCGTCCGGAGAAAGTCGACCGCCACGGCCACCTCGGGCTGTCGGGCCGGCGCGGCATACCACTCGTCATACACGTCGGCGATGTGCTCGCCGTAGGCCGCCGGGTCGAGGCCGGTGCCGCCGAGAGGAGCCATGGCTGTCAGGTTGGCACGCCACCGTGACTCTTCGCATCCCATTTATGGTGGCAGCGACGATCATTCGATCGCCGCCGGAACCTGGGCCGCAGCGTCACATGACCATGGTCGGATTCGGCGGCTGCCGGGGCCATCCCTACCGCGTGCGGCCTCGGGCCGGCAGGATGAACGGCAATCACCGACGTTCCCCGACTTGCTGATATCCCCCCGACGCGCCGGTGCTCCCCGACCGATGTTCAGCGACCCGATGTTCAGCGACCCGACATTCCTCGACCCGAAGGATGGCGAATCCATGTCCCCGCACGCGGCCGATGTCCCATACCGCACCGGTTCGGCGCCCGAGACGGCGCCGGAGCCGGAGGTGCTGGTACGGCGGGAGGGCCGCGACGGGCGGCTCGGGCGGCTCACCCTCAACCGGCCGCGGGCCATCAACGCGCTGACCTCGGCCATGGTCGGCCTGCTCGACGCGGCGCTGCGGGACTGGGCGGACGACCCGACGGTGACCGCGGTGGTCATCGACGGCGCCGGCGAGCGCGGGCTGTGCGCCGGCGGGGACATCCGGGCGATCCGCGAGGCGGTGCTCGCCGGGACGCCCGAGCGGGCGCTGGCGTTCTGGGCCGACGAGTACCGGCTCAACGCCCGCATCGGCCGTTTCCCCAAGCCCTACATCGCGATCATGGATGGGATCGTGATGGGCGGCGGCATCGGCGTCTCCGCGCACGGCGGGGTCCGCATCGTCACCGAGCGGTCGGTGCTGAGCATGCCCGAGGTCGGCATCGGCTTCATCCCCGACGTCGGCGGCACGTGGCTGCTGTCCCACGCCCCCGGAGAGCTCGGGACGCACCTCGCGCTCACCGCTGCCCGCATCGGCGCCGCCGACGCGATCACCGCCGGCCTCGCCGACCACTACCTGCCCGCCGACCGCATCCCCGACCTGCTCGACACGCTGCGCCGCGCCGCCGACCCGGCCGCCGCGCTCGCCGCGTTCGACTTCACCGCCCACGCCCCGCCGCCCGGCCGTCTCACCGCCGACCGAGCCTGGATCGACGAGCTCTACCGCGGTGACAAAGTCACCGAGATCGTCACGGCGCTCGCGGCGAGCCCCGTGCCGGCGGCGGGTGCCGATGCGGCGGAGATCGGCAGCAAGTGCCCGACGTCGCTGGCCGTCACACTGCGCGCGCTGCGGGCCGCCCGGTCGATGACGAGCCTGGAAGCCGCACTCGACCAGGAATACCGGCTGGCGCGGACGACCCTCGCGACGGGAGACCTCGTCGCGGGCATCCGCGCGGCCGTCGTCGACAAGGACCGTAACCCCCGCTGGTCACCGGCCCGCCTCGACGAGGTCGACCCGGCCGAGGTCGACCGCTTCTTCGCCCCCGCCGACCCCGACCTCGGCCTCGCCGCCGCCCTGACCGCCGCGTCCGACCACTGACACCGCGCCTGATTGCCTACGCAGCGCTACCGTCAGCCCGGGGAGCTCGTTCCCGGCCGCCTCGTGGCCGGACGACACGATGGCCCCGTCGACGGAAGGATGATCATCGTGCCCACGATCACCACGAAGGACGGCGCCGGGATCTTCTACAAGGATTGGGGCTCCGGCCAGCCGGTCGTGTTCAGCCACGGTTGGCCGCTGACCGCCGACGTCTGGGACAACCAGCTCCAGCTGGTCGCCGACCACGGGTACCGCGGGATCGCCCACGATCGTCGTGGTGGCGGACGGTCCAGCCAGACCTGGGACGGCAACGACATGGACACCTACGCCGACGACCTCGCCCAGTTGATCGAGACTCTCGAGCTGACCGACGTCGTCCTGGTCGGCCACTCCACCGGAGGGGGCGAGGTGGCCCGCTACCTGGGTCGGCACGGCTCCTCCCGGGTGGCCAAGACCGTGCTGCGGGGCGCGGTGACGCCGCACCTGCTTGCCACCGACAGTGATCCGGGGGGTGCGCCGAAGGCGGTTTTCGACGGCCTGCGCGCCGGACTGACCGCGGACCGGGGGCAGTGCTACCGGGACCTCGGCGAACCGTTCTACGGCAACAACCGCGACGGCGCGAACGTGTCGCGGGGAACCCGGGACGCCTTCTGGCAGATGTGTATGACGGTCGGCGTCAAGGGTGCCTACGACTGCATCGCCGCGTTCTCCGAGACGGACCTGACCGAGGACCTGAAGAAGATCGACATCCCGGTCCTCCTCTCGCACGGCGACGACGACCAGATCGTGCCGATCGCGGTCTCGGCGTCCCGCGCGGTCAAGCTGCTGCCCCACGCCACGCTGAAGGTCCACACCGGCGCTCCGCACGGCCTGACCGGCCGGTTCGAGCAGGACTTCAACCAGGAACTGCTCGACTTCCTCGCCGGCTGAGGCCCCGTCTTGAGCGCCACGACAGATCTGGCCCCTTTCTGTGAGCTGCTGGCCGAGCGCGTTCGGCCGTCGGCGTGGGGGTCACCGCCGGCGGGGTAGGTGTCGATGGTGGTCAGGCTTTCGTTGACCGGTGAGCCGCCGCGCCTCCTGGCGCGCCAACACCGGCGTCGTCCGCGGATCCGGACGCCGCGGACGACGCCGCGAGGCCGTGCATCGACCGCAGCGTCGTGGTCCCGAGTGCGCGCACGGCGGCCACGGCCTCCGTGAGAACGCCGGGTTGGCCGGTCAGGCCGGCGATAATGTCGTCCACGCCACGCATTCCCGCACGGTCCAGCAGCCGCTTCTCGTTGGTGACCCATGCGCCCCTCGCGGCGAGGATCGCGTGTGCGTATTCGCAGGCGGCGACCACCAGCAGGCCCGCGCACTGCACTGCTCGCCCTCGGGGAGCGTGGTTGTGCTCGGCGTAGGAGAGCGTCAGCGCCGCGCGGTCGGCCCAGATCCGGGACGCCGACATCCGCAGCGCCTCGGGATAGCCCGGCGTGGGCAGTGATCCGACCAGCACCCGGTTGATCGCGAGTTCGCCGACGACGAGGTAGCTCGGGATCCCGGCCAGGTGGAACATAAGCGGCTCGATGTGGAACTCCCCCGACTCCGCCCTCGCGAGCTGCTCCGCCACGACGTCGAGGTCGCGGTAGTGAACGTCCACCGGCCGGCCGGCGATGCGCAGCCAGGCACCGCCGTTGAACACCCCGCCGCCCCAGCCGCCGATCTCGGACACCTCGCCCTCGTAGCCCAGGTCCCGCAGGGACTGCGGGTCGAACTCGCCGCGGTAGTAGATCGCAAGGTCCCAGTCGCTGTCCGGTCGGTGGGTCCCCTGCGCCCGCGACCCGCCGAGCGTCACCGCCTCGACCGTCGGCAGACCGGCCAGCGTTCCGGCGACCTCGTCGAGAAAACGAGCATCGTTCATGGCTCCTCGCTTACCGGCGCACTACTCGACAATGTCGGCGTCGGCCGTGGAGGCGGACGGGCCGCGGCCGCCCGAGGCGGGCGGGACCGCGGGTGGGCGGCGGCGCAGCAGGTAGATGTCCATGATCCAGCCCTTGCGGCGGCGGGCGTCGGCGCGGGTGCGGGCGATGGAGCTGCCGACGTCGGCGACCCGGCCGTGCATGAGCATCTCGTCCGGGGTGCCGAGGTAGGCGCCCCAGTAGATGTCGATGTCGGAATCGTCGAGGGTGCGGAAGGTGGCGTCCGCGTCGAGCATGACGACGACGTCGTCGCCCCCGGGCGGGAAGCCGTCGGCGAGGCGGCGGCCGGTGGTGATCTCGACGGGGCCGCCGACGCGGTTGAGCACCAGCCGGTGGCTCGCGGCCAGCGCCTGCACGCTGGTGATCCCGGGGATCACCTGGTAGTCGAACGCCACCCGGCCGCGGGCGGCGACCCGCTCAATGATGCGCAGCGTGCTATCGTAGAGCGACGGGTCGCCCCAGACGAGGAACGCACCGCAGCCGTCCTCGGCCAGCTCATCGACGATCATCCGCTCGTACAGCTCGGCGCGGCGATCATGCCAGTCCTCGACGGCGGCGGCGTAGGCGGTCGCGTCCGCCGGATTGCGGTCCCGGCGCGGGTCGCGCGCCTCGACAATGCGGTAGCCGCCGACGCCGACATGCCGGTCGAGGATCTCCCGGCGCAGCCTGACCAGGTCGTCCTTGGCCGGGCCCTTGTCCAGCACGAAGAACACGTCGGCGCGGCCGAGGGCCTTGACCGCCTGGATCGTGAGCTGTTCCGGGTCCCCGGCCCCGATCCCGACCACCAGGATCGTCCGCATGCCCACCGTCCTTCCCCTGTCCTCAGTCCCTTTCCGGTGTTCGGTGACGGGGGGTGATGCCAGACCGCGCCCGCCTTCACCGCCGGACGGCCCCCCGGCACCGCCACACCACCCCACGAGGAGGCGGTGTGCACGGGAGCGGAGCTACCTGTTCCTTCTGGGGGGACGAATCGGACGCCGAACCCCCCAGAAGGAACAGGCAGGCGCTCTCCCACGCATCCGCCGCCGATACACGAGCCGTCACCCGGTTCGCGACCCGCCTCAGCCACACCGCCAGACGTCACGGAACGTGATAGCAGGATGGGAAGGGGACTTCTGCGGCGCTACCCTAACCGGCTGTGTACTCGCCGTCGGCCGCCGATCCGCCGTCTCCGGTCAGCCCGCCGTCCTTCGCCGAACCACCAGCACCAGCACCAGCACCAGCACCAGCACCAGCACCAGCACCAGCACCAGCACCAGGGATGATCTTCCCGGGGTTGAGGTTGTGGCCGGGATCGATGCCGTCGAACAGCACGGAGAGCAGGTGCACGCCGGCCGGGGAGATGTCGTCACCCAGCCAGGAGGCGTGCTCGAGGCCGACCGCGTGGTGATGCGACAGGGTGCCCGCGAGGTCGAGGAAGCCCTGCTGGATCGCGGACTTCACCGTGTCATAACCCTCGATCGCCGCGAGGGTGGCCGGGGATTCATAGGCGAAGGTGAAGTACAGGCAGGCGCCGGAGTGGTACGAGTGCGACAGGTGGCACATGATCCAGCCGTCGACGCCGATCTCGGCGAACGCCTTGTTGGCCCGGGCCACCACGCCCCGATACAGCGGGGCAAGCTGGGACCAGGACGCCGACGTCTCCGACACGTCCGCCACCGCACCCTGGCCGAGCAGGAAGTCGCGGATGTAGGGGGTGTCGAACTTCTTCTGGTCATAGAGCTGCCCGGGGCCGGTGCCGACGCAGATGCCACCGTGGCGCCCGACGATCTCGCCGACAATCTTGCGCTGCGCCTTGACGTGCGCGGGCGTCCCCTCGAAGCCGATGAACGACAGGCACATCTGGTCCAGGTCGTAGTTGCGGACCCGGCGCAGATACTGCTTCAGCCCGGCGGAGACCAGCCCCGTGGCGAGCGAACCCTTCTTGCGGGTGGCGAAGGAGAACCGGGTCTCGTTCGCGTCGGATACCCGGGTGACGGTCGGGCTGGCCTCGCTCTCGGCGATCTGACGCAGGGCGACGAGGGCATCGTCCCAGGTGGGGAAGAAGTAGCCGAGGATGACCCGCTCCTCGGCCACCCGGTGCACCTGCACCGTCGCCTCGGTGATGATGCCGAGCCGGCCCTCGCTGCCGAGGATCATCTCCCGCGCGCTCGGCCCGGTCGACTGGCTGGGCACGGGCCGGGTCGCGAGGATGCCCGCGGGGGTGACGACGCGCACCGCCCGGGTGATCTCGGCGATGTCGCCGTACTTGTCGGACTGCATACCCGACGAGCGGGTGGCGATCCACCCGCCCAGGGTGGAGTGGGAAAAGCTGTCCGGGAAGTGGCCCAGCGTCCAGCCCTGGGCGTTGAGCTGCTCCTCGAGGTGCGGGCCGAGCGCCCCGGCCTGGATGCGGGCGAGCCGGGCGTCGGCGTCGATCTCGAGGACGCGGTCGAGGCGGCCCAGGTCCACCGACAGCACCGGCCGGGTCTCGTCGCGCGGCGCCTCCAGGCTGCCGGAGATGTTGGTGCCGCCGCCGAACGGGATGACCACGGCGTCGGCGTCGAGCGCGGCGGCTAGCACGGCCCGCACCGCCTGTTCGCCGTCCGGGTAGACGACGGCGTCGGGCAGCCGGCCGAGGTCGGCGTTGCGGATCCGGACCAGGTCACGCAGGCTCTTGCCGTAGGCGTGCACCACCCGGTCGTGGGCGTCGGTGTGGACGTGCTCCGCGCCGACGGCGGCGACGAGCGCGGCGCGCAGCGGCTCCGGCAGCGTCGGCGCGGGAATCGCCAGGTCCGCGAAGGCCTGCGGCTGTGCGGGCGGCCGGGTGATGTCGAGACCGATGTGCGTGCGCACGAACGGCGCCAGGTCGGGCTTGTCGCCGTGGCTGAAGGAAACACTCTCCCGGCCCCAACCCCACCACTTCATGTGCTCGACCAACGCTGGCTCCTCGACGACGACGGGCGTTCGGATGGATTCGGGATACAACGATGCAACAGGCGGCGGCGGACGGCGGGACAGGAACGGCGACGGGCGGTGGTCGCCAGGCGGGTCAGGTACCCGCGAGTCGCGCGACGACGGGTGCCAGCGCGGTGAGCGAGTCGAGGGCGACGCCGATGGTGCTGATCCCGAACCGCTCCCGACGTTCGACGAGGTCGTCGACGATCTGGTCGACCGAGCCGCACAGCGCGTGCGGGGCGGCGTAGGCCTGCTCCGTGGTGAGCCCGAAGCCGGCGGCGAGCTGCTCGACGATCTCGTGGCGGCTGTCGGTGACGATCGCCAGGTGGATGCGCACCTGCAGGGTAAGATCGTCCCACCGGGCGCCAGCGGCCTCACGGATCCAGCCGATCTTCTCGTCGGTGGCGGCCGTCGTCGCGTTCGGGCCGAGGGAGGCGTCGATGACCCCGCCGACCATGTTCATGTTCAGCCCAATGATGTCGGCCTCCCGTGCGGCCAGCGACAGCAGCCGCCGCCCGCCACCGCCGATGACGATCGGCGGATGGGGGCGCTGCACCGGCTTCGGCGTGCCGCTGAGCCCGGCCACCTGGTAATGCGTGCCATGGTAGGTCAACGGGCCGTCGGCGAACATGCCCTTGATGACGTCGAGGGACTCGGCGAGGCGGCTGATCCGCACCCCCGGCGGGTCCAGCGGCAGGCCGGCGCGCTCGTAGTCCGAGGTCATCCAGCCGGCGCCGAGGCCGAGCTCGAACCGGCCGCCGGACAGTGCGTCGAGGGTGGCCGCCTCCTTCGCGAGCACGACCGGATGCCGGTAGTCGTTACTGAACACCATCGCGCCGATGCGCAACGTGGTCGTGGCATCCGCCGCGGCCATCAGCGCCGCGATCGGGGCGACCTGCTCGTCGAGATGGTCGGAGACGGTCAGCGTCGCGTACCCCAGGTCCTCGACCTGCCGGGCGAGGTCCGCCCACGACCGGGCGTCGACCTGCTCGGGCGAGGAACACTGGATGTTGAACCGGAACGGCCGCTTATACGGCCCGCCGGAGAACACCGTCACCGCGGCCACTCCCCACTTCCTCGACGCACCGGCATTCTCCCGTCCGGCGTTCCCCCGGACGATGCTCTCCCGGACGGCGTTCTTACGATTCTGGCGGGCGGGAGGATGCCAAGATAACCCGCCTCCCATCCGGTGTGCCGCCATCACCCGATCCCCCCGCGTCACTGGTCCGCGCGGCGCAGGGCGCGTAGTTCCTCGCCGGCCGCGCGCACCTGCTCCGGGCTCGGCGGAGGCTCTCGCAACGCCTGCACGGCTGCCTTGCGGTCCTCGCCGGTCAGCCGGTCGAGATACAGGATGCCGTCGAGGTGGTCGACCTCGTGCTGGAAACAGCGGGCCAGCAGACCCTCGCCGGCGTACTCCACGGCCGCACCTGTGACATCCACCCCGCGCACGCTCGCCCGCAGTGCCCGCGTCGTCGGGAAGTGCCGGCCCGGTACCGACAGGCAGCCCTCCAGGCCGTGCTGGTGCTCGCCATCATCGACCCGTTCCAGCACCGGGTTCACCACCACGCGGGGCACGCGGGGCACCTCGACGTCGCGCGGGTCGTAGTCGACGTCGAAGACGAACACCCGCAGGCCGACGCCCACCTGCGGGGCAGCCAACCCCACACCGGGCGCGTCGTACATGGTGTCGATCATGTCGTCGACCAGCCGCGCCAATGCGGCGTCGAACGTCGTCACGAGCGCCGTCGGAGTGCGCAGCACGGGGTCGCCGACGGTACGGATGGGGAGCACGGCCATGGCGGACACTGTGTCATAAGGCAGCCCACCGCCGAGAGCCCGCCGCCAAGCGCCGGTCACCCGCCCACAACAATCCGCACGCCGAACATGGTCCGGCGCGTCATGAGATTTTCGTCCGTCGGATTCGCGGTCCGAAACTCCCAAACCTGATCATGTCGGCCGTGGTCGCGGACCCTGCCCACCGGGGACCCACCGGGGACCCACCGCCAGTCGGGATGATCGGTACAGCCGACGGGGCCATCGCCCGGGAGCGCCACCGGCCGGCCGATCGTTGTCCGGAGGTGGACGTCATGCAGGACAGCCGGCCCGCCGACGCCGCCGCGCCGGATGCCGGCGTCGAGGCGGATACCAGCGCCGCGCCGGATACCAGCGCCGGCCGGCGGGATCTCGCCGCGGCCGGGGTCGCCGAACTGCGGGTGCTCGGGGAACGGGTCACCCCGGCGCGCCGGGCAGTGCTGCGGGTGCTCGCCGAGACCAGCGAGCACCTCTGCGTCGACGACGTCCTCGCCCGCGCCGATGTGATCGTCCCGGGGCTGCACCGCACCACCGTCTACCGGGCGGTGGAGACCCTCGGCGATCTCGGCCTGGTCACCCACGTGCATCCCGACCACGGGCCCGCCGTCTACCACCTCGACCCGTCCCTGACCGGCAGCAGCCACCTGCACGTGCGCTGTCGGCGCTGCGGGGAGATCAGCGACGTGCCGGCCGACCTGCTCGACGGCGTCGCCGATCGGCTCGCTCGCCAGATCGGGTTCCGGCTCCAGCCCGATCACGCCGCGCTCACCGGCCTGTGCCGGGCCTGCGCCGCCGCCGATCCCGCGGACGACCCTCGCTGACCTGGGCTGACGTGCGAACTCGGGGCCGGCGTAGTCTCCACACAAGGAGACAATTTCCTGCCCTGCGCGGGGATGGTGCTGGTAGGGACGGTGGCGGTCCGCCGTCCGAGGGAGGCTACGAACGATGCCGGTGCAGCCCAGCCCGGTGGTGATGGGCATCGAGACGTCCTGCGACGAGACCGGGGTCGCGCTCGTCCGCGACGGCGTCCTGCTCGGCGAGGCGCTGTCGACGAGCATGGACCAGCACGCCCGCTACGGCGGCGTGGTGCCAGAGATCGCGGCGCGGGCACACGTGCAGGCGGTGGTCCCGTGCGTGCGCGCGGCGTTGTCGGCGGCGGGGCTGACCGCCGCCGACATCGGCGCCGTCGCCGTCACCGCAGGTCCCGGCCTCGCCACCGCGCTGCACGTCGGGGTGTCCGCGGCGAAAGCGTATGCCACCGCACTCGACGTGCCGCTCTACGGGGTCCACCACCTCGCCGGCCATCTCGCCGCGGACCTCGTCGACGGCGAGCCGCTACCCGACCCGGTCATCGCGCTGATCGTCTCCGGCGGGCACACGTCGCTGCTGCGCGTCGGCGACCTGGCCCGCGACCCGATCATCCATCTCGGCGACACCCTCGACGACGCCGCCGGCGAATGCTTCGACAAGGTCGCCCGGGTCCTCGGCCTGCCCTACCCGGGCGGGCCGGCGGTCGACCGCGAGGCGGTCGGCAACGATCCGACGGCGCTGGCGTTCCCGCGCCCGCTCACCGGCCGCACCGACTCGCCGTACATGTTCTCCTTCTCCGGGCTGAAGACGGCCGTCGCTCGCTGGGTGGAGGCCCACCCCGACTCCACCGTCCCTGCCGGCGACGTGATCGCCTCGTTCCAGGAGGCCGTGGTCGACGTGCTCACCGCCAAGGCGATCCGCGCCTGCCGCGACCATGAGATCGGTGACCTGCTCATCGTCGGCGGGGTCGCGGCGAACAGCCGGCTGCGGGCCTTGGCAGCGCAGCGGTGCGACGCGGCCGGTATCCGGCTGCGGATCCCCGCCCGCAAGCGCTGCACCGACAACGGGGTGATGATCGCCGCGCTCGGCGACCTGCTGGTCCGCTCGGGCGCCGCGCCGTCCCGACCGGACCTCGCGGCGATGCCCGGCGCCTTCCTCGACCATGCCCAGCTC